>NZ_JAMCOS010000001.1:3416911-3724812 GCF_028069655.1 Acidovorax sp. NCPPB 4044
TGGTGGATGCAGACGACATGCGCGTCATGCAAATTCTTTCCGAAGCCACCAACATCATTGCGGAAGGCGAGGTCCAGCAACTGATGAACACCCATGACGCGACGCTCGACGAGCAAGGCTACCTGGAAGTCATCCGCTCCAAAACAGCCAAGCTGTTCGAGGCCAGCGCCCGCCTTGCCGCCGTACTGGCAGGAGCCAGCCGCGATGTCGAGATTGCCTGCGCGGAATACGGGCAAGCGCTCGGCACCGCCTTCCAGGTGATTGACGACGTGCTGGACTACGACGGAAACAGTGCCGAAATGGGAAAGAATCTCGGCGACGATCTTCGCGAGGGAAAAGTGACACTTCCCCTGATCATCGCCATGCAGCGCGGAGACGCGAGTCAGCGTCAGCTGATCGAAACCGCAATTCAGCATGGCTCCATCGACGAACTTCCCACCATTCTGTCCATCGTCAAGCAGACCGGCGCACTTGAAGCGACGAGGGCGGCTGCGGCCGCTCAGGCGCAGATCGCGATCCAGTCGCTGGCCCTGCTTCCCTCGAATAAATACACCGAAGGTTTGCTACAATTGGCATCTCAGCTACTAGACCGGCGCGTGTAAATCACGGCCCTGCCGGCCGACAAACGGGGTGTAGCTTAGCCTGGTAGAGCGCTACGTTCGGGACGTAGAGGCCGGAGGTTCGAATCCTCTCACCCCGACCAATTTTCACTTTCAATGAATCCACAGGCAGCGTGGTTTCCTTGCACCCACCCCACCCCTTGTAGCCTATTGCCCTAGCGCGATGATAGGATGGTTTCCTTTTCCATCCACAAGATTCTGCTGGTTACATGGCCGCTGTCGATACCGCCCTGCGAGAGGGAAACGTAATCGCTTTGCCCGGTTTGGGGCGGGCATTGATGTCCGCGGGAAAGCTCAGCCAGCAGGCTGCAGAAGAGGTTTTCCGGAAATCTCGCACCAACAAGACCAGCTTCATTGCAGAGCTCACCAGTTCCGGAGTCGTCTCCGCAGCGGATCTCGCCCACACGGTCTCCTCGGTCTTCGGTGCGCCGCTGCTGGATCTCGACGCGATCGATGTTCAGCGACTCCCCAAGGATCTACTGGATGGAAAGATCTGCCAGGCCTACCGGGTTGTCGCCCTCAACAAGCGCAACAACCGCCTGATCGTCGCCACGGCGGATCCGACCGATCAGGAAGCCGCCGAAAAGATCAAATTCACGACCCAGATGGGGGTGGATTGGATCATTGCCGAATACGACAAGCTGAACCAGTTGGTGGATGCCACGACGAAGTCGGTGGCGGAGTCCATGGAGAACCTGTCCGGTGGCGCCGATTTCGAATTCGACGACGTGTCCGTGCAGGAAGCCCCCGATCCAGCGGACTCGGGCACGAACGATGTCGAAGATGCCCCCATCGTCAAATTCCTGCACAAGATGCTGCTGGACGCGTTCAACATGCGCGCGTCCGACCTGCACTTCGAGCCCTACGAGCACAACTACCGCGTCCGGTTCCGCATTGACGGCGAGCTGAGGGAGATCGCATCGCCCCCCGTCGCCATCAAGGAAAAGCTGGCCTCGCGCATCAAGGTGATCTCGCGGCTAGACATCTCCGAGAAACGCGTGCCCCAGGATGGCCGCATGAAGCTCAAGGTCGGTCCGGACCGGGTCATCGACTTCCGGGTCAGTACCCTCCCCACCCTGTTCGGCGAAAAGATCGTGATCCGTATCCTGGACCCGAGCAGCGCCAAGATGGGGATCGATGCGCTGGGCTACGACCCCGAAGAGAAAGAGCGACTGCTGCACGCCATCGGCCGGCCCTACGGAATGATTCTGGTGACTGGGCCTACCGGATCCGGTAAGACCGTGTCGCTCTACACGTGCCTGAACCTGCTGAACAAAGCGGGCGTCAACATCGCCACGGCAGAAGACCCATCCGAAATCAACCTGCCCGGCGTCAACCAGGTCAACGTGAATGAAAAAGCGGGGCTGACCTTCGCCACCGCGCTGAAGTCTTTCCTGCGCCAGGATCCCGACATCATCATGGTGGGGGAAATCCGGGATCTGGAAACGGCGGACATCTCCATCAAGGCGGCCCAGACAGGCCATCTGGTGCTATCCACGCTGCACACCAACGATGCACCCACCACGCTCACTCGGATGCGGAACATGGGCATCGCGCCCTTCAACATCGCTTCGAGCGTGATCCTGATCACGGCGCAACGGCTCGCGCGGCGGCTGTGCCCTGCCTGCAAGGCGCCAGCGGACATTCCGCACGAAACCCTGCTCGAAGCCGGCTACAAGGACGAAGAGATCGACGGCACCTGGGTGACCTACCGGCCGGTGGGATGCTCCGCCTGCAACAACGGATACAAGGGCCGGGTGGGCATCTACCAGGTCATGCCGATCACCGAAGAAATCCAACGCATCATCCTGCGCGACGGCAGCGCGCTGGAGATTGCTGCGCAGGCACGTGCCGAAGGCGTGCGGAGCCTGCGCGAATCAGGACTCCACAAGGCCAAGCAGGGCCTGACCTCCCTTGAAGAGGTGCTGGCCGTGACCAACGAATAACAAGCTGCAACCACCTCAAGAGGCCGCCATGGCAACCGCCGCATCCAGGGACATCAAGGATTTCGTTTTCGAGTGGGAAGGCAAGGACCGCCACGGCAAGATCGTCCGGGGCGAAGTGCGCGCCGTGGGCGAGAACCAGGTCCAGGCCACCCTGCGGCGCCAGGGTGTGCTCCCCACCAAGATCAAGAAGCGCCGCATGCGCAGCGGCAAGAAGATCAAGCCGAAGGACATCGCACTCTTCACGCGGCAGATGGCCACGATGATGAAGGCAGGCGTACCGTTGCTGCAGTCCTTCGACATCGTGGGACGGGGCAATACCAACGCCAGCGTCACCAAGCTGCTCAACGACATCCGGGCCGATGTGGAAACCGGAACCTCGCTCAACGCGGCCTTCCGCAAATACCCCCGGTACTTCGACAGCCTGTATTGCAACCTGGTCGAGGCCGGCGAAGCCGCCGGTATTCTCGAAGCGCTGCTCGACCGCTTGGCGCTCTACATGGAGAAGACCGAGGCCATCAAGTCCAAGATCCGTTCCGCGCTCATGTATCCGACGGCCGTGATCATCGTGGCCTTTGTCGTGGTGACGGTGATCATGATCTTCGTGATTCCGGCCTTCAAGGA
Source organism: Acidovorax sp. NCPPB 4044 (assembly GCF_028069655.1). Classification (NCBI taxonomy): domain Bacteria; kingdom Pseudomonadati; phylum Pseudomonadota; class Betaproteobacteria; order Burkholderiales; family Comamonadaceae; genus Acidovorax; species Acidovorax sp. NCPPB 4044. The sequence goes on from NZ_JAMCOS010000001.1 coordinate 3,420,099, forward strand.
AGTGTTCACCTCCTTCGGGGCCGATCTTCCGGCGCCGACGCTGTTCGTGATGGCGGTCAGCGAGGTTTTCGTCAAATGGTGGTGGCTCATCTTCGGCATCCTGGGCGGTGGGTTCTACTTCTTCCTGCAGGCATGGCGCCGCAGCGAGAAGATGCAGATGTTCATGGACCGGTTGCTGCTGCGCCTGCCGGTCTTCGGCTCCCTGATCGACAAGTCCTGCGTGGCCCGCTGGACCCGGACACTGTCCACGATGTTCGCGGCCGGCGTCCCGCTGGTGGAAGCGCTCGACTCCGTGGGCGGCGCCTCCGGTAATTCGGTGTATGCCATCGCCACCGAGAAGATCCAGCAGGAAGTCTCCACGGGCACGAGCCTGACCGCGGCCATGGGCAACGCGAACGTATTCCCGTCCATGGTGATCCAGATGTGCGCCATCGGCGAGGAATCCGGATCGATCGACCACATGCTGGGCAAGGCGGCCGACTTCTACGAAGAAGAAGTCGATGAAATGGTCGCCGGCCTGTCGAGCCTCATGGAGCCGATCATCATCGTGTTCCTCGGAACGATCATCGGCGGCATCGTGGTGTCGATGTACCTGCCCATCTTCAAGCTGGGCCAGGTGGTCTGATGGGTTTCGAGCCCTGGCTGGAGGCCGCGGTATTCGGCCTCGTCGGTCTGTTGATCGGCAGTTTCCTCAACGTCGTCATCCACCGCCTTCCGCGCATGATGGAGCGCCAATGGGCGGCCGAGTGCGCGGATTACCTGCGCTCCCAACCCGCTGCCGCCGCCGGGGCCTCGGCACCCGCCGAGCCCCCTGCGGACACCTTCAATCTCTGGACCCCACGCTCGCGGTGCCCGGCATGCGGCCATGAAGTGCGGTGGTTCGAGAATGTCCCGGTGCTGAGCTATATCGGTCTCCGAGGCCGATGCGCCGCCTGCAAGACCCGCATCAGCCCACGCTACCCGGCGGTCGAGCTCGCCACCGGGCTGCTGTTCGGCTTCTGCGCATGGCGGTGGGGCGCTACGCCCACGGCGGCGGCATGGTGCGGCTTTTCGGCGGCGCTGGTCGCGCTGGCGTTCATCGACTGGGACACCACGCTGCTGCCCGACGACATCACGTTGCCGCTGCTGTGGGCCGGCCTGCTGGCCTCGGCACTCCAGTGGACTGCCGTGCCCCTGTCTGAGTCCCTCTTCGGCGCGGCGGCCGGATACCTGTCGCTGTGGGCGGTGTACTGGGGGTTCAAGCTGGCGACGGGCAAGGAAGGCATGGGGTACGGCGACTTCAAGCTGTTCGCGGCGCTGGGCGCCTGGTTCGGCTGGCAGGCCCTCGTGCCCATCATCCTGATGGCGTCGGTGATCGGCGCGGTGATCGGCATCGGCATGAAACTCGGCAAGGGCCTGCGCGAAGGCGGCTACATCCCCTTCGGCCCCTTCCTGGTGGGTGCCGGGCTGACCGCCATGCTGTTCGGGCCTGAAAACGTCATGCGGACCATCCTGGGAACGCTCGGGTTGTGAATGCCCCCAGCAGCCGCCGGCCTGCCTTGAGGCTGGGCCTCACGGGCGGCATCGGCAGCGGCAAGACGACGGTCGGCCAGTGGCTCGAAGGCTTCGGGGCCGCGCTGATCGATGCGGACCAGATGGCACGGGCCGCCACGGCCGCAGGCGGCATCGCCATTCCCGCCATCCGGGCCGCTTTCGGCGACGGCCTGATCGGTGCCGACGGCGCCATGGACAGGGCCCGCATGCGCGAACTGGCCTTCCGCGATGCGGGTGCGCGCCAGCGGCTGGAAGCCATCGTCCACCCGGTGGTCGGGCAGGCCATCCACGCCGCGGCGGAGCAGGCCGTGGCGGCGGGCGCGCGGGTGGTCGTTTTCGACATTCCATTGCTGGCCGAATCGCCGCGCTGGCCGCCGGTGCTGGACCGGATCCTGGTGGTGGATTGCTCGGAGGCCACGCAGGTGGCCCGCGTGCAGGCCCGCAATGGCCTGGCGCGGGAAGTGGTGGAGTCCATCATCGCCTCGCAGGCACCGCGCGCCATGCGGCGATCCATCGCCGACCTGGTGCTGCACAACGATGGAATACCTCTTGAAACGCTGCGGACGGAGGTACGGCGAATCGCCGATGGCTTCGGGCTATGATGCCGGAGATATCGGACGCGCGAAGCTGGCAGCGCCAGCCGTGTGCCCCCAGGAACCCTGCAGCGTGATCCTTTACGAATACCCTTTCAACGAACGCCTCAGAACCTACCTGCGGCTGGAGCAGCTTTTCCGGCGCCTGGGCGAGCTGATTCCCCGCTCCCATCCTCTGGACCACCACTTCGCGCTGGTGACCCTGTTCGAGATCATGGATGTGGCGGCCCGGGCCGACCTGAAGACCGACGTTCTGAAGGACCTCGAAAAGCACCGCCACCAGCTCGACAGCTACCGCGGCAATCCCTCGATCTCCGAGGCCGTGCTCGACAGCGTCATCGCACAGCTCGACCACTGTTTCTCCGCCCTCAATGCGCAGACCGGCAAGACGGGCCAGCCGCTCACGGAAAACGAATGGCTGATGAGCATCCGCAGCCGGGTGGGCATTCCCGGCGGCACCTGCGGCTTCGACCTGCCGGCGTATTACGCCTGGCAGCACCACTCGCCCGAAAAGCGCCAGCATGACCTGGAAGGCTGGGCCAACCACCTCGCGCCGCTGGCCGAATCGCTGTACGTGCTGCTGAAGCTGCTGCGCGACTCCGGCGTTCCGCAGAAGGTGGCCGCCGACCATGGCCAGTTCCAGCAGACCCTGCCCCAGGGCCGCACCTTCCAGCTCCTGCGGTTGCGGATCGACCCGGCGTGGAACATGGTGCCGGAGATCAGCGGCAACCGCCTCATCGTTTCCGTGCGGCTCATGCGGCAGGAGACCGACGGCAAACTGCAGCCGGTGCAGGAAGACGCCGCGTTCGAACTCACGCTCTGCGCGTGAGTCCGGCCGCAACCCGCCGCTTCAAGAACCCCATGTCCGCCAGCCAAGACGACGATCCCCGCCAGGAAGAAGGGGCCGCCCCCGCCCCGCAACGTGCCCTGTGGGTGGACTGCCCCACCTGCGGTGGCAAGAGCCTATACGCACCCGCCAACCCCTACCGCCCGTTCTGCAGCGATCGCTGCCAGCAGATCGACTTCGGGGCGTGGGCTTCCGAGGATTTCCGCATGTCCGCCGAGGCTCCGCCGGACGAGGACGGGTTCGGCGACCACCAGCCCCCGCCCCGGGAGCATTGAACCTCTTCATTCAGGCGGATGTGGATGTTTCATGCTCCATGCCGCCGGATCCATTGAATAGTTTGCTATTGTTTTTGTAGCAAATCGATATCGAACGCAGGGCGATCGCATCTAACGCGATAGTCCCAGTAGAGCAGCCAGATAGTCCAGATTCCAGCCCGCACGCTTGCGCTTGGCCTGCAGACCGATCTTCACGCTCGTGTCGCTCTTGAGCATCTGCAGGGCCATGCGCCTGAGCAGCGCTTGGTTGTACGGCCCCTGGTCCTTGTAGCTCTGCGCGGCATCCTCGCGCAGGGCCACGTCCAGGCTCCAGTGCAACTGGTTCTCCACGCTCCAGTGCGCCCGGATGCTGTGCGCCAGCACGTGTGCCGGCGTACTCTCGGGTAGGCTGCTCAGGTAGTAGCTGACCTCCCGGCTGGCCTCATGGCCTGTTGGCTGTCCCTTCTGCTGGCGCTCTCGCTCTACCCGCACCACGCCTTTCAGTCCCGGCCAGTGGGCTGCCGCGCGCCGCAGCGCCTCGGGGATGGGATGCACCCGGTAGCTGCGCCGCTCCTGGCGTCCGTGCCCCCTGAAGCTCTCCACGTACACGTTCTCCTGCAGCTCAGGGGCCTCGGGCGACTCCCGCTCTGCCTGCGCCTGCTGTTGCAGGCCTGCGCCCTCGAAGTGCTTTTGCACCACGGCGTGCAGATGCCGCTGGTTGGCCTTCAGGCTCAGCACGTAATCCGCGCCCTGCTCTTGCAACTGCGCGGCAATCTCCTTTTGGCAGCCCATGGCGTCGATGGTGACGATGCACCCGGCCAGATGCAGCAACTGCAGCAGTTGCGGGATGGCCGTGATCTCGTTGCTCTTGCCATCGACTTGGCACTGGCCCAGCAGCAGCCCCATGTCGGCGGCCCAGGCGCTGACCAGATGCAGCGCCCGGGGCCTGTCTGCCTTGGCGCTGCCGCGCACGCTCTTGCCGTCGATGGCCACCGTGCCCTGCACTTGTCCGGCCAGCTCTTGCAACCATTGCTGGCAGGCGTGCTCCAGTGGCTGGGCCTGCAGCAGGCGAAAGACCCGTGCGAAGGTATCGTGCGAGGCGATGCCTGAGGGCAAGGGCACGATACGGGCGAACCAGCCCTCGTGCTGTTGGCCGAACTCGGCCACCTCCACCCAGTTGTCCGCCCCCGCGAGGGTGGCGCACAGCGCCACCGTCAGCAGCGACTGCAATTCATGGCGCCGGGTGCGCTGCACGCGCGGATCGGGGATGCTTTGCAGATGTTCCAGCAGGGTCATGGGGCAGCGCTGGCCCCTGGCGGGGGCTATGGAGTGTCAGCGCTCGAGTTTCTCTCATCGCTTGCGGCCGAGGATTTAGATGCGATCGCCCTGATATCGAACGGCAGGCCACGCTCTTCGGCCAGCCATTGCAGCACCGGGTATGCCCCAGGCAATACCGGCGACACCTCCAGCGGCCATTGCTGCCAAGCCATGGACTGGCCCTCGCGCATCTCGAATTCACCGGTCCAGGCGTGCACCTTGCACCAGTGCAGCCGCACGAGCGCGTGCGGATAGTCGTGCTCGGTCACCTTCCAGACCTCAGCGGGGCCGATGGTGACGCCCAGCTCTTCGAGCAGTTCCCGGCGCAGGGCCTGCTCCACGGTCTCTCCAGCCTCCAGCTTGCCGCCCGGAAACTCCCAGTAGCCCGCGTACGGCTTGCCTGGCGGGCGGGTGGACAGGAGCATCGCGCCGTCGCCGCGGAACAGGATGCCCACGGCCACTTCGGTGTGCTTGCGCGGCGTGGCGCCGGCGGGCGCTGCGCCGGCCTCAGCCATGAGCACGGCCCGCGAAGTCGCGGGCGAACTGGTAGGCCACGCGCCCGCTGCGGGAGCCCCGCTCCAGCGCCCAGACCAGGGCCGCGGGCCGGGCCGCCTCGATGGCCTGCGCCGGCACGCCGAGCGCGGACAGCCACTGCGCCACGATGGCCAGGTATTCCTGCTGGCTGAACGGGTAGAAACTGATCCAGAGGCCGAAGCGCTCGGACAGCGAGATCTTCTCCTCCACCACTTCGCCCGGATGCACCTCGCCGTCCTCGGTGTGCGTGTAGCTGAGGTTTTCCTTCATGTACTCGGGCAGCAGGTGCCGCCGATTGCTGGTGGCATACACCAGCACGTTCGGCGCCGAGGCGGAGACGGAACCGTCCAGGATCGACTTCAGCGCCTTGTAGCCCGATTCGCCTTCTTCGAAGCTCAGGTCGTCGCAATAGATGATGAATTTCTCGGGCCGGCCGGCCACCACGTCCACGATGTCGGGCAGGTCGGTGAGGTCCGCCTTGTCCACCTCGATGAGCCGCAGGCCGCGGCTCGCGTGGGTCTGGAGGCAGGCCTTGATGAGGGAGGATTTGCCGGTGCCGCGCGCGCCCGTCAGCAGCACGTTGTTGGCCGGCCGGCCTTCGACGAACTGCAGCGTATTGCGCTCGATCTTTTCCTTCTGCGCGTCGATCTCCTGGAGGTCGTCCAGCGCGATGCTCGCGACGTGCCGCACCGGCTCCAGCGCGCCGTGGCCGCCGCCGCGCCGGCGGTAGCGCCAGGCCACGGAGGCGTTCCAGTCCGCAGGCGCTGCGAGGGGCCGGGGCAGCACCGACTCGATGCGGTCGATGAGCTGCTCGGCGCGCAGCAGGAGGTGTTCGAATCGATCGTTCATGGGTTCGGAAGAGAGTCGCGCGCGGCCCGGCGGGCCCCGTTCAGGAGCGGTAGTCGGCGTTGATGGTCACGTAGTCGTGGCTCAGGTCGCAGGTCCACACGGTGTCGGCGGCCTCGCCACGGCCCAGCCCCACGCGCACGGTGATCTCGCTCTGCTTCATCACGCGCTGGCCGTCCTCCTCGCGGTAGGCCGGGTGGCGCCCGCCCTGCACGGCCACATGCACGTCGTCCAGGTGCAGGTCGATGCGGGTCTGGTCGAGATCGTCGATGCCCGCATAGCCCACGGCAGCCAGGATGCGGCCCAGGTTCGGGTCGCTGGCGAAGAAGGCCGTCTTCACGAGCGGCGAATGCGCGATGGCGTAGCCCACCTTGCGGCATTCCTCGGCCGTGCGGCCGCCTTCCACGCGGATGGCGATGAACTTGGTGGCACCCTCGCCGTCGCGCACGATGGCCTGCGCGAGCTTCTGCGCCACTTCGCGCAGCGCGGCATGCAGGGCCTGGCCCTCGGCGCTGTCCAGGGAATCGATCACGGCATGGTCCGCGCGCTGCGTGGCCATCAGCACGAACGAATCGTTGGTGGACGTGTCGCCGTCGATGGTGATGCGGTTGAACGACTGGTCGGCCAGTTCGCGCACGAGCGGCTGCACCAGCCCGGGAGCGATGCGGGCATCGGTGGCCAGGAAGCCCAGCATGGTCGCCATGTTGGGACGGATCATGCCCGCGCCCTTGGAAATGCCGGTCACGGTGACGGTGGCGCCGCCGATCTGCACCTGCGTGCTGAAGGCCTTGGGCAGCGTGTCCGTGGTCATGATGCCTTCGGCGGCGCGGGCCCAGTGCGCAGGCTGCGCATCGGCGATCGCTGCCGGCAGGCCGGCGACGATGCGGTCGTGGGGCAGCGGCTCCATGATCACGCCGGTCGAGAACGGCAGGATCTGCGCGGCATCGACGCCCAGTTGCGCGGCCAGCGCATCGCAGGTCGCGCGGGCCCGCGCGAGGCCGTCGGCCCCCGTGCCCGCATTGGCGTTGCCGGTGTTGACCACGATGGCGCGGATCTGCGTGCCCTGGGCCAGGTGCTCCCGGCACACCTGCACGGGTGCGGCGCAGAAACGGTTCTGCGTGAAGACGCCAGCGACGGCGGCACCTTCGTCCAGCAGGAACACGGTCACGTCCTTGCGCCCCACCTTGCGGACGCCGGCTTCGGCGACGCCGATGCGGACGCCGGCGACCGGATGCAGATCGGAGGCAACGGGGGCGGAGAGGTTCACGGGCATGCGGAAATCCTTGGGTGAAAAGGGGCGCAGCAGTCGGGCCGCAGCGCCGCCGGGACGTGGCATGGGCCGCATTGCGGCGGCCCATGCAGCGAAGACGCAGGCTTCAGCGCACCGTCAGGCGAGCTTGCCGTGGCACTGCTTGTACTTCTTGCCGCTGCCGCACGGGCAGGGATCGTTGCGGCCCACACGCACGCCTTCGGGCAGGTTGAGGCCGTCGTTGCCGCCCGCACCCGGTTGCGTCCGCGGGTCGAACGTGACCTCGGGTTCGCCGGTTTCGGTCGGCGCGGTGTAGGTCACGTTGGCGATCTGTTCCGCGCGGCTTTCCAGGGCTTCGGCAGCCTGGTCCAGCTCCGACGGCGACTGCACCTGCACGGTCAGCAGGATGCGCGTGACCTCGTTCTTGACCTGGTCGATGAGCTGGCGGAACAGCTCGAAGGCCTCGCGCTTGTATTCCTGCTTGGGCTGCTTCTGCGCATAGCCGCGCAGGTGGATGCCCTGGCGCAGGTAGTCGAGTGCCGAAAGGTGGTCGCGCCAGTTCGAGTCGAAGCTCTGCAGCAGCACGGCGCGCTCGAACTGGTGGAAGTTCTCCTGGCCCACCAGGTCCACCTTCGCCTGGAATGCGGCATGGCCGGCGGCGACGACCTTGTCGAGGATCTCGTCGTCGGTGATGGCCTGGGCGCTTTCCACTTCCTGCTGCAGCGCGAGCTGGATCTGCCATTCGTCGGCCAGGGCCTTTTCGAGCGCCGGCAGGTCCCACTGCTCTTCCACCGATTCGGCGGGCACGTACTGGCGCACGATGTCGGTCAGGCAAGCTTCGCGCATGCCGGCGATCACGGCGGAGAGGTCCGCGGCATCGAGGATCTCGTTGCGCTGCTGGTAGATCACCTTGCGCTGGTCGTTGGCCACGTCGTCGTATTCGAGCAGCTGCTTGCGCACGTCGAAGTTGCGGGCCTCGACCTTGCGCTGCGCGGATTCGATGCTGCGCGTGACGATGCCGGCCTCGATGGCCTCGCCGTCGGGCATCTTGAGCCGCTCCATGATCGACTTCACGCGGTCGCCCGCGAAGATGCGCATGAGCGAATCGTCCAGGCTCAGGTAGAAACGCGAGGAGCCGGGATCGCCCTGGCGGCCCGAGCGGCCGCGCAGCTGGTTGTCGATGCGGCGCGACTCGTGGCGTTCGGTGGCGATGATGCGCAGGCCGCCCAGGGCCTTGATCTTCTCGTTGTCCACGGCCCACTCTGCACGCAGTGCGGCGATGCGGGCTTCCTTGCCCGCGTCGTCCAGGGACTCGTCCTCTTCGATCGCAGTGACTTCCTTCTCGATGTTGCCGCCCAGCACGATGTCGGTGCCGCGGCCCGCCATGTTGGTGGCGATCGTGATCATGCCGGCACGGCCGGCCTGCGCGACGATGTCGGCCTCGCGGGCGTGCTGCTTGGCGTTGAGCACCTGGTGGGGCAGCCCCGCCTTCTGCAGCAGCTGGTCGATGATTTCCGAATTCTCGATGGACGTCGTGCCCACCAGCACGGGCTGGCCGCGCTCGTGGCATTCGCGGATGTCCTGGATGGCCGCCTCGTACTTCTCGCGCGTGGTCTTGTAGACGCGGTCGAGCTGGTCGTCGCGCTTGCTCGGACGGTTGGGCGGGATCACCACGGTCTCGAGCCCGTAGATTTCCTGGAATTCGTAGGCCTCGGTGTCGGCCGTGCCCGTCATGCCCGAAAGCTTGCCGTAGAGACGGAAGTAGTTCTGGAAGGTGATCGAGGCCAGGGTCTGGTTCTCGGCCTGGATCTCCACGCCTTCCTTGGCTTCCACGGCCTGGTGCAGGCCTTCGCTCCAGCGGCGGCCGGCCATGAGGCGGCCGGTGAACTCGTCCACGATGACGATCTCGCCGCTCTGCACCACGTAGTGCTGGTCGCGGTGGTAGAGGTGGTTGGCCCGCAGCGCCGCATACAGGTGGTGCATGAGCGTGATGTTGGCGGGATCGTAGAGCGAGGCGCCCTCGGCGATCAGGCCCTGGTCCGCGAGCACGCGTTCGGCCGTTTCATGGCCCTGCTCGGTGAGGAAGACCTGGTGGGTCTTCTCGTCGAGCGTGAAGTCGCCCGGCTTGGTCACGCCCTCGCCCGTGCGGGGATCAGCCTCGCCTTCCTGGCGCACGAGCATCGGCACGACCTTGTTCATGGCGACATACATCGCCGTGTGGTCTTCCGCCTGGCCGCTGATGATCAGCGGCGTGCGCGCCTCGTCGATCAGGATCGAGTCCACCTCGTCCACGATGGCGTAGTTCAGTATGCGCTGCACACGGTCGCGTGCCTCGTAGACCATGTTGTCGCGCAGGTAGTCGAAGCCGTATTCGTTGTTGGTGCCGTAGGTGATGTCGGCGGCGTAGGCGGCCTGCTTTTCCTCGCGCGGCGCCTGCGGCAGGTTGATGCCGACGGTCAGGCCCAGGAAGTTGTAGAGCCGGCCCATCCAGCGCGCGTCGCGGCTGGCGAGGTAATCGTTCACGGTCACCACATGCACGCCCTTGCCGGCCAGCGCGTTCAGGTACACCGGCAACGTCGCAGTGAGGGTCTTGCCCTCGCCCGTGCGCATTTCGGAGATCTTGCCGTGGTGCAGCGCCATGCCGCCCAGGAGCTGCACGTCGAAGTGCCGCATCTTCATCACGCGCTTGGAAGCCTCGCGGACGACGGCGAAGGCCTCGGGCAGCAGGTCGTCGAGCGATTCGCCCTTGGCGACGCGGCCCTGGAACTCCACCGTCTTGGCGCGCAGGGCTTCGTCGCTCAGCTTCTCGTAATCGGGCTCCATCGCATTGATGCGGGCCACCGTCTTGCGGTATTGCTTGAGGAGCCGGTCGTTGCGGCTGCCGAATAGTTTGGTGAGGAAGTTGGAGGCCATGCGAACAGGACCGCGGCCTGCCCTGGGGCAGGTGCCGCGACCCGAATCCCTAATGATGAAGTGGGTTCAGATGGGGGCCACCGCCACCGCTTGCAAGTTATGCAACCAGGGGCAGCGATTCCGGAGCGCGCGATTTTACCTGCGAGGCGTGGGTGCCTTCGCCGCCACCCGCTGGTCCGCAGGGGCGCCCGTCGCGCCGGCATGCAGGAATTTCTGCGGATCCTGCGGAACGCCCTGCACCAGCACCTCGAAATGCAGGTGCGGCCCGGTGGAACGGCCGGTGGTCCCGACCTCGGCGATCTTCTGCCCCCGGCGCACCAGATCGCCGCGCTTGACGAGCGTGCGGGAGGCATGCGCGTACCGCGTGACCAACTGGTTGCCGTGGTCGACCTCGATCATGTTGCCGTAGGCGGGGTGGTATTCCTGCGCCACCACCACGCCGCCCGCGGCCGCCAGGATGGGGGTGCCCGTGTCGGCCTGGAAGTCCAGCCCGGTGTGCAGGGCCGACTGGCCCGTGAACGGGTCGATGCGCCAGCCGAAGGGCGACCCGGCGGACTTGCCGAGGACGGGCTCCTGGGTGGGCACCATGTTCTTGCGGATGTGCTGGTCGAACAGGCGCGATTCGACCACGGTCAGCAGGTCCACCCGGCGGTCGGTGAGCTGGGACAGGGCATCCAGCGTGCTCTGCAGTTCTTCCATGTCCATCGGGCGGCTGGAGACCAGCGCCCCGCCCTGCCCCGGTGGGCGGGTGAACTCAGTGGCCGGCATGCCCGCCAGGCCGGACACCCGCTCGCCGAGCGATTCGAGCTGCAGCATGCGCGCCTGCATCTCGCCGACCTTGCGGGCCATCGCGTCGAGGTTCGCCCGCATGAACCGGTCGCGTTCGGCCATCTCGTCGCGCGCGGCCAGCCGCACCAGCGAACCGACCACCGGCCAGCCTTCGCGGGCCCCCTTCAGGAACACCCAGTGGTAGAGCAAGGCCGCCACCAGCATGACCAGCACCGAGAGCACCAGGCCGGCCACCGCCAGCCGCAGGCCCGAGAGATGGATGGCCCGGCTGCGCGCCAGCCAGGCGTCCGTGATAATCAACTGCACTTCGTTTCTCCGCGCCGCGCGGCGCATTTCCATGAACCGCCGTCACCACGCCGTCACGCTGCTGCAGGCCACCGAGGACTCCCCCACATTGGCCCGCCTGGCTGCCTTGACGCGCGACTCGAGCGAACGGCTCAAGGCCATCGAGTTGCTGATTCCCGCCACCTTGCGGCCCGCCATCCAGGCAGGGCCGATCGAGGGCACGACGTGGTGCCTGCTGGTCCGCAGCAATGCGGCGGCAGCCAAGGTGCGTCAGTTGCTGCCTGCCTTGCAGGCGCATCTGCGCGTTCGGGGGTGGGAGGTTAACGCCATTCGCCTGAAAATCCAAACCTGAGGCCCTGCGGCACGCTGGTGGCGAACGGGAACAAAAAGATGGTGCCGATTGTCGGGATCGAACTGACGACCTTCCGCTTACAAGGCGGGTGCTCTACCAACTGAGCTAAATCGGCGAAGCGCGCATTCTACCGCGCCGCACAGCCCCTTGGCGGGGCCGGGGCGCAGCGGGCGCCGGGATCACTTGACGCGCTTGAGCGACGGACGTCCACCCGACGCAGCCGGGCCGGGGCCGCGCGGAGGCTCGTCCGAAGGAGAGGAAGTGCCGCCCTCGGACGGAACGAGCTGCACCACGCGGTCGTCGCCCTCCGCAGGTTCGAGCGCACCTCCGGTGGGAGCACCGCCGGCGTCCAGCAGGCTGGACACCGCACCGGGCGGCAAGGCCCCCGGCGAGAGCACATCCACCGGCGGAGGAAAGGCCATGCCCTGGCCGTTCTCGCGGGCATAGATCGCGATCACGCGCCCGATGGGCACCATGATGTCGCGCGGCTTGCCGCCGAAACGGGCCTTGAACTCGATGAAATCATTGCCCAGCTGCAGCGCGCTGGTGGCGTCGTAGCTGACGTTGAGCACGATTTCGCCATCCTTCACATATTCGCGCGGCACCTGGACCGAGTCGTCCACGCGCACCGCGATGTAGGGCGTGAAGCCATTGTCGGTGCACCACTCGTACAGGGCCCGGATCAGGTAGGGGCGCGTGGAAGTGGAGTCCTGGGCGTTCATCATGTCGGCGTTTCGGAAGGGAAGCGGGTAGGCAGGGTGCAGCAGCGGCGCTTACTTGCGCATGACTTTCTCGGAAGGCGTCAGCGCTTCGATGTAGGCCGGGCGCGAGAAGATGCGCTCGGCGTACTTCAGCAGCGGGGCCGCATTCTTGGACAGCTCGATGCCATAGTAGTCCAGGCGCCAGAGCAGCGGCGCGATGGCGACGTCGAGCATCGAGAAATTCTCGCCCAGCATGTACTTGTTCTTGAGGAACACCGGGGCCAGCTGCGTGAGGCGGTCGCGGATGTGCGAGCGGGCCTTTTCGAGCGCCTTCTCGTTGCCCTTGGTTGCGCGCGACTCCAGCACGTTCACGTGGACGAACAGTTCCTTTTCGAAGTTGAGCAGGAACAGGCGCACGCGGGCACGGTCGACCGGGTCGCCAGGCATCAGCTGCGGGTGCGGGAAGCGCTCGTCGATGTACTCGTTGATGATGTTCGACTCATACAGGATGAGGTCGCGCTCGACAAGGATGGGCACCTGGCCGTAGGGGTTCATCACGTTGATGTCTTCGGGCTTGTTGTACAGGTCCACATCGCGGATCTCGAAGTCCATGCCCTTTTCGAACAGGACGAAGCGGCAGCGATGGGAGAAAGGACAGGTCGTACCCGAATAAAGCACCATCATGGTGGGAAGCTCCTAAAAATCAAAAAGAGTGGGCGCGTGAGCGTCCACTCTGGAAAGCGAAATGCGCCGCACGGAGGCGGCGCTGATGCGGCATGCGGAGGCGCAAGCTTACTTGACGTCCTTCCAGAACGCCGCATTGAGCCGCCAGGCGATCACGGTGAAGATGCCGAGGAAGATCAGCACCCACACCCCGACGCGAACCCGCGTATTTTGCGCTGGCTCGGCCATCCACTGCAGGTAGTTGACGAGATCACCCACGGTCTCGTCGTACTGGAGGGGCGACATGGTACCCGGAGTCAGCTGTTCCCAGCCTTTGAATACCTGGGTTTTGTGTCCGTGGCTCTCGTGTTCCTCGAAAACCGGACGGCGATCGCCCTGCAGTTGCCACAGCGCGTGCGGCATGCCCACGCTCGGGAAAGCGAGGTTGTTCCAGCCCGTGGCCTTCGTCTCGTCGCGGTAGAACGTGCGCAGGAACGTGTAGAGGTAGTCCGCTCCGGTGCCGTTGTGCCCGGCGCGCGAACGCGCGATCACGGTGAGGTCCGGCGGGTTGGCGCCGAACCAGTCCTTGGCCTGCCGCGGATCGATGGTGGCCTTCATCGTCTCGCCGACCTTGTCGGTGGTGAAGAGCAGGTTGTCCTTGACCTGCTGGTCGGTGAGGCCGATGTCCTTCAGGCGGTTGTAGCGCATGAAGGCGGCGGAATGGCAGCTCAGGCAGTAGTTGACGAAGATCTTGGCGCCGTTCTGCAGCGAGGCCGTGTCGTTCGTGCGCACCGGGGCCTTGTCCCAGGCGATGCCGCCTTCTGCGGCGTGCGCGCCCAGGGCGAACCCGAGCGAGGCGATCAACGTGAGGATGATTTTTTTCATGGTCGTCGTTCCGGCCCGCTCAGTGCGCGGCGAAGGTCACGCGGTCAGGCACCGGCTTGGGTTCGCCGAGGCGGCTCCACCAGGGCATGAGCAGGAAGAAGCCGAAGTAGAACAGCGTGCCCACCTGCGAGACGCGTTCGCCGATCGGCGACGGGGGCTGCACGCCCAGGTACGCGAGGGCCACGAAGTTGATCACGAAGATGCCGTACAGGTACTTGTGCCAGCTCGGGCGGTAGCGGATGGACTTCACGGGGCTGTGGTCGAGCCACGGCAGGAAGAACAGGATGATCACGGCGCCGCCCATCACCACCACGCCCCAGAACTTGGCATCGATGGACAGCATGAGCGCGATGGCGACCACGGCCACGGCCACGATGGCCACCTTGACGAAGGAAGGCAGCCGGCCCTTGATCACGCCGAAGCCCGCGGCCAGCGCCACGCAGCCGATGAGCGCGTACATCATCTCGCTCGTGATGGCGCGCAGCATCGAGTAGAACGGCGTGAAGTACCAGACCGGTGCGATGTGCGCAGGCGTCTTGAGCGGATCGGCCGGAATGAAGTTGTTGTATTCCAGGAAGTAGCCGCCGAACTCGGGCGCGAAGAACACCACGGCCGAGAAGATGAACAGGAACACGCACACGCCGAAGATGTCGTGCACCGTGTAGTACGGGTGGAACGGGATGCCGTCCAGCGGATGGCCCTGCTCGTCGCGCGGAGCGTTGGGGCCCTTGATCTCGATGCCGTCGGGGTTGTTGGAGCCCACGTCGTGCAGCGCCAGCAGGTGGGCGACCACGAGGCCCAGCAGCACGAGCGGCACGGCGATCACGTGGAAGCTGAAGAAGCGGTTCAGGGTGGCGTCGCCCACCACGTAGTCGCCGCGGATCAGCAGTGCCAGGTCGGGGCCGACGAAGGGGATGGCCGCGAACAGGTTCACGATCACCTGGGCGCCCCAGTACGACATCTGGCCCCAGGGCAGCAGGTAGCCCATGAAGGCCTCGGCCATGAGCGCGAGGAAGATCGCGCAGCCGAAGATCCAGACCAGTTCGCGCGGCTTGCGGTAGGAGCCATAGAGCAGCCCGCGGAACATGTGCAGGTACACCACCACGAAGAACGCCGAGGCGCCCGTGGAGTGCATGTAGCGGATGAGCCAGCCCCAGGGCACGTCGCGCATGATGTACTCGACCGACTCGAAAGCCTTGGCCGCGTCGGGCTTGTAGTGCATCACGAGGAAGATGCCGGTGACGATCTGGATCACCAGCACCAGCAGCGCCAGCGAACCGAAGATGTACCAGAAGTTGAAGTTCTTCGGAGCGTAGTACTCCGACATGTGCACCCGGTAGGCATCGAACGCCGTCGGGAACCGGTTCTCGAACCAGTTCGTGACCTTGGCGCCCGTGGAGGCGTTCGGGGAGATGTCCTTGAATTCGTGGTGAGCCATGCGTTCTTCTCCCTCAGGCCTGCTTGTCTTCACCGATCAGGAGCTTGGTCTCCGACAGGTACATGTGGGGAGGCACTTCGAGGTTGTCGGGCGCGGGCTTGTTCTTGAAGACGCGGCCGGCCATGTCGAAGGTCGAGCCGTGGCAGGGGCAGAGGAAGCCGCCCTTCCAGTCGTCGGGCAGCGAGGGCTGCGCGCCGGGAACGAACTTGTCGCTGGGCGAGCAGCCGAGGTGCGTGCAGATGCCCACGGCCACGAGGATCTCGGGTTTGATGGAGCGGTTCTCGTTGCGCGCGTATTCGGGGGTGAGTTCGGACGGCTTGCGCTCGGACTTGGGGTCGGCGAGCTGGCCGTCGAGGCCGGGGAGCGCGGCGAGTTGCTCCGGGGTGCGCTTGATGATCCACACCGGTTTGCCGCGCCACTCCACCGTGACCTTCTCGCCGGCTTTCAGCCCGGAGATGTCCACCTCGACCGCGGCCCCCGCGGCTTTGGCTTTTTCGGAGGGCTGGAACGTGCTCACGAACGGCACGGCCGTCGCCACGCCGCCCACCGCACCAGCACAGCCCGACGCAATGAGCCACGTCCTCTTGCTGGAGTCGATTGGGGTTTCACTCATGGGGGTCCTCGAAGGTCGTCGCTTTAGGATCAATCACAAATTGTAGCGGCGCGAGTAAGGTTAATTCCAGGGGTTATCACCCCTCCAACTCGGCAATACTGCAAGGGTTTTCAGCTATATCAAGGAGAGGCGAAATGGGTATTGCAAAAGAGTTCCGGGAGTTTGCCGTGAAGGGAAATGTGATAGACCTCGCCGTCGGCGTGATCATCGGCGGCGCCTTCGGAAAGATTGTCGATTCGCTGGTGAACGACGTCATCATGCCGGTGGTCGGGCTGGTATTCGGCCGGCTGGATTTCTCGAATCTGTTTCTCGTGCTCGGCAGTGTCCCGCCGGGTACTCCGGCCACGCTCGATGCCTTGCGCAAAGCCGGCGTTCCGGTGCTCGCTTATGGCAGCTTCATTACCGTCGCGGTGAATTTCCTGATTCTCGCTTTCATCATTTTCCTGATGGTCAAGCAAATCAACCGCCTGAAGCGCGAGGCGCCTCCCCCGGCACCGGCCGCGCCCGCCACGCCGCCCGAGGACATCGTGCTCCTGCGCGAGATCCGCGACAGCCTGCGCCGCTGACCTGCCCGCAGCAAAGGAGCGAGCGCGGCACGCCGCCCCGGTCAGGCCCGCGCGAGGCGCCGTGCCATGCGCACGGCTTCGATCAGGCTTGACGCATCGGCCGTGCCGCGGCCCGCGATGTCGAAGGCCGTGCCGTGGTCCGGGCTGGTGCGCACCAGCGGCAGCCCGAGCGTGACGTTCACTCCCTTGTCCACGCCCAGGTATTTCACGGGGATCAGCCCCTGGTCGTGGTACATCGCCAGCACCACGTCGAATTCGCCCGCGCGCTGTGGCGTGCTGCGGGCGCGCATGAACACCGTGTCGGGCGCGAAGGGGCCGTGCGCATCGATGCCCCGTGCGCGCGCGGCGGCGATGGCCGGCGCGATGGATTCAGTTTCTTCATGCCCGAACAGCCCGCCCTCGCCCGCGTGCGGGTTGAGGCCCGCCACGCCGATGCGCGGTGCGCGGCCCAGGCTGCGGCGCAGGGCCTCGTGGGTGATCTCCAGCGTGCCCAGCACGTTGTCGGGCGTGACGGCCGCGATCGCATCGCGCAGCGACACGTGGATACTGACCAGCACGGTGCGCAGTTCGTCGCTCGCCAGCATCATGCGCACCGGCATGCCGGCCACGGGCACGCCGGCATGGCGGGCGGCCTCGGCCTGCAGCAACTCGGTGTGGCCCGGGTAGTCCACGCCGGCGGCCGCCAGCGCTTCCTTGTGCAGCGGCGCGGTCACCAGCCCGTCCACCTCGCCGCGCAGCGCGGCCCGCGCGGCCCAGACGACGCAATCCGCCGCAGCGCGCCCGGCCTCCGCGCTCACCGCGCCGAACGGCACCGGGCCGGGCAACCCCGGCAGCGGCAGCACCGGCAGGCAGCGCGGCGGCGCCGTGCGGGCTTCTGCGGGCGATGCCAGCACGGCGACGGGCAGCGAGGGCTCGCCCGGCCGGGCGATGCAGCGGGCGGCGCGGCGCAGCGTCTCGACGTCGCCGGCCACGAAGCAGTTGCGCAGATCGCCGGGCGCATCGCGGAAGGCCCGGGCGACGATCTCCGGGCCGATGCCGGCCGGGTCGCCCTGCGTGATCGCCAGCAGCGGCTGCGGCGCCTCAGCGGCGCCCTCCACAAGAGGATTCACGGTGTTTTCGCCTCCATGCCGCCGGATTCATTCAATAGTTTGCTATTTAATTGATAGCAATTAACGTGCATCCAATACACCCGACACCAGGCGCACCATGCGATCGCAGCGCGCGGCCAGCGTCTCGTCGTGGGTGACCATGACGAAGGCCGTGCCCTGCTCGCGTGCGAGCTGGAGCATCAGCTGGAAGACGCTGTCGGCGGTGGCGCGGTCGAGGTTGCCCGTGGGCTCGTCGGCCAGCACGCAGGCGGGCCGGGTGACCAGGGCGCGGGCGATGGCGACGCGCTGGCGCTCGCCGCCGGAGAGTTCGGCGGGCCGGTGGTCCAGGCGCTGCGCAAGGCCCACGGCGGACAGCATGGCGTCGGCCCGTTCCAGGCAGTCGGCGTAGGCGTCGCGCCGGATGCGCAGCGGCATGGCGACGTTGTCGCGCGCGCTGAACTCCGGCAGCAGGTGGTGGAACTGGTAGATGAAGCCCAGGTGTGTGTTGCGCAGCCGCCCCTGCTGCTGGGGCGACAGCGTGTCGAACGCCGCCCCCTGCAGCTGCACGCTGCCCGCCGAGGGGGCGTCCAGCCCGCCCAGCAGGTGCAGCAGCGTGCTCTTGCCCGAGCCCGAGGCGCCCACGATGGCCAGCGTCTCGCCCACGTGCACGGACAGGTCCACGCCCTTGAGCACGGTGACGTCCAGCCGGCCTTCGGTGAAGCGCTTGGTGAGGCCGCGGGCCTGCAGCACCACCGGCGCACCGGAGGCGCCCGCAACAGGGGCGAGGGCCCCCTCGGGGGGCAGCGAGGACACGTCGGTGCCGGGCGTGGGGGTCACGTTACTCATAGCGAAGTGCCTCGGCGGGGTTCACGCGGCTGGCGCGCCAGCTCGGGTACAGCGTGGCCGCGAAGGCCAGAATGAGCGAGATCACCGCGATGGGCGCGATGTCGCTGGTCTGCGGGTCGCTCGGCATCTTGCTGATGAGGTAGATGTCCTTGGGCAGGAAGCTCGCGTTCAGCGCATGCTCGATGGCCGGCACGATCACGTCGATGTTGAACGCCACGAGCAGGCCCAGCGCCAGCCCGCACACCGTGCCGATCACGCCCACCATGGCGCCCTGCACGACGAACACCGCCATGATGCTGCGTGGGCTCGCGCCCAGGGTGCGCAGGATGGCGATGTCGGCGCGCTTGTCGGTCACGGTCATGACCAGTGTGGAGACGAGGTTGAACGCCGCCACCGCGACGATGAGCGTGAGGATGATGAACATCATGCGTTTTTCGAGCTGCACGGCCGCGAACCAGGTGCGGTTCTGCTGCGTCCAGTCGCGGATCAGCAGGTCGCCGGTGAGCGAGCGCGCCAATTGCATCGTGACCGCCGGGGCCTCGTGCAGGTCGCGCAGCTTGAGGCGGATGCCCGTCGGGCCTTCGAGGCGGAAGATGCGTTCGGCGTCCGAGTGGTGCAGCAGCACCAGCGCGGAGTCGTATTCGTAATGGCCCGACTCGAAGAGGCCCGTGACGGTCATCTGCTTGAGGCGCGGCACGACGCCGGCCGGCGTGACCTGGCCGCCCGGCGCGATCAGCGTCACGGCGTCGCCGGGGCGCACGCCGAGCGAGCGCGCCAGCTCGGTGCCCAGCACCACGTGGAATTCACCCGGCACCAGGGTCTTCACCGCGCTGGCATTGCGCGCGGCCAGCTCGGTCACCTCGCCCTCGCTCGCCGGATCGATGCCGCGCACCAGGGCGCCCTTCATGTCCTCGCCGCGCGCCAGCAGCGCCTGCGACGCCACGAACGGCGCAGCGCCCACCACCTCGGGGTTGCGCCGCGCCTCGGCCATCGTGCGCTGCAGGTCGGGCAGCGCGGCGCCCTGCGGCGCGAAGATCTCGATGTGCGAGACCACGCTGAGCATGCGGTCGCGCACTTCCTTCTGGAAGCCGTTCATCACGCTCAGCACGATGATGAGGGCCGCCACGCCGAGCGCGATGCCGAGCATGGAGACACCGGAGATGAACGAGATGAAGCCGTTGCGCCGCGTCGCGCGCCCGGCCCGGGTGTAGCGCCAGCCCAGGGCCAGTTCGTAGGGAAGTTGCATGGTGGGGAAGAAGCGGCCCCGCGCCGCGCCGGGAATGGCGGCACCGAAGCGGCGCAGATTGTGGCATCCCGGACAATACCCCCCATGTCGGAGATTCACCATTTGCTCATCCCCCTGGCGGCCAGCACGGCGCCCGGGGCCCGGCAGGTCCTGCAGGACCTCGGCCTGCCCCACCTCGACCGGCTGCTCGCACGCCTGTCGCCCGCCGGCACCGACGCCGGCGAAGAATCCGACTTCACGCCCCCCCACGAACGCGCGCTGGCCCGCCACCTGGGCCTCGCCGCTCCGGGCGACGGCGCCCTGCCCTGGGCCGCGTGGTCGCGGCACGCGCAATCGCCTGGCACCGATGAAGGCGCTGCCTGGGCCTGGGTGACGCCCTGCCGCTGGCAGGTCGGCGCGGACCAGGTCATGCTGGCCGACCCGGCCACGCTGGGGCTGGACGAAGCCGCCTCGCGCGAGGTGCTGGCCATCGTCGCGCCCTGGTTCGCCGAGGACGGCATCGCGCTCACCTACGTCTCGCCCACGCGCTGGCTGGCGCGCGGGGCGGTGTTCGACGGCCTCGCCACCGCGTCGCTCGACCGCGTGGTGCAGCGCGACGTGCGCGCGTGGATGCCCGATGCGGCCCGGGCGCGGCTGCTGCACCGCCTGCACAGCGAGATGCAGATGCTGCTCTACACCCATCCCTTCAACGACGCGCGCGCCGAGCGCGGCCTGCCGCCCGTGAACGCGTTCTGGGTGCATGGCGCCGGCCGCCTGCCGGAGCGCACCCCGCCCGCAATCTCCACGCCGCACATGCCCACGGACCTGCGCGACGCCGCCCTGCACGAGGACTGGCGCGCCTGGGCCCAGGCCTGGCGCGCACTCGACGCGGGCCCGGTGGCCGCGCTGGCCGACCGCGCCGCGGCGGGCGGCGCGGTGCGCCTCACGCTCTGCGGCGAGCGCAGCGCGATGGCCTGGGAAAGCCGGCCCCTGGGCCTGGTGGAGCGCCTGCGCCGCCGCCTGCGGCCGGTGCGCTTCGCGGACATCCACCCCCAACTATGAAGATCATCGCCAGAGACATTCCGCCCCGCGCCGTGTGGGCGCTGGAACAGGCGGGCGTGCATCCGCTACTCGCCCGTCTCTATGCCGCGCGCGGCGTGACCGCGCACGATGAACTCGACGACGCGCTCGCGCGGCTGCTGCCGCCGCCGTCGCTGCACGGCGCGCGCGAGGCCGCGGCCCTGCTGGCCGACGCCATCGCACAGGACCGGCGCATCGTCGTCGTGGCCGACTACGACTGCGACGGCGCCACCGCCTGCGCCGTGGCCGTGCGCGGGCTCAGGCTGCTGGGCGCGCGGCAGGTCGGCTACCTCGTCCCGGACCGCGTCATCGACGGCTACGGGCTCAGCCCCGCCATCGCGCGGCGCGTGCACGAGCGCGGCGCCGACCTGCTCGTCACCGTGGACAACGGCATCGCGAGCGTGGAGGGTGTGGCCGAGGCCAAGGCCCTGGGCCTCTCGGTGCTGGTCACCGACCACCACCTGCCCGGCCCGGCGCTGCCGGAGGCGGACGCCATCGTGAACCCCAACCAGCCCGGCTGCGCCTTCGAGAGCAAATCCATTGCCGGCGTGGGCGTGATGTTCTACGTGCTGATGGCCCTGCGCGCCGAGCTGCGCGAACGCGGCGTGTTCGACAAGGCCGGCCAGCCCAAGCTGGAGCCATTGCTGCCGCTGGTGGCGCTGGGCACCGTCGCCGACGTGGTGCGGCTGGACGCGAACAACCGCCGCTTGGTCGCGCAGGGCCTCAAGCGCATCCGGGCCGGGTTCATGCCGGCCGGCATTGCAGCGCTCTTCGACGCCGCGGGCCGCAAGGCGGCCGTGGCCACCACCTTCGATTTCGGCTTCGCGCTGGGGCCGCGCATCAATGCGGCCGGCCGGCTGGCGGACATGACGCTCGGCATCGAATGCCTGCTCACCGACGATCCGGGGCATGCGGCGGAACTGGCGCGCACGCTGGACGCGATCAACCGCGAGCGGCGCGAGATCGAGGGCGGCATGCGCGAGCAGGCGCTGCTCATGGCCGAAAGCCTGTTCGGCGAGAACGATGCGCCGCCCGCCGCCATCAGCGTGTGGGACCCCGACTTCCACGAGGGCGTGGTGGGCATCGTGGCGTCGCGCATCAAGGACCGGCTGCACCGGCCCACGTTCGTCTTCGCCACCAGCAGCGCGCCGGGCAAGGCGCATGAGCTGAAAGGCTCGGGCCGCTCCATTCCCGGCTTCCATCTGCGCGATGCGCTGGACCTCGTGGCCAAGCGCCACCCGGGCGTGATCCTGAAGTTCGGCGGCCATGCGATGGCGGCCGGCTGCACGGTGGCGCAGGAGCAGTTCGCGGTGTTCGAGCGCGCCTTCGCGCAGGTGGCGCAGGAATGGCTGGATGCCGCCACGCTCATGCGCCGGCTCGACACCGACGGCCCTCTCTCGCCCGAATACTGCCGCGCGGAACTGGTGGACACCCTGCACCGCGAGGTCTGGGGCCAGGGCTTCGCGCCGCCCACGTTCAGCGAAGAGGTGGAGATCGTGAGCCAGCGCCTCGTGGGCGAAGGCCGCAACCACCTTTCGCTCAAGCTGCTGCACCAGGGCCGTCCGGTGGACGGCATCTGGTTCGGGCACACCGACCCGCTGCCCGCGCGCGTGCTGCTCGCGTTCCGCCTCGACGTGAACGAATGGAAAGGCGAGCGGCGCGTGCAGTTCCTGGTGGAAGGCGCGCAGCTCTAAGCCGGGGCCGGGCGCGGCGCCGTGCCGGTCAGAAGGTTTCCCAGTCGTCGTCCGCTGTGGCGGCCTTGGCCGGCTTGGCGGGTGCACGCAGCGCGGCCTTCGGCGCCGCAGGCTGGGGCGCCGGTGCAGACGCGGCTGCCGCCACGGGAGCGGCCGCAGCGGGAATGGCCTTGCGTGGCGCAGCGGGCAGCGCCCCGGCAGAGGCCGGGGCAGCCACCTTGCGGGACGCCGCGCCCGGCGCTGCCGCCACCGCGCGGGGGACACTGCCGCCCGCGCCGGCTCCCTTCGGTGCAGCCACCGGCACGCTCCGCTGGGGCACTGCCTGCGCCCCGACATTGAACACGGACACCACCTCCGACAGCCGGCGGGCCTGGTCGCGCATGGCGCCGGCCGCAGCGCTGGACTGCTCCACGAGCGCGGCGTTCTGCTGCGTCATCTGGTCGAGGTTGCCCACGGCCTGGTTGACCTGGGAGATGCCATCGCGCTGCTCGGTGGACGAGGCGGTGATCTCCCCGATGAGGTCGGACACGCGGCGCACGCTGCCCACGATCTCTTCCATGCTCTGCCCCGCCTGGTGGACCTGCTGCGATCCCGACTCGACGTTCTGCACCGACGTGCCGATCAGCTGCTTGATCTCCTTGGCGGCCTCGGCCGAGCGCTGCGCGAGGCTGCGCACCTCGCTGGCCACCACCGCGAAACCGCGGCCCTGCTCGCCCGCGCGGGCGGCCTCCACGGCCGCATTGAGCGCGAGGATGTTCGTCTGGAAGGCGATGCCGTCGATCACGCCGATGATGTCGCCGATCTTGCGCGAGCTGTCGGTGATCTGCTGCATGCTGGCCACCACCTGCCCCACGACCTCGCCCCCGCGCTCGGCCGCCTGCGCGGCCGTGGCGGCGAGCTGGTTGGCCTGCCGCGCCGTATCGGCGGACTGCGTGACGGTGGCCGTGAGCTCTTCCATGCTGGCGGCGGTCTCCTCCAGGTTGGCCGCCGTCTGCTCGGTGCGCGCGGAGAGGTCCTGGTTGCCGGTGGCGATCTCGTTGGACGCGGAGGACACCGATTCCACGCCCGTGCGCACCTCCGTCACCACGCCGCGCAGCCGCGCCGACATGGCCGAGAGCGAGCGCAGCAGGTGGCCCAGCTCATCCCGCCGGTCGTCATGCACATCCACCGTCAGGTCGCCCTCGGCGATGGCGTCGGCCAGCCCCACGGCGCGGTCCAGCGGCCGGGTGATGGAGGCCACGACGAAGCGCGCCATGGCAATGGCCAGCACGCACACCAGCACGGCGAGCCCGAAGCCGATGGCCTGCGCCCTGTCGCGCTGGGCCTGGCCCTCGGCCTTCGCGCGCTCGCGCGCCTTCGTCTGCATTTCCACGAAGGTTTCCTTGGCGCCCGTGTAGCGCGCGGCCGCGGGGCGCATGCGCTGTTGCGCGATCTGCCGCGCACCTTCGAGGTCGCCGGCCGCGCGGGCCTTCTGCGCCTCCGCCACGATGGCCAGGATGCTGGTGCGTTCCGCGGCGATGCGTTCGAGCTGCGCCTTGTCCTCGGGGCTGACGGCCTTCTCGACCACGCGCTTCTGTACTTCCGACACGGCGGCGATGCCGGCCTTCACGTCGGCCTGCAACTGGGCGGCCAGCGCGTCTTCGGAGGTGATCGCCCCGATGATGACCAGCTCCACATTGCGCTCGACCATGCCCTTCCAGCGCAGGGCATCGCTGATCCGGTCTTCCGACGCCTGCACGGCGCGGGCGGTTTCCGCATCGACGCGGGACACATGGGCCAGCAGACCGCCCAGGAGCAGCAGCATGGTGACGAGCACGCCCAGGATGATGGCCCACAGCTTGCGGCCGACAGGCAGATGGTTCAAGGTCATAAGAAGGAAGAGAGGACGTCGTGCGCTCGGCACGCAAAAGGGAACCCCCATCGGGAAAAGGGGCGCTGAGGTCGCTGAAACATTTTTGTACATATTGGCACGGACGCCCCTTTGCCTAACCCACCCATGTGACAAATACCGGTGCATGGCACGACGGTTGCGTTGCCCGGCGGTGTTTTCGTGGCGCGCGGCATACACCGCGAAAAACCCGGTCCTACAATGGCTCCGTGCCTACCCAGCCCAATGCCGACCTCCATTGCCACTCCGTGGTGTCCGACGGCACGCTCACGCCCGAAGCCCTTGCGGAGCGGGCGCGCGCCAACGGTGTCACGCTCTGGGCCCTGACCGACCACGACGAGGTCGGCGGCCAGCACCGCGCCATGGCCGCCGCTGCCGCGCAGGGCATGGCCTACCTGACCGGGGTGGAAATCTCCGTGACCTTCATCGGCGCGACGGTACACATCGTCGGCCTGGGGTTTGATCCCGACGATGCCCGGCTGCAGCAGGGCCTGGCGGCCACGCGCGGCGGCCGCGGCGAACGCGCGCAGGAGATGGCGGAGCAGCTCGCGCGGGTGGGCATCCGCGACGCCTACGAGGGCGCGCTGCGCTACGTGGGCAACCCCGAACTCATCTCCCGCACGCATTTCGCGCGGTTCCTGGTGGAGACCGGCGTGTGCCGCGACACCCCCGAGGTGTTCCGCCGATTCCTCACCGAGGGCAAGCCCGGCTATGTGCCGCACCGCTGGGCCGCGCTGGGCGATGCGGTGCGCTGGATCACCGAAGCCGGCGGCATGGCCGTCATCGCGCACCCCGCACGCTACCGGTTCTCGGCCACCGAGGAATACGCGCTCTTCTCCGAATTCCTGCAGCACGGCGGCCGCGGGGTCGAGGTCGTCACGGGCAGCCACACGGCCGCCGAATACATCACCTATGCCGGCGTGGCCCAGGAATTCGGGCTGGCCGCTTCGCGCGGCAGCGACTTCCACAGCCCGCAGGAATCGCACACCGACCTGGGTGCCCTGCCGCCGCTGCCCGGCACGCTCACCCCGGTCTGGGACCTGCTGGCCGACCGCGTGCGGCAGCCGGCCGCCTGAAGACCGGCACCGCACGCCCGGCACGACACCCATGGCCCAGTACTTCGAAGTCCACCCCGACAATCCGCAGCCACGGCTGCTCAAGCAGGCCGCCGCCCTGCTGGCGCGCGGCGCCGTGCTCGCCGTGCCCACCGACTCCAGCTACGCCCTCGTGTGCCAGCTCGACGACAAGGACGCCGTCGACCGGCTGCGCCGCATCCGGCAGGTCGACGAAAAGCACCACCTGACGCTGCTGTGCCGCGACCTCTCGGAGGTGTCCAACTACGCCCGCGTGGACAACCGGCAGTACCGCCTCGTCAAGCAGGCGACGCCCGGGCCCTACACCTTCATTCTCGATGCCACCAAGGAAGTGCCGCGCCGCGTGAGCCACCCGCAGCGCAAGACCATCGGCCTGCGCGTGCCCGACCGCAAGGGGCTGCAACTGCTGCTGGAGCTGCATGGCGCGCCCCTGCTGGCCACCACGCTGATACCGCCCGGCGAAACCGAGCCGATGAACGACCCCGCCGAAATCCGCTCGCGCTTCGAGCACCAGATCGACGCCGTGGTGGATGCCGGCGCCTGCCCCCTGGAACCCACGACCGTCGTGGACCTGACCGACATGGCCAACGGCGGCGAGCCGCGGGTGGTGCGCGAGGGGCGGGGCAGCCTGGCGACGCTGGGGCTCTGACGGGCCTGCCGGCGGCCGGGCCGCTCAGCGTGCATCGGCCTCCTTCGGCTCCCCGATTTCTTCGCCGGCTCCCACACCCGGCGCGCCCTCCGCGCGGCCCCGGGCGCGGTATTTCTCGAGCAGCGCATCCAGGATGGCGGCCGTTTCCGTGTCCGGCACCCCGTCGTAGCGCGCCGGCCGGAAGTGCATCTGGAACGCGATGACGGCCTGCTGCGTCGCCTCGTCGAACACGCCGGTCCGCGGCGTGTCGTAGCCGTAGGCCTGCAACCGCGACTGCAGCGATGCCGTGTCACCCGCGAGAGGCTGCAGCCGGGCATGGCGCTCGACCGCAGCGGCATCGGGCCACGCGCCGATGCCGTGCTCGCGGTAGAGCCGTTCCCAGGGGAACAGCGGCCCCGGGTCGGACTTGCGCCCGGGCGCGATGCGCGCATCCTGGCTCTGCGACCGGACGCTGCGGTCGATGCGCAGCGGCGTCGGCTGCAAGGGCTGCGCGCATGCGGCCACGGAGAGCGCCGCCACGCCCGCCGACGCGCGGGATGCGTGCCGGAAAAATGCCCTGCGCGTGCAGGGCGGTGCACCGTCGCCGATGCCGTCCATGGGGTTTGCCTTCCGTTCTCGGTCACCAACCAGAAGCCGCCGGGGCCGGCAGCGCTGAAGGCAGTCTACGGCCCGGCCGGGGCCCGGCGCGTCAATCGAGCTTGAACGCCCCCACGGCGCGTTGCAGGTCGTGCGCCCTTTCGTTGAGCGCCGCGGCCGCGCGCGACGCCTGCTGCACCAGCGCGGCGTTCTGCTGGGTGGTGCCGTCCATCTGCGCGACGGACTGGTTCACGTGCGCGATGCCGTCGCTCTGCTCGTGCAGGGCATGGGAGATCTCGCCGAGCAGCGTGGTCACCTGCCCCACCGAGCGCACGATCTCCTCCATGGTGCGCCCGGCCTGCTCCACGAGGCCGGAGCCGCTATGCACCTGCTCCACCGACGTGTCGATGAGGCCCTTGATCTCGCGCGCCGCCACGGCGCTGCGCTGCGCGAGGCTGCGCACTTCCGCGGCAACCACGGCGAAGCCCCGGCCCTGCTCCCCCGCGCGGGCCGCTTCGACGGCGGCGTTCAGCGCCAGGATGTTGGTCTGGAAGGCGATGCCCTCGATCACCTGGATGATGTCCACGATCTTGTGCGAGCTGCCGCTGATCGCCTGCATGGTCTGCACCACCTGCCCCACCACCGTGCCGCCGCGCTCGGCCGTGCCGGAGGCCGCCACCGCCAGGCCGCTGGCAGAGCGCGCGCGGTCGGCGTTCTGGCGCACGGTGGCGGTGAGCTGCTCCATGCTCGCGGCGGTTTCGGCCAGGGACGCCACCTGCTCGTCCGTGCGGCGCGCCAGATCGCCGTTGCCGGCGTCGATCTCGCCCGCGCTCGCGCCGATCGCGTCGGTGGATTGCTTGATGCGCGACACCAGTTCGGTGAGCGTGTCTTCCATGGTGCCCAGCCCGCCCAGCAGGCGCCCGAAGTCGCCCTGCAGGTCGGAGCTGAATTCCTGGCTCAGGTCTCCGGCCGCCACGGTTTCGGCGATGAGGATGGCCTGGTCGAGCGGTGCCACGATGCCCCGCCGCAGCAGCACGAAGGCGCCGAACGCCACGGCGAACACGGCGCATCCCAGGCCCAGCAGCCAGGCGCGCAGGCCCGACAGCTCGCCCTGCGCCTCGGCCACCGCGCGCTCGATCGGGGCGCGCTGGGCCGCATCGGGCAAGGCGGCGGCCGCCTGCAGGACGGCGCGGTGCGCGTCCTGGGCGCGTCCGATGTCGGCCATGCCCACGCCCATCAGCACCGCCACCAGCAACGCCAGCACGCCGAACACCAGCACCAGCCGCGTCCCCGTTCTCAAACCGTCCCAAGCCATAGCCGCGTCTCCTGCCTTAGTGGTGCGCCGGGCCGCAGATGCCTGCCCGCCTGCGTTGCATTTGGCAACAAATAAGCATGCTAACGCGCGGGGTAACCGGCGCACCCCAGGGGTTCCCCTGCCTGCGTGACCGGCGCGCAACGCGGCCTCTGAGACAATCGGCCGGTGGACTTCTCCAATCTCATCCAAACCGTTCTCATCTATGCCCTGCCGGTGCTCTTCGCGATCACCGTGCACGAAGCGGCCCACGGCTACGCCGCCCGCTACTTCGGAGACAACACCGCGGCGATGATGGGGCGCATCACGCTCAATCCGCTGCGGCACATCGACCCGGTCGGCACGATCCTGATGCCGCTGCTGCTGTATTTCGCCACCTCGGGGGCCTTCCTGTTCGGCTACGCCAAGCCGGTGCCGGTGAATTTCGGGCACCTGCGCAACCCCCGGCGCGACATGATCTGGGTCGCGCTGGCGGGCCCGGCCTCCAATTTCGTGCAGGCGGTCCTGTGGGCCGTGCTGATGGTGGCGCTGGTGGCCTTCGAGGTGGATGAGCGCTTCTTCATGGAAATGGCGCGTGCCGGCGTGCTCGTGAACCTGGTCATGTGGGCCTTCAACCTGTTCCCGCTGCCGCCGCTCGATGGCGGGCGCATCCTGATGGGGCTGCTGCCCTGGCGGCAGGCGCACTGGCTGTCGCGCATCGAGCCCTACGGCTTCTTCATCGTGCTGGCCCTGGTGGTGGCGGGCATCGTGGGCACGGTGTGGCTGCGCCCGCTGATGTCTTTGGGTTATTCGGCGATCAACCTGCTGCTGACCCCGCTCACCGCGCTGCTGCGCTGACAGGCTCCACCCCATCCCCAAGACACACCCCGGAGCCGCGCAGCGGGTTTCCGCCCCGGCTTCCTCCGTCCTCCGCTTTCCGTTTCCGACCATGAGCACCACGCGCTTCCTCACCGGCATCACGACCACGGGCACGCCCCACCTGGGCAACTTCGTCGGCTCCATCCGCCCCTCGGTGGCGGCCAGCCTGCGGCCCGGGGTGCAGAGCTTCTATTTCCTGGCCGACTACCACGCGCTCATCAAGTGCGAAGACCCGGTGCGCATCCAGCGCTCCACGCTGGAGATCGCGGCCAGCTGGCTCGCGGCGGGCCTGGACCCGGAGCACGTGGCGTTCTACCGCCAGTCCGACATCCCCGAAATCCCGGAGCTGAACTGGCTGCTGTCGTGCGTGACCGGCAAGGGCGTGCTCAACCGCGCGCATGCCTACAAGGCATCGCAGGACAAGAACGAGGCCGCCGGGCGCGAGACGGACGACGGCGTGACGGCCGGCCTCTTCATGTACCCCGTGCTGATGGCCGCCGACATCCTGCTCTTCAAGGCGCACAAGGTGCCCGTGGGCCGCGACCAGGTGCAGCACATCGAGATGGCGCGCGACATCGCGGCGAGTTTCAACCACCTGTATGGCGAGCACTTCGTGCCGCCCGAGGCCGCCATCGACGAGCATGTGGCCACGCTGCCGGGCCTGGACGGCCGCAAGATGAGCAAGAGCTACGACAACACGATCCCGCTCTTCAGCCCGCGCGAGCAGCTGCGGCGGCTCATCGGCGGCATCCAGACCGATTCCCGCGCGCCCGGCGAGCCCAAGGAAGCCGAGGGCTCGGCGCTCTTCCAGATCTACCAGGCGTTCTCCACCGCGGCAGAAGCCGAGGCCCTGCGCCGGCAGTATGCGCAAGGCATCGCCTGGGGCGACGCCAAGCAGGTTCTGTTCGAACGCGTGGACAGCGTGATCGGCCCGATGCGCGAGCGCTATGAATCGCTGATCGCCGACCCCGGCCGCATCGAAGACACGCTGCTGGCCGGCGCCGAACGCGCGCGCGCCCTGGCACAGCCGTTCATCCAAGAACTGCGCGGCGCCGTGGGCCTGCGCAGCCTGCGGGGCGGTGCCGCCGCGGCCCCCCGCCCGGCCACAAGCGCCAAGCCCGCCGCCCTGCCCTCCTTCAAGCAATACCGCGAGGCGGACGGCAAGTTCTATTTCAAGCTGGTGGCCGCGGAGGGGCGCATGCTGCTGCAAAGCACCGGTTTCGACGTTCCGCGGGATGCCGGCCAGGCCATCGCGCGGCTGCAGCGCGAACCGGGCGCATTGGCCGCCCTGGCCGGGCACCTGGCGCCCGTCGAGGGCGTCGGCATGCAGGACGTGCAGGCGGCCCTGGACGCACTGGCGCGGGCCGCCGAAGGCTGATTTTCATCGACCGATTTCGCGGCTTTCGGGGCCTGTCCGGAGCCATTGCTTTTCCTACCTGTTGGAGGGCGGAAAGTTCTTCCGCCAATGACCGCGGATGCCCCTGGGCTGAAAGAACGGCGCATGGAGGGCCGAACAAGGCAGCTGTGCAGCCCGCATGGGGTCTTTTCACCTCCATGCCGCCGGATCCATTGGATAGTTAGCTATAAAAAATATAGCAAACCAACACCATCGCAAGCCGTAGCGCGCCACTCTGGCCTCCGCCGCGCGGCAGCCCGGAACGCGGGCCCCGCCTGCCCGATTCGCTGGCATCGCAGGGCGCACCGAGATGCGCAGAGCCTTCCTCCGCGACCTTGCCTTCAGCGGCGTCGCCCCGCCCGCGCGGTGCGCCAGCACCGCCAGCTCTCTTCCGCCAGCAGCCCCCCATTGCAGACCGCGATGGCCACGGCGTAGCCCGCCAGCACCGGCCAGGGCGGGAGGGTCTCGCGCGGGAGCCAGCGCCAGTCGAGCGTGCGTTCGCTGTCCGGGGCCTGCAACCAGGCGGTGAGCGCGGGCTGACACAGGAGCATGACGCCGGCCAGGGGCAGGATTTCCATGAAGCTGTGGACCATCTGCTCCAGGGGGGTGATGGTGCGCACGGGCGCGACCCTGCGCAGTTCCAGCCAAGTGGCCACTTCGTGCAGGGCCCACATCGCCAGGAGGAAGGCGACGAGCGCGGCCGTGGGGCGCAGCAGCAGGGCCGCCAGCACGGCGGCGCCCATCTGCAGGAACAGCGCCCAGTGGAAGGCCGATTCGGCCAGGCCCGAGGTGGCTTCGATGTGCGTGCGGCGGTGGCACCACCAGTCCGCGACGCCGGCCGCGATCCACAGCGCCATGAGGAGGCCGAGCAGGGAGAAGCTGGCGTCCTGCGTCATCGGTCCCGCGGCACGGCAGGCCTCCCCGGACGGCCTCCGCGGGGGCCGCCGCTGTCAGCGCGGCTTTTCACCGTCGCCGGAGCCGTGCGCCGGCACGGCCTTGGTGCTGACCACCGAGACGGGGTCGCTAGCAGGGAAGGTTTCCTCCACGGCGCTGTCGAGCGTGTCTTCCTCGACGGTCTGCACCTGGAGGCCGCCGGCCTGCGGGGGCGGCGCGGGATGGGATTCGGCCGTGGGAAACGGCCAGGGGGTGCGGGTGGCCTTGGGGCTGGTCATGGGCGCTCCTTGCTGCAAGTTTGGCGATGCCCCGCTCCGTAGCGGCATGAAAAGGTGCTCATGCCGCCGTATCCATTGAATACTTTGCTACACAAACAATAGCAATCAACCGGGTGCGGAAGCTCCTTCCCTGCTGCGGGCAATCGGCGTTCCCTGCGGCCAGCCCAGGGGGTCCGACCAGGCCAGGGCAGCGGCATATCCCGCAGGCGCCGCCAAGGTACACGCCTGCACACCGAAGCCCTGCAGCGCGCCCTCCATCCACACCCGGAGGCGGCGGCCCTCCTGGGGAGCCTCCCCACCGGTGTCTGCGGGGCCGCGGGCCGGGAGCCAGGGCGCGACCCGCGCCTCCTCCAGGGAGACCCCAGCGAGGTGCTCCGCCACGCCGACGCCCAGGCACTTGAGCACCGCCTCCTTCGCGGTCCAGACGTCAGGAAAGGCGGGGCGTGCCGCAGGGGCGATGGCCTGCTCGCGGGGCGAGAGCACCAGCGCTTCGAGCGCGGAGCGTTCCGCGGGCGTGCCTTGCAGGATGGCATCGATGCGCTCGATGTCCACGCCCACGGCCAACCCGCGCTCCGACAGGGCGATGAGCACGCAGTCGCCCGAATGGGAGACATTGAAATCGGGCCCGGTGCCGCTGGCCAGCCGGGGCCGCCCCCAGGGGCCGGTGCCCAGGGGAACATCGGGCGCGGGTACGCCGAGCCGTTCACCCAGCAGCCGCCGCAGCGCTGCGCGCGCGCGCACGGACCGCACACCGTCGGCGGGCTGGCGCAGGCGACGGGCCCGCGCCGCCTCGTCCGCGGAGAGCACGGCCCAGTCCTCCGCCGGTGCAGGGCGGTCCAGGTCGAGCGGCACGCGCCATACGCTCAGGCCGGCCGGCACGGTGCCGGGCAAAGGCCAGGGGGCGGGGCGCATCGCTGCGGAAGGGGACTGCATGGCGGGATTGTCGTGCGCCGCCTCGGGCGGCCCGAGGCCGCGGGTCGATCAGGCCACGCGCAGGCGTTCGTCCTCGCGCGTGGCGTTGTCGGGCATGGCCTGGCTTCCTGCAGCGCCCGGGCCGCGGGTGCGGATGGGGTCGCGCGCAGGCGGCAGCGCGGCGGCCAGCGCGTGGCCGATCTCTCCCGTGCGCACGGCCGTCACCGACAGCAGCGTGTCGCTCAGGCCGTGGCTGTCCTCGCATGCGCCCTGCAGGAAGATGGACGGGCGGAAGTTCCCGGTCGTCTGCAGCCGGTACTGCCGGTCCACGGTGAAGTCGCCCAGGTACGGCGCCAGCGGCTCCAGCAGCCAGCGGTGGGCCGCGCGCTCGTAGCCCGTGGCCAGCACGACGGCGTCGTAGCGCACGGTCTGCTCCTCGCCCCGGTCGGCATCGAAGAAGGTCAGGAAGACGCCGGACGCATCGGCGCGCGTGGCCCGCACTTCGTGCTGGCGCAGCATGCGCAGGCGCTGGCTGCCGGCCACGCGCTGCTCGTAGAGAACCTTGTAGATCTGCTGGATCAGTTCCAGGTCGGCCACGGCGTAGTTGGTGCCGGCGTATTCGCGCAGCAGGGCTTCGCGGTCGGCGCCGTCGCGGCTGAAGACGTAGTCGGTGAAGTCGGCATTGAAGATCTCGTTGACGAACGGGCTGTCGTCCGAGGGCCGGATGGAGCGCGCGCGCATGGCCCAGTCCACCTCGGGCGCGTGGGCGCGGCCCTGCAGGTCCATGAAGATCTCGGCAGCGCTCTGGCCGGCACCGACGATGGCGATGCTGCGCGCCTCGCCCTGGCGCGCGATGTCGCGCAGGTAGGTGCTGGAGTGGAAGACGCGCGGGTCTCCGTGCAGGCCGCGGAAGACCTCGGGGATGCGCGCGGTGCCGCCCACGCCCACGATCAGGTTGCGCGCGATGCGCTCCTGCACGCGGCCCGCGGCGTTGCGCGAGCGCACGCGCAGGCGCTCCACGCTGCCGTCCGGAGCGGCGTCGGGCAGCACCTCGAACACCTCTTCGCCGTAGGCGCACCGGCCCTCGAACTGGCGGGCCGCCCAGCCGAGGTAGTCGTTGAACTCATGGCGGCTCGGGAAGAAGCTCTTGAGGTTGATGAAGTCCGGCAGGCGGCCCTGCTCGTGCAGGTAGTTCAGGAAGGTGAAGCGGCTCTGGGGGTTGCGCAGCGTGGCCAGGTCCTTCAGGAAGGAGATCTGCATGTGCGACTGCGCGAGCAGCATGTGCGGATGCCATGCGAAGGCGGGCTGGCGCTCGATGAAAAAGGCCTGCGCCGCGCGGCCGTCGGTGTCGCGGCGCTCTTCGAGCGCGATGGCCAGTGCCACGTTGGAGGGGCCGAAACCGATACCGATCAGGTCATGGATGTGCTGCATGGGATGACAACTCCTTGGAAACCTTGGAAGAGAGGGAATGCGCCCGGAAGGCGCGGGGCCGTCAGGCGGCCAGGCTTTCGCGGTCCGCGCGGACGCGGTTCTCGGCGATGCGGCCCGCGCGCATGTGGACCACGCGGTCGGCCAGGTGGAAGTAGCGGTCGTCGTGCGAGATGACGATGAGCAGGTGGCCCTTGGCACGCAGCTCGGGCAGCAGCTCGGTGTAGAAGAGGTGGCGGAAGGCGGGGTCCTGGTCGGCGGCCCATTCGTCGAACACCATGACCGGCCGGCCTTCGAGGTAGGCATGCACCAGCGCGAGGCGCTTGCGCTGGCCGGTGGACAGGTCCACGGTGCTGAAGGCGCCCTCCTTGACGCTCACCTTGTGCGCGATCTCCAGGCGCTCCAGGTAGGGCCGTGCCGCCTCGGGCAGCGCGGCCATGCCGGGGCCCGCCTCGGTGCCGCCGCCGGCCAGGTCCTCGAAGAGATAGAAGTCCGAGAGCACGGTGGTGAAGAGCTGGCGGTAGTCGTCGCGCGCGGGGGCGTCCACCGCCACGCCGTCGATGCGCACCTCGCCGCCCTGGGGCGCGTAGAGGCCCAGCAGCAACTTGATGAGCGTGGTCTTGCCGGAGCCGTTGTCGCCCACGATGAACACCATCTCGCCGCGCCGCAGATCCAGGTCGATGGGCCCGAGCACGAAGGGCTCGCCGCCGCCCGGCGGTGCGTCGAAGGCATAGCGCACGCCGCTCAGCGCGATGCCCTCGTGCAGCACGGGCGCCGGAGACGGCCGGTCCAGGTGCAGGTGCGGCTCGGGCGTGGCGAAGCGTGCGGAGAGGTCGGCGATGCGCAGGAACGCCACCTTGGCGCGGCCCATGTGCGGCAGCGTGGCGGCGATCTGGTCGATGGGCCCCTTGAGGAACAGCAGCACGAGCGCGAAGCCGCTCAGCACGGCGGGCTCGGTGGGCTGGAAGGCCGCCCAGCCCAGGATCATGGCGATGAGCAGGAAGAACAGCGCCGACCCGAAGGCCGTCGCCATGACGTAGGTGTTGATGGCGCGGCCGTTCACGTCGCGGATCTGCGCCACGATGCGCTCCACCTGCCCGCCCAGCATGCGGTTGCGGCGCTCGCGGTGCATGCGCAGCTCCTTGGCGCCCTCGCTGATGGCGCGGTAGGCCTTGTGCAGGCTGTCCTCGTGCTCGCGGGCCTTCCAGAAGCCTTTTTCGGCGCGGGTCTGCGCCACCACCTGCAGGCTGGCGCCAAGCACCAGCGCCCCCAGCACGATCGCGAACATCGGCACCGAGAGCCAGGCCATGTAGACGAGGCAGCCCAGCGTGACCGCCGTCGCGATGAGCGCCGAGGAGAGGACGAAGGCGGCGTCGCTGATCATGTCCACGTCCTGCGAGAGCACGGGCATGAGGCGGTGGGTGCGGTAGCGCTCCAGGGCATCGATGGGCGCCGAGAGGATTTTCTGCGCGAGGCTGATGCGCACCTGGGCGACGAGCTTCTGGCCCACGTAGTTGGTGGACACGTCCGCCAGCAGGCGCCCGAACAGCGCCGCGGCGCACAGCGCCACGAAGGTCCAGAGCAGGCTGCCGGACATGCCGCCCGGCCGGTGCAGCACCTCGTTGACCGTGCGCAGCAGCAGCACCGTGGCGATGCCGGCCCCCACTCCGCACACCGTGGAGAGCGCGATCCACGGAAGAAACGGTCGAAGGAGTCGCGCCACCTCGGAAGCCGGGGCGCGCGGTGCTGTGGCTGCTGTCATGCGCAAGATCTCTTTCCGCCCATCGAGGGCCTGGTTGCTGAGCAAAAGGGGAGTGGCGGGCATGTGGCCCGCCGGCCGGTGCGTGGCGGCAATCCACCCGTGGCGAGGCACGCGGCAGGCGCCGGAGCGAAAACCGGGTGCCTGCAGCAAAGACGCAATCGGCCGCGCGATGTTCACGGCCGGCCCCGCCCTGCCGCGCCGCCGCGCACCCGCACTGAACATGCGCGGCGCAGGAACGTCTCCCAGGAATGCACCGCGCCCCCGTGCCCCCGACCGCCCATGGCATCGACCGGTTCGCCGGTCCCCCTGCCCCGTGATCCCGCTGCTGCAGCCCCTCTTCCAGGGCGCGCTGGCGCCGCTCGCGGAGCGCCTGCAGTGCGCGCCGGAGCCGCCTGCGGATGCGCTGCCGGCATCGCGGCTGCTGGAGCCCGATGTCCTCGAAGCCTTGCTGCGGCGCTACGCGGAGTGCGTGTGGCGCATCGACGTGGCCGCGCCCCGGGACCTGCGCGCGCCCGCTTCGGCCTGGCTGCTGGATTACCTGGGCGCCCTGGTGCCGCCGGTGGCCGCGGCGGCCAGCGTGCTGGGCCATGCCTTTCCGGTGGCATTGGCCGAACTGCACGTGCGGCTGGACGCCGAGGGGCGGGTGCGGGATTTCCACCTGGCCTCCGCCGGCACCCGCATGCCCGCCGGCAGCACCGCCGACCGCTACGACGCGCTGGTATGGCGGCACTGGCACCCGCTCTTCGGCGCGCTGGAGCGCGTGGCCCGCGTTCCGCCCAAGGTGCTGTGGAGCAATGCGGCGCGGCACCTGGAGGCGGTGCTGGAGCAGGCCGCGCAGCTGGCGCCGCACGTGCCCGCCATCGCCGGCGATACGGCCGTGCTGCTCCACACGCCCGAGTGGCCCGCGCCGGCGCCGGACGGGGCCGCCGCGCCTGCCGGCCCGGCACGCGCCAATCCGCTGTGCCGGCCCCGCCGCGTGGTGCCCATGGCCACGGCGCAAGGCACCGTACCCGTCGCGCTGCACCGCGAGTGCTGCCTCTACTACCTGCTGCCGGGCGAGGGCTATTGCGGCCGATGCCCGCTGGACCCCTGCCACCGCAGCCCCCGCACCCCACACGGAGGCGAGGCGCGCGCGCCTGCGCCCTCGGCCACAGCGCCGGAGACCTCCGTGCCCTGAACGGCACGCCCGACCGGCCGCGCAGCCACGGCCTGTCGCCCGTTCCCTATTCCGCTTCCCTCCACCCCTTCCGACCGTCTCCGTTCACCCACCATCCATGCCACAGGCCAAGCTCGTCTACATCCTGTCCCTGCGCAACGCGGCCGCCGACCAGGCCGGGCAGTTCATCGACTACCGCGGAGGACGGCGCTACATGCCCTCCCCGCTCGAATACCTCGCGCACGCGCTCGACACCACGCCGCTGGGCGACGCGTATTCGCTGGAGGGCGTGCTCTTCGACGACGACCCGGGCTCGCCGCGCGACCGCGCCGCCCTGGGCGACTACGGCTTCGCATGCACGCCGGGCCGGCCCTGGATCTTTCCGCACGAACTCACCACGCAGGACCGCAAGCTGCGGGATCTGCTGCAGCCCGTGCCGTCCGAGTACCGGCGCCTGCCGCTGGGCGCGCCGGGGCGCGCCGCGGGCAAGCAGGCGTTCGAGGACGCCCTGCTGGCCGCGCTGCAGGGCCTGCAGGCCGACGTGGTGGTGCTCGACGGGCTGCTGGTCATCCTCGATGCGCTGGTGCGGCCCGGGGCACCTTTCCACCGCCGCATCGTGAACATCCACCCCGGCATCACGCGGCTCGAATCGCCCTACCAGCGCCGCGGCGCCCGGGCCACGCTCGATGCGCTGCACGGCGCACGCGGCGAGCGCGTGACCGACTGGCAGACCCTGGCCGCGGAACCCATCGCGCCCGTGCAACGCACCGGCGCATCGCTCCATTACGTGGACAACGGCATCGATTCGGGCGAGGTGATCTTCGACGTGCTGGCCACCGACATCCAGCCGCGGGACACGATCCTGGAGCTGCGCTGGAACAACTTCCACCGCAGCCTGTTCCCGGCGCTGCACCAGGGCCTCGCGCTGCTGGCACCCCACACCGCCCCGGCCGCTTCGGCCCCCGCCATCCCCGCCCTCTGAGGAAGACCAGGAGACACCATGAAATTCGCCACGCCCCATTCCAGCCCCGACACCGGAGCCGCCACCACAGAAAGCGCGGGCCAGGACGCGGGCCCGTTCATCTCCTACCCGGGCGGCGTGCTGCACACGGTGCACGCCGTGGGGCCCGAGCTGCGCGTGACCGACACCCGCACCGGCCGGTCTTCGGCGTGGACGCTGGCGGCCCGCGGCGACGATCTGGCGATGTCGCACGAGAGCAGTCCCGAGGCCGATGGCACGGCGCATGCGCTGGCTGCGCTCGATGCGGCCTTCTCGCTCCACCCGGCGCGGCGCGAGATCGTGCTGGCCGAGGCACCATGGCTCGCGCCGCTGGCGGCCGCCGGCGTGCTCCTGCCGCACCCGGACAGCACCCTGCGCGCCTGCAAGGACACGCTCTGGCAGCACGCGGCCCTCTGGCTGCCCCAGGTGCCGCCGCCCATGGCCCAGCGCTTCGCGCTCACCAACGGCCGGTACCACCCCCGCCGCGCCCCCAAGCAGCGCGGCGTGCTCTACCAGCGCTACATCCCATGGCTGGACCGCACCTTCTCGTTCCGCAGCCTCGACACCGAGCAGGACCTGCCGCGCTTCCACCGCTGGATGAACGACCCCGACGTGGCCGTGATCTGGGAGGAGGAAGGCGATCTGGACAAGCACCGCGCCTACTTGCAGGGCATCGACCGCGATCCGCACATGCAGTCGATGATGGCCAGCCTGGACGGCGAGCCCTTCGCCTACTTCGAGTCCTACTGGACGAAGGAAAGCCGCATTGCGCCGTTCTACGACGCGCACGACTACGACCGCGGATGGCATGTGCTGGTGGGCGAGCCCGCCTTCCGCGGCAAGGCCTTCGCCACCGCCTGGCTCACCTCCATCTCGCACTACCTGTTCCTGTGCGATCCGCGCACGCAGCGCGTGCTGGGCGAGCCCCGCATCGACCACCACCAGCAGATCCGCAACCTCGACAAGTCGGGCTACGCGAAAGTGAAGGAGTTCGACCTGCCGCACAAGCGCGCGCAGCTGGTCATGCTGCTGCGGGAGCATTACTTCTACGACGGGCTCTGGCTCCCGCGTTCCTGAGAGCGGAACAAAAAAAGCTACTGCACTGCATGAATAAGAAACATTCTCATTACAATTTCATGCATTCCGCAGTTTCCATCACGTTCCATTCTTCCAAGGGGAGTTTTCCGATGCGCCATTTTTCCGCCGCGAGACCCGCGCGCCAACGGCTGCTGCACGCCTCCATCACCGCGGCCTTCGGGACCGCGGCCGCGCTGTCCGCCTCCGCGGTGGGCGCGCAGCAGGCCGCTGCCGATTCGTCCACGCTGCCCACGGTGACCGTGACGGGCGGCAACGAAGAGGGCGGCACCGGGCGGGTGAACGGCTATACGGCGCGCCGCAGCACCACGGCCTCCAAGACCGACACGCCCCTCATCGAAACGCCCCAGTCGATCTCGGTGATCCCGGCCGACCGCATGGAAGCGCAGGGCGCGAAGAACGTCAAGGAGGCGCTCAGCTACTCCCCGGGCGTGATTCCCACGCGCTTCGGCGCCGATTCACGCTATGACTGGATCTCGCTGCGCGGCTTCGATGCGTATGCGCCGGGCTTCTACCTGGACGGCATGCCGCTGCGCAACAACGGCAACTGGGGCATCTGGCCGATCGAGAGCTACGGCGCCGAGCGCATCGAGCTGCTGCGCGGCCCGGCCTCGGTGCTCTACGGCCAGAGCGGCCCCGGCGGCCTCGTGAACGCGGTGAGCAAGCGCCCGACGGCCGAGCCCCTGCGCGAGGTGCAGGTGCAGGTGGGCGACCACGGGCGCAAGCAGATCGCGGGGGACTTCTCCGGCCCGCTGCGCGAGGACGGCACCCTGCTCTACCGCCTCACCGCGCTCACGCGCGATGCCGAGCTGCCGGCCGGCGGCATGAAGGACGACCGCACGTTCATCGCGCCCTCGCTCACCTGGAAGCCTTCGAGCGACACCAGCCTCACGCTGCTTTCGCAGTTCGGCCGCACCCGCGCGGGCGTGTTCTCGCGCACGCGCCCCGCCGTGGGCTCGCTCGTGCCGACGGCCATCGGCACGTTCATCCCGAGCGGGCTCTTCGCCAGCGACCCAACGCACAACCGGTTCGACCTCGACACCTCGATGGTCGGCTATCTGTTCGAGCACCGCATCAACGAGGCCTTCACCGTGCGCCAGAACGCGCGCTACAGCCACCTCGACGTGGACTACAGCGCCGTCCAGGGCCGCAACTTCATCACCGTGAACCCCGCCAACCCGCGCGACCCGGCCAACTTCACGACGCTGCGCCGCACCGTGTCGGGCAGCAACGAGCGCATCCGCGCGTTGAACCTCGACAACCAGCTGGAGACGCGCCTGCGCTCGGGTGACGTGCAGCAGACGGTGCTCGTGGGCCTGGACTACCAGCGCACGCGCATCGACCAGACCAGCTACAGCGGCGGCTCGGCCAGCTCGCTCAACATCTACAACCCCGTGTACGGCGGCGCGGTGCAGATCCCGGCCCCGTGGTACGACGGCGTCGCCACGCTGGCGCAGACCGGCTTCTACGTGCAGGACCAGATCAAGTGGCACGACCGCTGGCTGCTGACCCTGGGCGCGCGCTACGACCGCGCCAGCAGCGAGGTGGACAGCCGCCTGGACGGCAGCCACACCAAGATCTCCGAGAGCCGCGCCACCAAGCGCGCCGGCCTCACCTACCTGGCGCCGAACGGCTGGGCGCCGTACGTGAGCTATACCGAATCCTTCGTGCCCACGGCCACGCGCAATCCCGCCACGGGCCAGCCGTTCAAGCCTGAGACCGGCCGCCAATACGAAGCCGGCGTGCGCTACCAGCCCGAAGGCGGCAAGCAGAGCTACAGCGCGGCGATCTTCGATCTGCGCCGCAAGAACTACCTGACCGCCGACGACAACTTCGTGCCGCGCCAGACCGGCGAGGTGCAGGTGCGCGGGCTCGAACTGGAAGCCTCGGCCGAGGTGCTGCCCCGCCTGAACCTCGTGGGCTCCTACACCTACACGCCCACGGCCGAGATCACGGCCAGCAGCACCGCGCGCGAGATCGGCAAGCCGCTCACGGCCGTGTCGCGCAATGCCGCAGCGCTCTGGGCCGACTACCGCTTCCCGAACCGCATCAAGGTGGGGCTGGGCGCCCGCTTCACGGGGTCGAACTACGGCGACCTGAACGCCGCGCCGGGCAAGGTCCCGTCCTTCACGGTGTTCGACGCGATGATCGGCTACGACATCGATCGCTGGACCTTCGCGCTGAACGTGCGCAACCTGACCGACAAGACCTACATCGGCAACTGCGACCAGTACGGCAACTGCTACTACGGCGACCAGCGCCGCGTGATCGCCACGGCGACCTACCGCTGGTAAGCAGAGGGGCGGCGGGCACCGCCACCTCCGCACATCGCCTCCTGGCACTCAGGGGAGCGGCAGGGCCACCTGCCGCTCCCTTTTTTTCCATGCGCTCAACCGGCGGCGGAGTCCGCGGCACGCAGTGCCGTGCGCAGCTGGTCGATGAAGCCGGCGTTCCGGATGATGTCGAGGTGGCCAGCGCCCGCCACCACCTGCGTGCCGCGCACGTCCGCGAGCAGCGACCAGTCCCGCAGCGCGCCGCCTTCGGCCACCGAGCGGCCGGCCTGGAACAGGTGCACCGGCAACCCTTCGGCCGGCCAGGCATAGCGCTGCGCCTGCATGCGCTTGTCCAGCGTGGTCCAGAGCAGGTATTCATGGCAGTCCTCGCCGTCGCCATCGCGCGGGAAAGGCTGCTGCGCATCCTGCAGGAGCTGCAGCACGCCATCGCGTTCCTGCACGTCCATGCGCTGCAGCAGTTCGGTCCAGCGGTCAGTCATGGTGGAGCCGGCGACCCAGTCCGCGAGCCGGGCCTCGGCAGTGGCACGCTCGGCCTCGGGCAACGCGCGCGCCGCGCGCAGGGGCTCGGTCTCGTGCACATCCACCAGGCCGGTGAACGCCACCTCCACGCGGCCCCGCAGGCGGCGGGCCGTCTCGAAGGCGAGGTCACCGCCCGACGACCAGCCCAGCAGCGCACATCGCCCACCCACCGCGGTCGCCGCGATGAAGTCCGCGTATTCTGCCGCCAGCGCTTCGAGTGCGAAGCCGCGCCAGCGCTGGCGCGTGTAGACGTGGCTCACGAAGGCATGCACGCTGCGCTCGCCGCGCAGCGCCTCTGCCAGCGGCAGGAACTCGCGCGTGTTCACGATCATGCCGGGCAGGCAGTAGAGCGGCGTGCCGCTGCCCTCTTCGCTCAGGCAGACGGCGTCGTGCGCACTCTCGAAGCGCTCGCGCAGCCGGCCGGCCAGATGGCCCAGGCTGGTGGCCTGCATCACGTCGGGCAGGCCGATCTGCGCACCGCCCGGCACCTGCTTGCGGATGCGCGCCACCAGCTTGAGGCTCAGGATGGAGTCGCCGCCCAGGGCATGGAAGTTGTCGCCACGCCCCACGCGCTCCACCCGCAGCACATCGCACCACACGCGTGCCAACGCTTCTTCCAGCGCGCCGCGGGGCGCGTCGAAGCCGGCCGCTCCGGCCTCGGGTCCCTGCGGCACCGGCAGCGCACGGCGGTCCAGTTTGCCATTGGGGGTGAGCGGCAGGGCACCGATCACGGCGATGTGCTCCGGCACCATCCAGGCGGGCAATCCGGCCTGCATTTGGGCGCGCAGCGCATCGGCCGCGGGCGGCGATTCCGGATGCCGGGCCACCACGTAGGCGTGCAAAGCCAGCGCGCCGGGGTCGGCATCGGGGGCGCGCGCCACCACGACCGCATCGGCCACGCCGCTGCACTCGCGCAGGCGCTGGGCGATCTCCCCGGGCTCCACGCGCCAGCCGCGGATCTTGATCTGGTCGTCGGCACGGCCCAGGAACTCCAGCGCGCCGTCGCCCCGCAGGCGCACGCGGTCGCCCGTCCGGTAGAGCCGCTCGCCCGGCCCGAAAGGCGAGGCCACGAAACGCTCGGCCGTGGCGCCGGGCCGCCCGCCATAGCCGCGCGCGAGGCCCCGGCCCGACAGGTACAGCTCGCCTGCATTGCCGGGCTGCACGGGGTCCAGCCGGGCATCCAGCACATGCGCCTGCGAAGCCGGCAGGGGCCGGCCCAAGGGCAAGGCCGTGAACGCACGGGCCACTGTCTCCAGATCCTGCGCCGCCGTGTGCGTGAGGACCCCCACCGTGGTTTCGGTGGGGCCGTAGTGGTTGACGATGCGCAGGCCGGGGCGCAATTGCCGAACGGTGCGCAGCAGTGCTTCGTCGGCCAGTTCGCCGCCCAGCACCAGCGTATGCCGCGGCAGCACGGCAGCGGGCCGCTGCGCATTCAGCAAACCGCGCAGATGGCTCGGCACGATCTTGAGCACGTCGGCGCCATGCCGCTCCATGCCGGCGGCAAAGGCATCGGGATCGAAGGCTTCCGCGTTCGTGAGCAGGTGCAGGCAGCCGCCGGAGCACAGCGCGCCGAAGAGCGACGTATGGCCCAGATCGGCCCCCACGGTGGACACCATGGCGAAGCAGCGCCCCGGGCCCACATCCAGCCGCGCGAGCACGCCCTGCGCATAGTGGGCCAGGGCTCCGTGCGAGACCACCACGCCCTTGGGGTGGCCGGTGGATCCCGAGGTGTAGATCACGTAGGCCGCCTGCCCGGGGTGGACCGCGGCAGCGCCCGCCGCGGAGGTGGCGCCGCCATCGCCGGCGGTTTCGAAATCCATGCGCCACTGTGCGATGGCAGGTGCATCGGCAGGCTCGGCGCAGACCAGCAGCACCGCGCCGCAGTCCTGCAGCAAGCCGTCGCGCCGCGCCTGGGGCAGCGAGGGGTCCAGCGGCACGCAGGTGGCGCCGGCGCGCATCACGGCGAGCCAGGCCAGGACGAACTCCACCCCGCGCTCCAGGCACACGGCCACGCGGTCCTCGCGCCCGATGCCGTGGCGGCGCAGGCGAGCGGCCCATGCGGCCGAAGCGCGGTCGAGCTCGCCGTAGCGGATCACGCGGTCGCCCGAAGCCAGCGCCACGGCCATCGGCGACTGCGCCGCCGCTTCCGCGAAGGCGTCCAGCACGGTGGCGGCAGGCCAATCGCGGTCTTCGCCGCAGAGGGGTGGCACTGCCGGCAGCGCCGCGGCCCCGATGGCCACGCCATCGTCCGCCGCAGCCTGGCGTGCCAATGCCTGCAGCCCTTCGGCCAGGCGCAGCACCGTGGCACGGTCGAAAAGATCGGCCGCATAGGCGATCTCGAAGGACAGCGCATCCCCCGTATCCAGCAGGTCCACGCTCAGGTCGAAGTGCATCTCGTCCAGGGCGATGCCGCTGGCCTGGCCCGCCGCGGGGACCGATGCCGCCTGCTGCTGCGTGGATTTCACCTGGAACAGCGGGTGCAGGCCGGGCAGGCGCTCCACGGCCAATGCCTCGACGAGCATGTCGAGCGGAACATCCTGGTGGGCCTTGGCTTCCAGGAAGCGGTCGCGCACGTGCTGCAGCCAGCGCGCGAAGCCCCAGGCCGGATCGGCCTGCAGGCGCAGCACCAGCACGTTGGTGAAGTGGCCGACCACGCCCGCCAGCTCCGGCCGGTCCCGCGTGGTGGTGGGCACACCGATGCAGATGTCCTCGTCGCCCGCCTGGCGGTGGAGCCACTGCCCCAGCAGCGCCAGCGAAACCAGGTACGGGGACGCGGCATGCGCACGCCCCAGCGCACGCAGGCGCTGCGACACCGCCGCGTCCAGCGCCATCGCCACCATGCCCCCTTGCGTGCCGCGCGGTGCGCGGCGGGGCCGGTCGAGCGGCAGCGTGGTGGACAGGGGCGCGCCATGCAGGCGTTCGCGCCAATGGCCGATCTGGCGCTGCAACTCGCCGGCCTCCAGCCAATGGCGCTGCCACGCCGCATAGTCGGCGTAGCCCACCGGCGGCCGGCCGTTGGATGCCGGCCCGCGGCCCGCGAGCAACGCCTGCAACTCGGCCATCAACATGCCGATGGATTGCCCGTCGGCCGCGATGTGGTGCACGCACAGCATCAATTCGGGGGCGCCTTCTGCGAAGACATGCAGGCAGGCGCGGAAGACGGGGCCGTGCTCCAGATCGAAAGGCTGCTGCGCGAACGCCCTGGCGGCGCGGGGCAACGCCTCGTCT
The DNA here is from genome assembly GCF_028069655.1 of Acidovorax sp. NCPPB 4044. Taxonomy (NCBI): domain Bacteria; kingdom Pseudomonadati; phylum Pseudomonadota; class Betaproteobacteria; order Burkholderiales; family Comamonadaceae; genus Acidovorax; species Acidovorax sp. NCPPB 4044. The sequence continues at coordinate 3,464,749 of NZ_JAMCOS010000001.1, forward strand.
TCCCCGGCCGCACGCGTGGTATCCCAGGTTTGCACGGACCAGCCGAAGGGCCGCTGCGGGTCCACCCGCTGCACGGGCTGGCCTTCGGCATCCGCCGAGAAGCGCGTGTGCAGCACGGCGTGCCGCTCCACCAGCGCGGCCAGCGCACCGTGCACACGCTGCGCATCGGTTCCGGAGGCGAGCGGCATGCGGCCCGCCAGGTTGTATGCCGGCGACCCGGGATCCCGCTGCCAGGCCAGCCACAGCGCCCGCTGCGCATAGGCCATGGGGGCATCGCCTTCGGGTGTGCGGGGCACGACGGGCAGCGCCTCGAAGCCGATGCCGCTGGCGCGCAGGCGCTCGAGGAACACCTGGCGCTTTTCAGGGGTGAGCGCCGCAAAGCGGCGCGAGAGCTCGTGCATTTCGGTGGTCATGCGTTCAGGTCTTTCCGTTTCGGTCCGTCAAAGTTCCAATTCCCCCAGCAGGGCATCGATGCGCCGCGCGGAATCGCCCCCGCCGGCAGTGGCCTCGCCCGGGGGCACTGCGCCTTCGGCGGCGAGGCGCGCGGCCAGGTCGGCCAGCACGGGCGTCTCGAAAACCGTCCGCAGCGCCACCGCCCGGCCCCAGTCCCGCTGGATCGCGGCGACCAGTTGCACCGCCAGCAACGAGTGCCCGCCGCGTTCGAAGAAATGGTCGTTGCGGCCCACCGCTTCGAGCTGCAGCACTTCGCACCAGAGCGCTGCCAACGCATGCTCCGCACCATGGCGCGGTGGCTCGCCGATCTCGCCGCAAGCGTGCGGCGCGTGCGCAGAAGGCAGTGCCTTGCGGTCCACCTTGCCGTTCGGCGTGAGCGGCAGCCCGTCCGAGACCAGCACCGCGGCAGGCACCATGTAGTCGGGCATCGCATCGCCCAGGCGCTCGCGCAGCAGCGGCACGTCGATGTGCCTGCCCGGCTGCGCGCTCACATGGGCGACCAGCCTGGCGCCGGCCGGGCCGTCCTCTGCCACGACGATGGCCTCGCGCACCTCGGGTTGCGCCAGCAGTTGCGCCTCGATCTCACCCAGCTCGATGCGGAAGCCCCGCACCTTCACCTGGTGGTCGATGCGGCCGAGGTATTCGAGTTCGCCCGCGGCAGTCCAGCGCACGCGGTCGCCCGTGCGGTAGAGCCGCTCGCCGGCATGCCCCGGCAGGGGGTGCGCGACGAAGCGCTGGGCTGTGAGCGCGGGTTGGTGCAGATAGCCCCGCGCGAGGCCCGCCCCGCTCACGAAGAGTTCGCCCGGCGCACCGGGCGGCACGGGCCGCAGGTCGCCGTCGAGGACGAACAGCCCGAGGTCGCCGATGGCCGTGCCGACCGGGCTGCGTTGCGGCTGCAGGTCTGCGCGCGTGATGCGGCGCCATGTCACGTGCACGGTGGTCTCGGTGATGCCGTACATATTGACCAGGGCCGGGCGGTCGTCGCCGAAATGGGCGATCCAGGGCCGCAGCCGCTGCGGGTCGAGCGCCTCGCCGCCGAAGATGACCACGCGCAACGCCAGGTTCTGCGTGCCGTCGGCCCGCCCCTCATAGGTGGCGGGCAGGCCCACCAGTTGACCGAAGGCCGAGGGCGTCTGGTTGAGCACGGTGACCTGCCGCTCCCGCAGCAGCGCCAGGAAGTCCTGCGGCGAGCGGCTCACCCAGTACGGCACCACCACCAGCTGGCCGCCGGTACAGAGCGCGCCGAAGATTTCCCACACCGAGAAATCGAAGGCGTAGGAATGGAACAGGGTCCAGACATCGTGCGGGCCGAACCGGAACCTGTCCTCCGTACCGCGCAGCAGGCGCACCACCTGCCGGTGGCACAGTTGCGCCCCCTTGGGCCGGCCGGTGGAGCCGGAGGTGTAGATGACATAGGCCAGGTGATCGGGGTGGACGGCGACCTCCGGCGGGGTGTCGGGGAGGCAGGAGAGATCGCAGGCGCCCAGGTCCACCACCGCCACGGTGTCCGGCAGCGGCGACACGTCCCACAACCCGGCCTGGGTCACCACGCAGGCCATGCCGCTGTCGCGGGCCATGTAGGCGATGCGGTCGGGCGGATAGTCCGGGTCCAGCGGTACGTACGCTGCCCCGGCCTTGAGCACGGCCAGCAGGGCCACCACCAGATCGGTGCCGCGGCCCAGCGCCACACCCACCCGCGATTCGGGCCGCACGCCCAGCGCGGCCAGGTGGTGCGCAAGCCGGTTGGCGCGCCGGTCCAGATCGCCGTAGCCCAGCACGTCGCCCTCGAAGCGCAGCGCGGTGGCACCGGGTTGCAGCGCCGCCTGCCGTTCGAACATGCGGTGCAGCGTGTCGGCGCCATCGACGGCGGCCACGGTGCGCCCCCGCTCTTCGACCTGCTGGACTTCCTGCGGGGACAACAGATCCAGCGTGCCCAGGCAGCGTTCCGCATCGCCGGACAGCCACTGCAGGCAGCGCGCAAGGTGGCCCATCAGCATGGCGGCCACCGCCGGGGCGATGCGCGCCGGGTCGTACCGCAACTGCAGGGACAGCACGGGCTCCAGCAGGGCCAGTACCGTGAGCGGGTAATGCGTTTCCTCCCGCTGCGCGGTGACGCGGGCGCGCAGGCCAGCGGGCAATGCGCCCACGAGCGCGTCGTCCACAGGGTAGTTCTCGAACACGAGCAGCGTATCGAAGAGGCCACCGGCCTCGGCGCCGGCCCATCGCTGGATCTCGTAGAGCGGCGTGTGCTCATGCTCGCGGGCCTGGAGCCCTTGCGCCTGAAGGCCCCGCAGCCAGTCGCCCGCCCGTGCATCGGAGCGCGGGGAACAGGCCAGCGGCAGGGTGTTGATGAACAGGCCCACCATGTGCTCCACGCCGGCCAGCTCCGCCGGGCGCCCCGCGACGGTGGTGCCGAACACGACCGTGTCCTGCCCGGTGTAGCGCTGCAGCAGCAGGGCCCATGCGCCCTGCACGAGCGTATTGAGGGTGATGCGCTCGCGCCGGGCGAAGTCCAGGAGGCGTGCGGTGGAAGGCTCATCGAAAGCGTGGCGCGCACGCCCGGCCTCCGCCGCAGGACTTCCCCCCTGCCCGCTGCCCGCCGGCGGCAGTGCTTCGACCAGGCGCGTCGGGCCATCCACCGCATGCAGGGCACCGAGCCAGTGCGCGCGGTCTGCCGCGGCATCGCGGCCCTGCAACCAGCGGATGTAGTCGCCGTAGCGGCTGGCGGGCACGGGCTCTGCCGCACCGCCGTAGTGCCGGAGGACTTCGGCCATGAGCTGGGACGTGCTCCAGCCGTCCAGCAGCACATGGTGCACCGTCCAGATGAAATGGTGGCTGCGTTCGCCGGTGCGCACCAGCACGAAGCGCGAGAGCGGAGGCGCCCAGTGGCCCAGGCCCTTTGCCAGCTCTTCCGATGCCAGCGCGTCCGTGCACCCGGCAGCATCGCGCTTGCCGCGCGCATCGATCTCGCGCCAGGGCAACCCTGCGCCACGTGCCACCCACTGCAGGGGCCTGCTGCTCTGCGTCAGTACGCCGCTGCGCAGCACGGCATGCCGTTCGAAAGCCGCAGCCCAGGCGGCTCGCAGCCGCCCCGCATCCAGGTCTTCGAAATCGATGCGCAACTGGTTGCGGTAGGCCGGCGCATCGGGATCGAGCAGCGTCTGGAACACGAGCCCGGCCTGCATCGGCGAGAGCGGATAGAGGTCTTCCACGTGCCGCCAGTCCAGCCCGAGCGCATCGAGCCCGGCCTGGTCCAGGCCCGCCAGCGGAAAGTCGGAGGGGGTCGCGCCCTGCGGTGCCTGGGCGCAGTGGGCGATGAGCGCACGCAGTTCGGCCTCGAAGTCCTGCATCCATCCCCTGACGGTGGCGGCGTCGTGGCGTGCTCCGCTGAAGAGGGCTTCGACCGAAAGCTCTCCGCCCAGCACCCGGCCGTTGAGCGCGAACTCGTGGGTGAGCGGCGCACCGGCGTCCACGCTCGCGCCGGCCGGTTCGGGCGCCAGCGTCCAGCGTTGCCCCTCCTGCTGCGGACGGTCGTCGAACTGCCCCAGGTAATTGAAGACCACCTGCGCGCGCGGCAGCGCCTGCAGCGATGCCTGTTGGGCGGGGGTACCGAAATGCCGCAGTGCGCCGTATCCCACACCGCGGTGCGGTACGCGGCGCAGCGATTCCTTGACCCGCCGTACGGCCTCGGGCAGCGGGCCCTGCGCGTCCAGCGCCACGGGATAGAGCGAAGTGAACCAGCCCACCGTGCGGGACAGGTCCACGCCGGGATCGAGATCCTCCCGGCCATGGCCTTCCATATCGACCAGGATGCGGGGCTGCCCGCTCCAGCGGCACAGCGCGCGGCCCAGCGCGGTCAGCAGCAGATCGTTCGCCTGGGTGCGGTAGGCCGCGGGCGCCTTGGCCAGGAATGCCTCCGTGGTTTCCCGGTCCAGGCGGATGGAGACGGTCTGCTGGTGGGCCGCCGTGCCTGCAGCGCCGGGGCGGGCGCACGGCAAGGCCGAAGGACATCCGGACAGGCTTGCCCAATGGTCGATTTCGCCAGGATGGTTTTCGCCATGGCGCTGCAGCACCTGCACCCACTCGCGCAGCCCGCTCGAAGCCGGGGGCAGCGCGGCAGCACCCTCCTCCAGGCTGTGGGCATAGGCCTGCTGCAGATCCTCCAGCAGGATGCGCCAGGACACGCCATCGACGATCAGGTGGTGCGCCACGAGCAGGAGCCGCGCATCGCCACCGGGCATGGCGATGGCCACCGCGCGCAACAAGGGCCCGTGCTCCAGATCGAGGCTGCACTGCGCCTGCTCGCACAGCGCGCTGAGTTGCGCCGGGCCATCGGCAGCGTGCACCCAGAGCATGTCGTCCCACTGGGCGGGAGACACCTCTGCATAGCGCTGCACCCAGTGGCCCTCCGGCTGCAGGACGAAGCGCAGGCGCAGCGCGTCATGGTGCTGCCCCACGGCGCGCAGCGCATGGCGCAGGGCCGTGGCATTCAGGGGCCGGGGGCTGCGCAGCAGCAACGCCTGGTTCCAGTGGTGGCGCGCCGGCATCGGCATGGCGAAGAAATCGCGCTGGAACGGCAGCAGCGGCACTTCGCCCCGGGCAGGCCCCGCGGAGGCGATGGCGCCGGTCGGCAGCGGCTCGGCCACAGCGGCCAGTTGGGCGATGGTCTGGCGCTCGAACAACTGGCGCGGCGTCACGCGCCAACCCGCCAACCGCAGGCGCGCCACGATCTGCAGGCTCAGGATCGAGTCGCCGCCCAGTTCGAAGAAATTGTCGTCGCGGCCCACGCGCTCGCGGCCGAGCACGTCGCACCACACGCGTTCGAGGGCCTGCTCGGCGGCCCCCTGCGGAGCACCGCCCGCCTCTGCCGGTGCAGGCTCCGCCGGCTCCGGCAGCGCCTTGCGATCGACTTTGCCGCCGGGACCTACCGGCAGGCGCTCCAGCACGACAACGGCCGAGGGAACCATGTAGTCGGGCAGGCTGCGCGCCAGGTGTGCACGCAGTGCATCGGGCTCCAGCGTCCCGCCGGCGCGGGGGGCCGCATAGGCGGCAAGGCGCGTGCCGCGGGGCGTCTCGCGCGCCACGACGAAGGCCTCGCCCACGCCGTTGGCGGTACGCAGCACCGCTTCGATCTCGCCGAGCTCGATGCGAAATCCCCGTACCTTCACCTGGTGGTCCACCCGGCCGAGGTATTCCAGTTGGCCGTCCTCGCGCCAGCGCACCCAGTCGCCGGTGCGGTAGAGCCGCCCCCCGGCGGAGCCGAACGGGTCGGCCACGAACCGTTCGGCCGTGAGGCCTGCACGGCCCCCATAGCCGCGTGCGATCCCCGAGCCGCCCAGGTACAGCTCACCCGGAACATGGCGGGGAACGGGCTGCAGGTGGGCATCCAGCACGTAAGCCTTGCGCCCCGGCATCGGCTGCCCGATGGGCGCGTAGGCCTCGTTGAACGAGGCCAGCGAGTCCACCTTCCAGAGCATGGGGGTGACCACCGCTTCGGTCGGTCCGTAGCCGTTGATGAGCAGGCGAGGCCGCAAGTGGCGCCGCACCGCATCGAAGCCGTCCCGCGACATGGCCTCTCCGCCGAAGGAGATGAGGTCCAGCGCAGGGGCCCCCCCCGTGCGGCCGGCCCAGTCGGCCAACTGCCCAAGGTAGGCCGGAGGAAATCCGGCATTGGTGATGCGGCGTGCGCCCAAGGCCTGCAGCGTCTGCTCCGCGGTCCAGAGCTGGCCGTCGCGCAGCACCACCGCGGCGCCACAGGTGAGCGCGGTGAAGAGCCGCTCGTGCGCACCGTCGAATGCGAAAGAGAGAAAGTGCAGCTCGCGCGATCCCGGCCCCATTTCATAGCACGCAGCGGTATCGATGCAATGCGCGGCGAAGGGCCCGTGCTCCACCATCACGCCTTTGGGCAGGCCCGTGGAGCCGGAGGTATAGATCATGTAGGCCAGGTGGTGCGGGCCCACGGCCGCAGCCGGCGGCGCGTCGTGCTCTTCGCCCTGGCATTCCCAGGCAAGGCAGGGCACGCCGGGCGGCAGGGGAATGCGCCCGGCAAGCGCCGGCCCGGTGAGCAGCAGCGCCATGCCGCAGTCCCGCGCCATGTGGGCCAGCCGGTCCGCGGGGTAGGCAGGGTCCAGCGGAACGAAGGCAGCACCGGTCTTGAGAATGGCGAGCAGGCCCGCCACGAGTTCCGGGGACCGCTCCATGGCGATGCCCACGCGGCATTCGGGCCCTGCGCCGAGGGCGGCCAGGCGGTGCGCCAGGTGATTGGCGCGGCGATCCAGGTCGCGGTAGCTCCACACGTGCTCGCCCAGCTCCACGGCCACGGCGCTGGGCTGCAGGCGGGCCATGCGCTCGAAGCCCCGGTGTACCGGCTCTGCATAGGGCTCGTCGCGAGGGCACTCGCCCCATTCCTTCAATTGGCGGGCCTCCTCGTCCGCCAGCAGGCCGATGTCGCCCACGCAGGTCGCCGGTGCATCGGCCAGCGCCTGCAGCACCGCCTCGTAATGGCGGGCCATGCGGAGGATGGTCGCCTCGCCGAACAGCTCCCGGGCGTAATGGAACTCCATGCGCAGCCCGCCCTGCCCGTCTTCCACCACGCCCAGCGTCAGTTCGAACTGGGCCGTCTGCCCCGGCAGATCCCAGCGGACGAACTGCAGGCCCGGCAAGCCGTCGAGTGCCTGCCGGCTGTGCTGCTGGTGGTTGAACATGACCTGGAAGAGCGGCGGCGCCGCGAGACTGCGCTCGGGCTGCAGCGCCTCGACGAGCTGGTCGAAAGGCAGATCCTGGTGCGCCTGCGCGCCCAGCGCGGCGTCCCGCACTGCAGCCAGCACGTCGGCCAGCGGCATGCGGCCATGCAGGCGCACCCGCAGCACCTGGGTGTTCACGAACAGCCCGACCAGCCCTTCGGTTTCGACACGGCCCCGGTTGGCCACCGGTACGCCCACGCGCACGTCGTCCTGGCCGCTCCATCGGTACAGGGCCACCTGGAAGGCAGCCAGCAGCGCCATGAACGGCGTGGCGCCCTGCGCCTGCGCGGCGGCGCGCAAGGCGTGTGCCAGCGCCGGCGCAAGCGTCCATGCATGCAAGGCCGCGCGATAGCGGCCATCGGCCCGCCGAGCGTGGTCGGCGGGGAGTTGCAGCACCGGATGCGCGGCCCCCAGGCTCTCGCGCCAGTAGGCGAGCTGCCGGTCCTTCTCGCCGGCCTCCATCCACTGGCGCTGCCAGTGGGCGTAGTCGGCGTATTGCAATGCCATCGGATGGACCGGTGCATCTGCCACGCCGCCGTGGTGCGCGCGGTAACGCTCGGCGAACGACTCGACCAGCACGCCCAGCGACCAGCCATCCGAGACGATGTGGTGCATTGCCACCACCAGCCGGTGCTCGCTGCCCCCCATGCCGATCAGCAGGACGCGCAGCAGGGGGCCCGAGCCGAGGTCGAACGGTGTCTCGCCGCAGGCACGCGCCGCGGCCTCGGCACGGACGATGCGCTCGGGTTCCGGTAGCGAGGCAAGATCGAGCCGCTGCACGGAGAAGCCGGTATGCGGCAGCACCGCCTGGGACACCTGGCCCTCGGCGTCTGCATGGAACACCGTCCGCAAGGCGGCGTGCCGACCGACCAGGTCGCACCAGGCGGCCTCCAGCGCTGGAATGTCGAGTGCACCTTGCAGCAGGAAGGCCCCCGTGATGTGGTACGCCGAACCCTGGGGCTCCATCTGCCACAGGAACCATTGGCGCATCTGGGCATAGGAAAGCGGCGCATCTTCGGCCTGGCCTTCTCGCGGGAGCATGGGAAACTGCCCCATGGACAGGCCCTCCTCGCGCATGCGCGCGTACACCGCCTGGCGCTGCGCATCCGTCAGGCGCATGAAGCGCCGGGCCATCTGGGTGTGCTGGGTTTCCTGGGTGGGGGTATCGCTCATCGGGCGGTCTCCATGTCGTCGATGAAGGCATCGAGGCGCGAAAGCGCATCGGCCACGGGGCGCTTCGGCAGGATTTCATCCACCCGCCGCGCAAGGCTGGCGAGCACGGGGTGCAGGAAGACATCCCGCACCGACAGCTCTGCCTGCAGCCCGGCCTGCACACGGGCCACGAGTTGCATGGCCATCAGCGAGTGCCCGCCCAGCTCGAAAAAGTGATCGGTGCGGCCCACGCGCGGCAGGCCCAGCAGTTCGCACCACATGCCCGCCAGCGCCGCCTCCACTGCGCCTTGCGCCGGGACATGCACTGCGGGTTCGGCCGGGCGCAGCGCCGGAAGCGCCTTGCGATCCACCTTGCCGTTCGCGTTGAGCGGCAAGGTGCCCAGCACCACGATCTGCGCAGGCACCATGGCATCGGGCAGATCGCCGGCGAGCCGCTCGCGCAACGCCGCCACATCCAGAACAGCACCCGCATGGGCACTGCAGTAGGCCGCCAGGGCGGTGCCCGAGGGCGTGGCGACAGCCACCGCCACGGCCTCCCGCACGCCGGGGCAGGCCAGCAGCCGCGCTTCGATCTCGCCGAGTTCAATGCGCTGGCCGCGGATCTTCACCTGGTGGTCCAGCCGGCCCAGGTATTCCAGGACACCGTCTTCGCGCCAGCGCACGAGGTCCCCCGTGCGGTAGAGCCTCTCCCCGGCCTCGAAAGGGTCGGCCACGAAACGTTCCGCAGTGAGCCCCGGGCGCCGGACGTAGCCGCGCGCCAGCCCGATACCGCCCAGGCACAGCTCGCCGGTGACCCCCATGGGAACGGGCTGGAGCGCAGCGTCGAGCACCCGCGTGCGCAGGCCCGCGATGGGGCGCCCGATCGGCACCGCGCCCCGTTCCGCAGCGCTGCAGGTCCAATGCGTCACGTCGATGGCGGCCTCGGTGGGGCCGTAGAGGTTGTGCAGGCCCACGGCCGGCAACAGCGCGAACACCCGCTGCCGGGCTTCGGCAGGAAGCGCCTCGCCGCTGCAGACGATATGGCGCAGGCTGGCGCAGGCGGACGGCTCTGCCTGTGCCAGGAAGGCCTGCAGCATCGAAGGGACGAAGTGCACCGTGGTCACGGCATGGCGCATGAACAGGGCTTGCAGTTGCCTGGGCTCCCGATGCGCGCCGGGCGGCGCGACGGCCAGCCGCGCGCCCACGGCCAGGGGCCAGAAGAATTCCCACACCGACACGTCGAAGCCGAACGGCGTCTTCTGCAGCACGGTGTCGCCAGGCCCGATGCCGTAGGCCTGCTGCATCCAATCGATGCGGTTGGCCAGAGCGCCATGGCGATTCGCTGCCCCTTTGGGGCGGCCCGTGGAGCCGGAGGTGTAGATGACGTAGGCGAGATCCTCGCCATGGAGTTCCACGCGCGGATCGCCATCCGAACCGGCAGCCCTCATGCCTGCCTCTTGCTCGTCCAGGGGCAGGAGGATCACGGGTTGGGCCGGCCGCGCCGGCAGCTGTTTTCGGCTGCCGGTATCTGTCAACACGAGTGCGGGCAGGCAATCGCCGAGCAGATAGGCCAGCCGGTCCGGCGGGAGTTCCGGGTCCAGCGGCACATAGGCGGCGCCAGACTTCATGACCGCGAGCAGTGCCTGCACCAGCTCCATTCCGCGCGGCAATGCGACGCCGACCAAGGTGCCAGGCCGGGCTCCCAACGCACGCAACCGATGGGCCAGCCGGTTGGCACGGCGATTGAGCTCCGCATAGCTCCATTGCTCGTCGCCGAAAACCAGCGCAGGCGCATCGGGAAAGCGTACAGCCTGGCGCTCGAACAGCCGATGCACAGGCACCCCTTCGCCTGCGCGGCAGCCGCCGGCCGACCAACGCTCCAGGCAGGCGGCTTCGGCCTCGCCCAGCATGGGCACCTCCCCGATCGGGCGGGAGGCATCATCGGCCAGCGCCTGCAGCACGCGCTGGTAATGCTCGGCCAGACGCTGCACGTGCTGCTCGCCGAGGCGACCCGCGTCATAGCGGAAAGCAGCGCGCAGTCCCCCACCGGCCCGTTCCATGGTTTCCAGCGTGAGCGCGAAGGGCGCGGCACGCAGCCCCAGGTCGACGCGCTGCACTTTCAGGCCCGACCAGCCGCCCAACGGGCGATCGCCTTCGCCCAGGTGATTGAACATCACCTGGAACAGTCCGCCGCCTTCCGTACCACGGTCCGGCCGCAGCACCTGCACGAGGTGCTCGAACGGAAGATCTTCGTGTTCACGCGCTTCCAGCGCTGTCGCATGCACCTGTGTCAGAAGATCCGACAACCGCATCGACGGCGCGACATGCGCCTGCATCACCACGGTATTGATGAAGATGCCCGCCACACCGGCGGTTTCAGGCCGGTTCCGGCCCGCCACGGGCACACCGACCCGCTGCAGGGCATGGCCGGCATGGCGAAACAGCACTGCGTGGAACGCCGCCAGCAAGGCGCAGAAAAGCGTGGATCCCTGGGCGCGCGCGCGCTTGCGCAAGCCATCCGCAAGCACCGGCGCCACGTCCAGGATCCACTGTGCCGCGATGGGCACCGTGCCTGCCTCCGCATCGGCCCGCCCGATCTGCAGCACGGGCGCCTCCTGCGCCAATTGCCGCTGCCAGTAGGTACGCTGCTGCTGCGCCTCCTCGCCCTGCAGCCATCCGCGTTGCCACGCGGCGAAGTCCACATAGCGCAGCTCCGGCGCAGGCGTCCGTGCAGGTTGTTCCTCGCCCCGCAGCCCGGCGGCATAGCCCTGCGCCCATTCGTCAAGGATGCGCTCCACCGTCCAGGCATCGGAAACGATGTGGTGCATCATCAGCAGCAGGCGATGCTCCTGCGGGGCCAGCTTCACGAGCGCGCAGCGCAGCAGCGGCCCGGCACGCAGATCGAAAGGCGTCGCGCACACCTGCAGGGCAATCTCGTCCAGGCGGGACGCGTGCTCGGCGGCGGGCAATGCAGAGAGATCGGCGCAGGGAAGATGGATCGACACGGTCGGCAGCACGCGCTGCCACGGCGTTCCGTCCGATGCCTCTCCGAACACGGTGCGCAGCGCCTCATGGCGTTGCAGCAGGCCTTGCAGGGCCGATTGCAGTACGCCCACGTCAAGGGGCCCCTCCAGGTCCAGTCCACCCCCTACGTGGTACGCGGTGTTGCCGGGCTCCATGCGCCAGAGGAACCATTGGCCCTGCTGGGCCCAGGACATCGGCGCCTCGGCGCCATCGGGCAGGCCGCGGTGGGGTACCCGTGCAGCGGCCGGCGTGCCGGAGAGACCGGAGCCGGCATCACCGCGGGGCGATGCACGCAAACGTTGCTGCAATTGCGCCAGTTGCGCAGAGGTGAGGCGCGCGCGGCGCTCGGAAAGAAGGCTATCGCTCATGGCCGGTAGGTCATCCGTTCAGTCGGTCTGCAGGGTGGCGGCGCGGCTCTCGGACTGCGAGGCGCCCGATGCCTCGCGCTCGATGTCTTCGATCAGGCGCAGCTCCACGAGCTGGGCCAATTCCGACACCGTGGGCGCCTTGAAGAAAGCGGCAGGGTGGATCTCCACGCCGTAGGTCTTGCGCACGCGCGAGAGCAACCGGATCGCCAGCAGGGAGTCGCCGCCCAGCTCGAAGAGGTTGTCGTCGGCGCCGAGGCCGTCGATGCCCAGCGCTTCCGTCCACAAGGCAGTGAGATCGGCCTCCACGCCTTCTTCCGGCGCACGGTAGGGCGTCGAGAGCACGGGTCTCGGATGGCCCGCGTCCAGCGCGGGCCCGGCCTCTGGCACGTCCTGAATGGCATCCACCAGGCCGTCCAGTGGCTTCAGCCGCTGCGCAAGGGGCGTGACCGACACCACCGTCTGTGGAACCGCAGGGCCGTTGACGATGCACTCGAAGACTGCTGCGCCGGTCTTCTCATCCAGGCCCAGGCCTTCGGGTACGTCCATGTCCACGGCGATACCCACGTCGCGCCAGGCATCCCAATTGACGGAGAACACGGGCCAGGCGTATTCGCGCCGGCAGAGGGTCGCCAATGCGTCCAGGTAGGCATTGGCTGCCGCATAGTCGCTGCGGCCGAGCCCGCCGATGAGGCTGGCCACCGAAGAGCAGAGCAGCACGAAATCGAGCGGCTCGCTGCGCACGGCTTCCAGCAAGGCTTGCGTGCCCCGCACCTTGGGAGCGAATGCTGCCTCCACCTGCTCACGGGTGCGGGTCGCGAGCATGCCGCGCCCCGGCTCCACCACGGCATGGACCACGCCGTTCACCGGGCCGAAGCGCGCATGGATGGCGTCCAGTGCGGCCCGCCATTGCATCGGATCGGTGGTGTCGGCCGCCACGTCCATCCAGGCAATGCCCTGCGCATCCAACTCCTGCAGTTGCTCCAGCCGGCGGCGCTGAGCGGGCGGCAGATCGCGCTGTGCGAGCAGTTGGGGCCATGTCGGGCGCGGAGGCAACGGCGTCCGGCCTGTGAGGACGAGACGGGCGCCATGCGTGCGGCCCAGGTAGCGTGCCAGGGCGAGGCCGACGCCACCCAACCCCCCGGTGATCACCACCACACTGCCGGGCCGCAGGCGTTGCGCGCTGACGGGTGGCGGCGGCGCGGGTTCATAGGCCTTGACCCAGCGCTGGGCGCCTCGCCACGCAACGAGAAAATCATCTGCGGATCGGGCGGGCTCGTCCGCCAGCGCCCGGGCCAATTGCTCTTCCGCAACGCTGTTGGCACGCGGCAGGACCACATCCACCACCCGGCAGGCCACATGTGGCATCTCCTGCCCCATCACCTTGGCGATGCCCAGCAGAGTCGCCTTCTCGGGCACCAGTTCTTCGGTGCCTGCGACCTCTTCCATGCGATCGGTGACCACGGTCAGGGACACAGCGCGCGTCACACCCGCATCCTCCAGGCCCTGGGCCAGCGCCATCAGGCTGAAGTACCCAAGCTCCCAGGCTGGCACCTGCGAGGAGGAAGCGCCCGGCTCGCCCCCGCCAATGCCCGAGAAATGGAACACATGGGATATGTCGCCGGCATCGCGCCAGAGAGCGGCATGGTCGGCGCGGTGCTCCGGCCGCAGGCCATAGCTGTCGCTGCCCGTCCGCAAGAAGGCATCGGCCGCCTGTGCCCGTACCACCCTGGCGCCACGCTCCTCCAGTACCGCCGCACATCGGTCCGCCAGGGGCAGCCCGTTGCCTGCGTACAGCAGAACGGTATCGCCGCGGGCAGGACCGGCAGCGGCCGGATCGGCCTGCGTGGCGTTGCCAGGGCGCCAGCAGGGTGCGTAGTACATCCCGCCAGGAGCGGCATCGGCCGGCCCGGGATGCAGTACGGATGGATCCCGCGACCCCGCCTCCACCCAGAACCGCTGGCGCTGGAACGGATAAGTGGGCAACGGCACGGACCGGCGTGGCCCGCCGTCACGAAGAGCGCTCCAGTCGATGTCCACGCCGGCCATCCACAGTCCCGCCACCGCATGCGCCAACTGCTGGCCGTTGCGTTCCTGCTGCTGAGGATGGGCCTGGCTGGCCCATATGCCTGCCGCGGATGCGGCAGCGGCGTGCTGCCGCGCCAGGCCGGCCATGGCCTCGCCCGGCCCGACCTCCAGCACCACGCGGCCAGGCTGCGAGAGCACCGTATCCAGGCCGTCGCGGAACCGCACCGTTCCGCGGAGGTGGCGTCCCCAGTACGCAGGGCTCGTGGCCTCTTCGGCAGTCACCTGCCTGCCGGTGACGTTGGAAATGAATGGCAGGCGAGGCACCTGCCGCGGCACCGCGGCGATGCGCCGCTCCAGTTCCGCCACGATGGGCTCCACGAGCCGGGAGTGCGAGGCCACCGGGACATGCACCCTCCGCGGCAGATGGCCCTGTTCGCGCAATGCCTGCTCCGTGCGTTCGATGGCATCCCGCGTGCCGGCCAGCACACAGACCGCATCGCCGTTCACGGCCGCCAGGTCGCAGCCGTGCACGAGGAAAGGCGCGACCTCCGGTTCCGACAGTGAGACCGAGGTCATGGCACCGGGCGCCAGGGTGGCCATCAGTTGCCCCCGCCACGCCACGATACGCATCGCATCGGTGAGGGAGAAAACACCTGCGATGCAGGCTGCCACGTATTCTCCAAGGCTGTGGCCCAGCATCAGGGCAGGACGTACACCGCACGACATCCACCATTGCGCCAGCGCGTACTCCACCGCGAACAGCGCGGGCTGCGACGCATCGATGCGCGCCAAGCGCTCGGCAGCCGCCGTTTCTTCCCCGGCGGGAGGGTGAATCAACGTGCGCAATTCCAGGCCGGTCTCTCGCCGCAGGACATCGGCGCATTCATCCAGTGCCTGCCGGAACACGGCATGGTGGCGGTACAGATCCCGGGCCATACCGACATGCTGCGAGCCCGCTCCCGGAAACAGGAAGACCACCTCCGGCGGCGTACCGGCCACACGCACTGGCAATGGCTGTGGCGCTTCCAGGCGCTGCGCGGCGAGGCCGGGCTCGTGCGCAACCACGGCTGCACGCCATGGCCATGCACGGCGTCCGGATTGGAGCGTATGGGCAACATCCGCAAGCTCGGCCACCGGTTGCCGCGCCAGATGCGCCGCGAGCTGGATGCGGCTCTCCCGCAATGCAGGTTCGGTGCGGGCAGAGACCGGCAGCACGTGCCACGCACCGTCCATCGGCGCCACGGGAACCGCACTTGCCGGAGCCTCTTCCAGCACCACATGCACGTTCGTGCCACCGATGCCGAAGGAACTCACGCCCGCACGGCGCGGGAACGGCCCTTCAGGCCAGGGCGTTGCCTGCGTGTTCACGTAGAACGGGCTCGCCGCGAAATCGATCTGCGGATGGGGCTTGCGCCAATGCAGGCTGGGAGGCAACTGGCGGTGCTTCAATGCCATGGCTGCCTTGATGAGCCCCGCCACTCCGGCTGCGGCGTCCAGGTGGCCAACATTGGTCTTGACCGATCCGACTGCGCAGAAGCCGCGGCGCTCCGTGTCTAAACGGAACGCCTGCGTGAGCGCGGCGATTTCGATCGGGTCGCCCAGCGCGGTTCCGGTTCCATGCGCCTCGATGTAGCCGATGGTGTCGGCCGACACGCCGGCAATGAGCTGGGCCGAGCGGATCACCTCGGCCTGCCCATCCACACTGGGTGCCGTGAATCCGACCTTGGCCGATCCATCGTTGTTCGCTGCGCTGCCCTTGATGACGGCATGCACGGTGTCTCCATCGCGCAAGGCATCTTCGAGGCGCTTGAGTGCAACGACCCCTGCACCGCTGCCGATCACCGTACCAGCGGCATCCGCATCGAAGGCACGGCAGTGGCCGTCCGGAGACAGGATGGCCCCGGCCTGGTAGCGGTAGCCGCCTTGCTGCAGAAGATTGAGCCAGACACCGCCTGCCAGCGCCATGTCGCATTCCTGGCCAAGCAGTGCCTGGCACGCCATGTGGACGGCCATGAGCGACGTCGAGCAGGCGGTCTGGACGGTGACTGCGGGCCCGCGCAAGTCCAGCTTGTATGCCACACGGGTGCACAGCGAACTGCCGGCATTTGCGCCCATGAGCCCCAGAACATCGGCGATGCCCGCCCCGCCATCCAGTCCGGACGATGGGAGCAGGTGGCGCATGAGGTAGACGCTCGGGCCTTCGCCCCCATACACCCCGACCTTGCCTTGCCAGCGCGATGGGTCGCAACCCGCGTGCTCCAGGCATGCCCAGGCACTTTCCAGGAAGAGCCGCTGCTGTGGATCGAGCTGCTCCGCCTCACGTGGAGTGAAGCCGAAGAACTCGGCATCGAAGCGGTCGAACCCATCGAGCGGCATGCCGGCCTTGACATAGTCCGGATCGTTGCGCAATGACTCCGGCACCCCCAATGCCGCGAGTTCCGCGTCGGTGTAGTGCTTCACCGATTCCACGCCGTCCCGGATGCGCTGCCAGAACGTGTCGATGTCGGGTGCGCCAGGAAAGCGGCCGGCCATGCCGACGATGGCGATCTCCAGCCCCCCGGGCTCATGGGAAGAAAGGGTAGTCATTCTTGGGTTCCTTGGAGGATGGCGCGGCGCTGCAGGAGCGCGGCGCGCTGGCGCCGGGCGCGATCGTCGGCCTGTTTGGAGACGGGTGCAGGTGCCGCTTCGCCGCTCTTGCGATCGATGTGGCGCGCGAGCGATTCGACGGTCGGGTGCTGGAACAATTCCACGAGGGTCAGCGACAAGCCCCACTGGTCCTGCAACAGGCGGTGCGCACGGATCAGCAGCAGCGAATGCCCGCCGAGATCGAAAAAGTTGTCGCTCAGGGCCACGGTGCGGACACCCAGCAGTTCGCTCCAGAGTGCCGCCAGCCGCTGCGCGGTACTGCCATCGGATATCTGCTGCGGGCCTGCAGTCTGCGCAGATTCGGGCGATGGCAGCGCTGCACGATCCACCTTGCCGTTGGCATTGAGCGGAAGCGACTCCAGCACCACCACGGCGCGGGGGAGCATGTAATCCGGCAACCGCAGCGCGAGCGCTGCACGCAATGCCGCAGGTTCTCCGGCCCCTGTCACGTAGGCCACCAGGGCCTCGCTGCCCGCGCGCCCCTGCACCACTGCTACGGCATCGCGGACACCCGCCTGCGCGCGCAGCGCGGATTCGATCTCGCCGAGCTCGATGCGCAGCCCGCGCAGCTTGATCTGGTGATCGACGCGGCCGAAGTATTCGATCTGCCCTTCAGCGCTCCACCGCACCCGGTCGCCGGTGCGATAGAGCCGCTCGCCCACCGCCATCGGATGTGCGATAAAACGCTCTGCGGTGAGTCCTGCCTGCCCCAGGTATCCCCGGGCGAGCAATGCGCCACCGATGTACAGCTCGCCCGCCACCCCCTGGGGTACGGGGTTCAGGTCGGAGTCCAGCACCCAGCATTCGGTCTCGCTGATGGGACGGCCGATAGGCACCGGGCCGTCCTCGTCCCGGCAGGTCCAGCGGGTGACGTGGATGGTGGTTTCCGTGGGACCGTAGAGGTTCTGCAGCGTCGCACCCGGCAGGCGGCGCAGGGCTTCACGCTGCAACGTTTCCGGCATCGCTTCGCCGCCGCAGATGACATGGCGCAGGCGCGTGCGGTGCTCGATGCCTGGATGGTCCAGAAAGGCCTGCAGCATCGACGGAACGAAGTTCAGCGTCGTCACCTGGTGCTGCTCGATGAGGCCCACCAATTGCTCCGGATCGCGGTGCGCCCCGGGCGGAGCCACCAGCAACCGGGCGCCCGCGGTGAGCGGCCAGAAGATCTCCCAGCACGACACATCGAAGCCGAACGGCGCCTTGTGAAGCACGGTGTCCGCAGGAGCCAACCCGTAGGTGGCTTGCATCCAGGCCATGCAGGTATGCAGCGCTGCGTGGCGTACGGCCACGCCTTTCGGCAGGCCGGTGGAGCCGGAGGTGTAGATCACGTAGGCGAGATGATCCGCATGTATCTCGATACCGGGATTCCCGGCGTCCTCTCCGACTGCATCCCGCATCGCGCTGTCGATGTCCATGACCTGCACACCCTGCATTTCAGGCACGGCAGCTCGTGCGGATCCATGGGTCAAGACATGGCGCGCACCACTGTGCCGAAGCATGTAGGCCAGCCGTTCAGCCGGGTACTCGGGGTCCAGTGGAAGGTACGCTCCGCCCGCCTTCATCACGGCCAGCATGCCCACCACCATTTCCACCGAGCGGTGCATCGCTATGCCGACCAGTGACTGCGGCGCGAGCCCCTGCCGCAGCAAGTGGTTCGCCAGCCGGTTGGCCCGCCCGTTCAACTCTGCATAGCCGAGCGATACGCCTTCGAACAGCAGCGCGGTGGACTCCGGCTGCCGCATGGCATGGACTTCGAGGCTGCGAGTCACCGCGCGTGGCGCGCTTTCCCGGGATGGATTGCGGCTCCAGTCCAGCAGCCGTTTCCGCTCACCGGGCAAAAGCAGGTCAACGCTAGCCACGGGCACCGTGGGCCGCTCCGACAGCGCCGTCAGCAGCGCCAGGTAGTGCCCTGCCAGGCGCTCGATGGTGGCTGGTTCGAAAAGCTCTGCGGCGTACAGCCATGCGAGAGAGAGCGTGCCATCCTTGCGTTCGCGCGCTTCCAATACCAGTTCGAACTGCGCCTCCGGCCCCTGCAACGGCTCTGCCTGGACGTGCAGCCCAGGAACGGAATGCAGTGCCTGCGTATCCTCCGCGAGGTGATTGAGCATCACTTGGAACAGAGGACTGAGGCTCGCGCTGCGTTCCGGCCGCAAGAATTCGACCAGACGATCGAATGGCAATTCCTGGTGCGCCTGCGCACCCAGCATCAGTTCCCTCGCGTTGCGCAACACCGTCGCCAGAGAGTTCTGCCCCGTCACCGTTCCCGGCAGTACCAGGGTATTGACGAACAGGCCGATCAGGCGCTCCACCTCGGGCCGGGCGCGCTGCGCAACGGCTGCACCGACGCGCACTTGCGATTGCCCGGTGTAACGGTAGAGCAGCGCATGCAGCCCAGCCAGCAGGACCATGAAGGAAGTGACACCTTCGGAGGCCTGCAGCGCCTGCAGACCTCGTGCCGTGGACTCCGGCACGCAAAAAGCATGGCGGCGCACTGTGTAGAGTGCCCGGGCCGGACGCGGGTGGTCCGGCCGCAACTCGCTCAGCACCGGTTTCCCGCCCAGCCGCTCGCGCCACCAGGCCCACTGCCGATCGCTCTCGCCAGCCGCGAGCCGCGCAGTGGCCCACGCTGCGTAATCGATGTACTGGATCTCTGGCACTTCGCTCGGCAGTGTGGCGCCGCTCCTGCGTGCTCCATAGGCGTTCAGGCATTCGCTTGCCCATACCTGCATCGATGCCCCATCCGAGAGGATGTGGTGCATGACCACGGCCAGCACGTGGGTCTGACCGTCAAGCTTCAGCAACGCCACGCGCCAGGGAAATCCCTTCAGCAGATCGAACGGCCGGGCTTCCAGCGTGCCCAGTTGCTCCCGCAGTGCTCCCTCGCGTTCTTCGGAAGAGGTGCCGGCAATGTCCACGGCGTCCAGCGACAGGTGGGGAACGGCATCTTCGACACGCTGGAACGGCATGCCGTTGGCATGTTCACCAAATACCGTCCGCAACGATGCGTGCCTTCGCACGACGTCGCCTAGCGCGCAGCGCAGCGCCTGGACATCGAGTGCCCCGGTGAGTCGGAGCGCCAAGCCCACGTGGTATGCCGCCTGCGACGGGGCCATTTTCCAGAGGAACCATTGCCGCGCCTGCGCATGCGACAGCGGTTGTTCTGCACCGCGCGCCGAAAGCGGCAGCGCAGCGACTTGCGATTCCAAGGCGGGTACTGGGCCGGCTCCGCCGCCGATCAACCCCTCCAGGGTGGCAGCACACTGGTGCAGGCGCGGGTGATCGAAAAGCATGCGCGGTGCGAAATCCACGCCCCAACGCTGAGCGATGCGCACGGCCGCCTGCATGGCCGCAAGGGAATTGCCGCCCAGCACGAAGAAGTGCGATTCACGGTCCAGGGGCCGTGTTGCGTCCATGTGCAGTACCTGCCGCCAAACCTCGGCCACGCCAGCCTGCAAGGTACTCAGCGGCTCGCCGCCGGGCTGAACCGCCTGCGTGGAGCCACCGCGCACGAAATGGCCCCACTCGTAGATGGCATAGGCATCCGCAGTGCGGTCTTTCCAGGCGGCCCGGCACGCGCTGCGCTGCAGCTTGCCGCTGGTGGTTTTCGGAAGCGTTCCTGGCTCCAGCAACAGCACGACCGACAGAGGCTCTCCCACGGTCTCGCTCACGGCTTCGCTCAGCGCATCCACCAGCGCTTGCGGGGACACCAGCTTCTGCATGCCGCGGGACACTTCCACGGCAGCGCCCATGCCTTCCGAGTGGGCGCCCTGCACTGCAAAGACAGCCACACGCCCTTTGCGGACCGCCTCCACTTCCGCTTCGATCACGCGCTCCACATCCTGCGGATAGACGTTGTGCCCACGCAGAATGATGAGGTCCTTCGTGCGGCCCGTCACCACGAGTTGGCCTTCGTGCATGAAGCCGAGATCCCCGGTGCGCAGCCACCGCCGCCCGTCGCGTTCCACGAAGGTCTGCGCGGTCTCCGCCGCCCTGCCCCAGTAGCCTGCCGCCACGCTTGGGCCGCTGGCCCATATCTCGCCGACGCAGCCGGCATCTGCCGGGCACAACGACGGCACATCCATGACGGCCACCGCGTGGCCGGCCGCAGGGCTGCCGCAGCCAACCAGCACCGGACCAGCGCTGTCCGGTGTGGCGGCACCGACGGACAGCGCTTGCGCAGAGAACGTCCCGGACCACAAGCCCGTCCCGCTCCGGGAACCTGTGACGTAGAGCGTGGCCTCGGCCAGGCCGTAGCAGGCGTAGACCGCCTTGGCATCGAAGCCGTGGGCCGCGAAGCGCTCCGAGAAAGCCGCCATGGTGTCGGCCCGCACGGGCTCTGCACCGCTGTAGGCCACGCGCCATTGCGACAGATCCAGCCCTGAAGACTGCGATTCTCCGACGCGTTCCAGGCACAGGCGGTACGCGAAATCCGGCCCGCCGCTCACCGTGCCGCGGTAGCGGGACATGAGTTCCAGCCAGCGCGCAGGCCGCTCCAGGAAATACCGTGGAGAAACCAGTACGAGCGGTGCTCCGCTGTAGAGCGGTTGCAGCAGGCCGCCGATCAGCCCCATGTCATGGAACAGCGGTGCCCAGGAGACGAACCGGTCCTGTGGGCCCAATTCCATGCCCTCCTGGATCGCACGCTCATTGGCCATCAGGTTGCCGTGGGTGACCATCACCCCCTTCGGCTGCCCGGTGGAGCCGGAGGTGTACTGCAGGAACGCCACGTCGTCTTCCCGCGGGCTGTATGCCTGCCAGGTGTCATGGCTCGATGCATCGACGGCGTCCACCGCGATGGCGGCCAGCGAATCGAAGCCGGTGCGGACCAGGCCCTGCAGGACCTGGGTGGTGAGCACGCAGGCAGCACCACTGTCCTGAGCAATCGCTTGGAGGCGTGCGAGGTGCTGCGGTCGCTGCGACTCCGGCGGAAACACCGGCACTGCAATGACGCCGCAATGGAAGCAGGCCAGCATGCTGATGGCGTAGTTCTCATCGTTGTCCTGGAGCACCAGCGCGCGGTCGCCCACCGCAAATTGCTGCTGCATCCTCGCGGCGAGGGAACGCACTCTGCGGCTGAACTCGCCGTAGGTCAGGGTGACCTCCCGGCAATGCCCCTGCGATTCATCCACCACCGTCAACCACGGAACGTCCGGCTGGCTCGCGACCAGGCGCTCCAGCTGCTCCACGAAGTTGCCAGGCGGCGGCTCTGCCGCGACCGTGTGTGCGGCTTCCAGCAGCATCCCATCCTTGGCATTCATGCTGCCACCTCCAGGTTGCCGTGTGGCTGCGCCATCGCCACGACCACTTTGCGGGCACCCTTGAAAGGCGAGCGGGCATGGGCCGCGAGCATGTTGTCCAGCATCATTACGTCGCCCTCCTCCCATGGGAATGAAACGGTTTCGGCATCGAGCACGGCGCGTACTTCGTCCAGCACGGCGTCAGGCATGGGGGAGCCATCGGCGAAGAACGTGTTTCGCGGTACGTTCTCGATGCCCAGCACTTCCTCCAGCACCTCCCGCTCTTCCGCATCGCGGGCGGAAATGTGGAACAGGTGCGCCTGGTTGAACCACACGGTCTCACCGGTGGCGGGATGCACCTCGATCGCCTGACAGAGCTGCCGCGTGCGGAGGCCTCCGTCCTCCTTCCATTCCCAGCCGATTCCCGAGCGCGTGCAGAACGCTTCCACCTCATCGCGCCGCTCGGTGTTGAACACTTTCTGCCAGGGCACATCCATGTCTCCGAAATTGCGTACGTAGAGCACGCCGGGCTCGAAGAGCTGGCGGATGCGTGCGGGTATGCGCCGATAAATTGCCCTGCTGTCCGCGATCGGTGTCTCGCCCCCTTCTGCCGAGGCCTTCACGCAGTGGAACCAGATCCGCATCGGCCATTCGCGTGTGTAGGCCTGCTCGTTGTGCAAGGGAATGCTCTGGTGCGCCGGGTATTCGGTTGAGGTGTAGACGCCGGCACCCGTCGATGCCTCCACAGCCGAGCGCGGAGTGGATGCGAATTCGTACTTCAGCAGTGGATGACCGAATGACGCCGCAAACTGCTGGAATGTCTCGACATCCGGCACGGCAAAGCCCCGCAAAAGCACACCGCCAACCTGCGGCAGCACCGCGTCGATGCGCGGGTGCAGCCGTGCAAGCGCGTCCAGCAATCCCTCGCCCGGTCGATGGGGCGTGATCAGCAAGGGCAACTCGGATCCCTCGGGCGCGTGGCGCCTGAATTGCATCGGCATTTCATTCATGGAAAACTCCTTGTGCGCACGAAGGCGCCGCCAGCCCGCCGCATGCACGCGGCAGGAAACCAGGAAAAGCAGGGGAGAGAGAAGACCGCCCTCAGGCGGCGGAGACAACGGACGGCGGGTTCCAGGCCACACGCAATGGCCTCAAGCGCTGTTCCAGCGTGCTCAGGAAAGCGGGCTCGCGGTCGCGCAGGTAGAAATGCCCACCGTCGAACCAATCCGTGGTCGCAGGCCCGCGCGTTTCATGCGCCCAGGCAAGCAACTCGGAGTGGTGAATACGGTCATTCCGGCCCGCGAAGACGTGGATGGGGCAACTCAGCGGCCTGACCTCCTGGTCACGCTCGAAGCTGTAGCAAACGCGATAGTCCGCACGCAGCACATCCAGCGTGATACGCAGAAGCTCGGGCTCAGCAAACACCGCGTCGGGAGTGCCGCCCTGGTCTCGCAAGTCCGTGAGCAGCCGCCCATCGTCCAGCGGCTCGGCGTAGCGCTCTGCACTTCGCGCCAACGGAGCAGCGCAAGCCGATACGATCAACGCAGCAGGCTCCACTTCCGAATAAGTCTGCAGGTGCCGGGCCACGCCGTAGGCCAGCAACGCCCCCATGCTGTGCCCGAAAAGCACGAACGGACGCCCATCTGCGGCGCGCAGGCAAGGTTCTGCAAGCTGCTCCACGAGGTCGCCATAGCTCTTTGCAAACGGCTCGCCCATTCGAGCACCACGGCCGGGCAGCTCCGCCGGCGCCACCTCGACACCGGCAGGCAAACCCCTCCGCCAGCGCAGGTACATCGTGGCACTGGCACCCGCGCAAGGCAGGCAGACCAGCGGCAGAGCAGCGTCGCGCGCCATCGCCGTCAGGCTGCTGCAGTGGTCGAGTCTTCGGTCTGCGCCCCGGACTCCTGGCGCTGCATCCAGTCGCGCAGCGACTGGGGCCGCATATCCGTCCAGACTTCATCCACGTAAGCGACCACGGTCTTCTTGTCGCCGCGCACGCCTTCGACGGACGTCCATCCGTCGGGCACCGCCTTCCAGTGCGGCCAGATCGAATACTGTCCTTCGTAGTTGATCAGGACGATGAAAGTTTCGTCTTCGCGATCGAAGCAGCTCGTAGACATCGGTGCATCCCTTGTGCAGTTGAACACAGGGTCGCCACGTCTCTCCGTCCGGAGGATGGAGGCCGAATGGCAGACCCACCTCCACAAGACGATTCACGAGGCAATCTGTTCATCGCAGGGGCCGCGGCAAATGCACCCGTTGGCAAATCGTCGGCCGTCGGGCGTGCAGCATAGGCATCAGGCGTCTTCGCGCTCCTCACCACTGGTGGGATTGCCGCTTCGGCGGGGAACCATGCCCGCCAGCAGCCAGAGATGGGCCGCCTCTTCATACCTCTGCCTGTGCAGCGGATCCTTCAGCAACCATGCCGTCATCTCGGCACGCGCTGCTGCGTCAAAAGTCTCACGATCGAATTCGCGCTGGGCCCAAGCCCAGGCCGTGTCCCAGACAGGATCGTCGTCGTACGGTGCATTCATGCGCCAAGCCTAGCGCATCCGGAAGCCACCACCTCCCGGTCCGTGGCAAACCTCGACGGGAGCCAGGAAGCCGCCCTGCCCCAGGATGGCTCACTGGCTGGGCATCATGTGCACACGGCACCGGGCGACGGCCTTTGCGGCGTCGGCAATCAGGCCATTGACGAGCCCCAGTGCGCAGCCCAGCCTTTCAGCGATCTGGCGCTGCGTGAGTCCTTCGATGCGGTAGAGCTCGAACACCATGCGGGTTCGCGGGGGCAGTTGCGAGAGCACGGTGTCGATCGCATGGATCACCTGCTGCTCGCACATCATCCGGTCGGGCGACCGGTGGCATGGGACGTCGATCGCCTCGACGTCCACGTCGAATGTGCGATAGCTCGCTTCGACCTTGTGCCGACGGCAGTAGTCCAAAGCAAGATTCCGCACCACCTGGCAGCAGTAGCCGATGGGCCGCTCCGCCACCCTCGTGCTGGGGCCTTCCGCCAGTTTGAGGTAGGCATCCTGCACGACGTCGTCCGCAAGATCCCCGGTATTCACGATCTGCCGCGCCACACGCCACAGCTGTGCCCGATGGGCAACGAACACATCGGCCAAGGAAGGTTCGGACAACGGCAAGGACATAGGCAGCGCTTTCCTGGAATTGCCGGCAACAGTTCCGGCTCATGGAAAGCGATGATACAAACAAAACAGCGAATGCGAATTATTTGTATTTATTAAACGTGAATTGATCGTCGGAAATGTTTCAGCCATCGGCCATGCTTGGCGACGACAAAAGACGATGGTGCGGCATGCGGCTGCCGCCTGCGGGAGCGCCAATGAAAACGGGCCCCGAAGGGCCCGTTTGATCTTGCGCATTTGGCGGAGAGGGTGGGATTCGAACCCACGGTGATGTTGCCACCACGCCTGATTTCGAGTCAGGTACATTCGACCACTCTGCCACCTCTCCTGTGTGTCGAAGCCCGCAATTCTAGCAGAAGATTTTCGCAACTTATCAGGTGCCGTGGCCAAAAACCCTGGCGGAACGAATGCACGCTGTGCTCAGACCAAAACGATGTGCGGTGAATGCTGCAACTCGCGCAGGGGGGCACGAACGGGTTTCACCGCGCGCAGGTACGCCACCATTTCCACCACCACGTTGCGTTGGCTCTGGATGCATTCCCAGATCTGCTCATGAGGCAAGCTGCGCAGGCGCTGCGCGACGGTCAACTCGATGCGGTCCGTGATCCAGTCACCCCGGTACCCGTAATCCGCGCGCCAGTAATAAGGCTGCGAGAAATATCCGAAGGACCCGTGGAAAAGCTGGCGGACATGCGTCGGATCCTCGAAAGCGTCATCACTCGCGCCATGGGGCACACGGATGACCATCGGGGCATCGGGCCGGGCAATGCGGTGGAATTCCTGCATCATGGGCAGCACATTGGGAATGTGCTCCAGCACATGCGACAGCAGGAATTCCTCCACACTGCCGTCCGCGAGCGGCAACGGCTTCGCCGCGCAGGTATCGAGGTCGGCAACGATGTCCACACCAGGCAACGCTTGGCTGTCCAGATTCACCCACCCTCCAAGGATGTTGCGGCCGCAGCCGACATTGAGCCTCATACGACCTCCCCGGAAACGGGTAAGGAAAAAAGCTGATGGCTGCGCATCAGGCGAGAACGCTCAATCCACCCATGTAAGGACGCAACGCCTCGGGCACGGTCACGCTGCCGTCGGCGTTCTGGTAGTTTTCCAGCACCGCCACCAAGGTACGGCCCACGGCCAGGCCCGAGCCGTTCAGTGTGTGGAGAAGTTCGTTTTTGCCCTGGGCATTCTTGAAACGCGCCTGCAGTCGGCGGGCCTGGAATGCTTCGCAGTTGCTCACGGAGCTGATCTCCCGGTAGGTGTTCTGAGCGGGCAGCCACACTTCGAGGTCATAGGTCTTGGCAGCGCCGAAACCCATGTCACCCGTGCACAGCAGCATGACGCGGTATGGCAGGCCGAGCTTTTGCAGAACGGCCTCGGCATGGCGGGTCATCTCCTCCAGCGCCTCGTAGCTCTTTTCCGGATGCACGATCTGCACCATCTCGACCTTGTCGAACTGGTGCTGCCGGATCATGCCGCGCGTGTCGCGGCCATAGCTTCCAGCTTCGGAGCGGAAGCATGGGGTGTGCGCCGTGAGCTGGATGGGCAGCTCCGCCTCCGGCACGACCTGGTCGCGCACGAAGTTCGTCAGAGGCACCTCGCTGGTCGGAATGAGATAGAGCGCCGCGTTGTCCGGCACCGGCTCCCCTTCCTGTCCGCCCTTCTTCGCGGCGAAGAGATCGCCTTCGAACTTGGGCAGTTGCCCCGTGCCCTTGAGGGAGTCGGCGTTGACGGCGTAGGGCACGTAGCACTCGGTGTATCCGTGCTCCTGCGTCTGCACGTCGAGCATGAACTGCGCCAATGCGCGGTGCAGGCGGGCGATGGGGCCTTTCATCACGGTGAAACGTGAGCCGGAGAGCTTCACACCCATGTCGAAATCCAAGCCCAGGGGTTCGCCCAGGTCCACATGGTCCTTGGCCGGGAAATCGAAGGCCTTGGGGGCCTGGCCGTCCGGGCTCCAGCGACGGATCTCCACGTTGCCCGACTCGTCGGAGCCGACCGGCACGCTCTCGTGCGGCAGATTGGGCACGGCCACCAACAGCGCGTGCAATTCGGCCTGGATCTGCTCCAGGCGCGCAGCGGAGGCTTCGAGTTCGATCTTGAGGCTGCCCACCTCGGCCATCACGCCGTCGGCGTTCTCGCCCTTGGACTTGAGTTGGCCGACCTGCTTGGAAAGCTGGTTGCGCCGGGCCTGCAGTTCCTCGGTCCGCGTTTGCAGCGTCTTGCGCTCGGACTCCAGGGACTGGAAGGTTTCCACCTCGAGGAAGCTCTGGGGCTTCTTGCGGGTTTCCAGCCGCGCGATGGCGGAATCGAGGTCTTTGCGAAGGAGGAGGATATCGAGCATAGCCCGCGATTTTACCGACCACCCCCCATGGGTTGTCAGGCATTGAATATCCGGGCCTCATCGCTTTAGGATGCATCCAACAGCAACAGGAGGCGCGATGCAGATAGAACCGTATCTTTTCTTCGATGGCAATTGCGAAGAGGCGCTGGAGTTCTATGCACGGTGCCTGGGAGGGGCGGTCCAGTCCGTGCAGCGCTACGGAGGCTCCCCACTCGAGAAGCAACTGCCCGCACATTGGTGCGACAAGATCATGCACGCCACACTGGAAGCGCCCGGTGGTCACCGCTTCATGGCCAGCGACCGCATGCCGGGCCAGCCGTTCGGCGGACATGCGGGGTTTTCGATGTCGATCAATTGCCCGTCGGATGCGGCGCATGGCGAGCGCATTTTCCGTGGCCTCTCGGAAGGGGGCATGGTAACCATGCCCTTCACCGTCACGTTCTGGGGCGCGCATTTCGGCACGCTGGTGGACCGCTTCGGTGTGGGCTGGATGGTCAACTGCGACGGCGCGAACACCGCCGGGTGCGGTACCGGCTGACCCCGCCGCGGCGCAAACGCGACGCTGCGCCTTCAGGCCACCGCTGCGGGATCGCAGTTGGCGCCGCAGATGACGAGGCCCACCGTCTCTTGCGGCTGCGGACGGTACACGCCGCTCTGCAGCGCGGCGATTCCCAGGGCCGCTGCGGGCTCCACGGCCAGCTTGAGCTCATGCCAGAGCCACTGCTGCGCCGCGCGGATGGCCTCGTCGGGCAACAGCAAGGCATCCTGCACATGCCGCTGCGACACCTGCCAGGCAATGTCGCCGATGCGCCGGGCGCCCAGTGAGTCGGCGGCGATCCCGCCGACCGCCACATCGACCGGGGCGCCCGCCGCGCGTGCGCTGTGGAGGGTCGGGGCGCGTTCGGGTTCCAGGGCGACCACGCGTGCGCGCCCTTCGCACCACGCGGCGATACCGGCGATCAGCCCGCCGCCGCCCACGCTCACGAGCACGCTGTCCGGCAGCCCTCCTGCCTGCTCTTCCATCTCGAGCGCAAGCGTTCCCGCACCCGCGGCCACCTCGGGCTGGTCATACGCATGGTTGAGCAAGGCGCCGGTTTCCTGCTGCCGCGCCAGACACGCCTGCAGGGCCTCCGCATAGGTGGCGCCGCCCACGACCAGATGCGCGCCCAGGGCCCGCAGGCGCGCACGCTTGGCCTCCGGCGACACCTCGGGCACATAGACTTCGCAGCGCACGCCCAGCGAGCGAGCGGCGGCCGCCGTGGCGATGCCGGCATTGCCGCCGGACGCCACGATCACCCCGCTGTCCGGAACGGAGTTCGCCAGCAGGCGGTACAGCATGCCCCGGGCCTTGAAGCTGCCGCCCACCTGCAAGTGTTCCAGCTTGAGCCACACCTCGGCACAGCCGATGCCCAGCGAGCGGCCGGACAGCCGCATGAGCGGCGTGGTCCGCAGGAAGTCGGGATGCGCGGCCACGCGCAGCCGGGCAGAGGAAATGGCGGAGCGATCGATCATGGGAAGGCACTCGGAAGAGATGTAACGGCGGCACCCGACCTTGGCGGGCAGCGAAGCCTCCGAGTGTATGCAGCCCGTCACCGAGCCTTTGCCGATGCAGCGCCGTTCGACGCACGCCTCGAGCCCGGTGGTTGCCTGCCCGCCCTGTGGTGTGCGCCGCACCTGCCGATAACATGCCCATGGGCCGCGCTCCGCGGCTTTCCTCAGCAGGAGATGGCGCATGTTCTTCGTGTTCGGCCCCTTGGGGCAGATGTACCGTGGCGGTCCCGAGCAGCTGTCGCAGGTGTCGCCCGTGCGCCGCGTGCAGCGTCCCCAGGCCCTGCGCACCCGCGGCCCCGATGTGCCCGAGCCGGAGGTCGCGCCGCAACCGCCCGCTCCCGCCCACCCGCAAGTGAACCTGCTCGCGCAGGTCGCAGTCAGTGCTTATGCGCAGACCGAGCAAGGGCCGCAGCAGGCCCGCCAACCCCTCATGCACGTGCGGGATGTCATGACTTCCGGATCGCTCTCGGTGCCGCCGGACGTCCGCGTGAACGACGCATGGCAGACGCTGGCGCAGTACCACGTCGCGCAGGCGCCCGTGGTGGATGCCCAGGGCCACGTGGTCGGCCTGCTGCTGCGCGCCGACATGGCCCCGCTCGATCTGCTGCCCGAGCCGGGCAGCGTGAAGGCGGCGATCGACCTGGCACGCCGGCCGGTGTCCGAAGTCATGGTGAGCCCGGTGCCCACGGTCGCGCCCGACACCGAACTGCGCCGCGTGGCGGGCGTGCTGCTGGACACGGGTCTGCCCGGCCTGCCCGTGACGGACGAATACGGCACGCTCGCAGGCTTCATCTCGCGCACGGACATCCTGCGTGCCGTGGCCGCCGATCCGCCGCTCGACCTCTGGAGCTGACGGAAAGAAGCCACCCGGGCGTTGCCCGGGCAGCCTCTGGCGCTGGCGTCAATCGGCCAGCACGGCTCCCTGGGCTTCCGCGATGGTCACGGTGGGCAGCGGGCTGGCCAGCACCTTGTCGATGGTCTTGCCATCCATGTCCACCACCTCGAACTGCCAGCCCTCCCATTGCACGGTGTCCGTCACCTTGGGCAGCTTGCCGGTCAGCAGCATGACCATGCCGCTCAGCGTGTGGTAGCGGCCCCGGTCTTCCTCGGGCACGGCGTCGAGATCCAGCCGGTCCTTGAGTTCCGGCACGGGGATGTGCCCGTCGAGCAGCCAGCTGCCGTCTTCGCGCTGCACCGCCCAGGACGTGGCCGGGTCGCGCGCGTGGAATTCGCCCGTGATGGCTTCGACGAGGTCGCGCAGCGTGACGATGCCCTGCACTTCACCGTATTCGTCGATGACGAAGGCCATCTGCAGGTCGGACTGGCGGAAGTTGTCGAGCAACTCCATGCCGGTGATCGTCTCGGGCACGTAGAGCGCCGTCTGCAGCGGCTGGGTGGCCAGGTCGCGCACGTCTTCGCGCAGCGAGCGCGACAGCCACTGGCGGGCATTGAGCACGCCCAGCACGTTCTCCATGCCGCCGCGCACCACGGGGAAGCGGCCATGGTCGGAGGTTTCGATGCGCCGGACGTTGTCTTCGAAGCTGTCCTCGATGTCGAGCACCACCACGTCGGCGCGCGGCACCATGAGCGAGCCGATCTGGCGATCGTCCAGGCGGAACACGTTGCGCACCATCTGGTGCTCATGGGATTCGATCACGCCGGCGCTCGTGCCTTCCGCCAGCACGGCATGGATCTCGGCCTCGGTCACGGCGCTGGCGGTGTTTTCCTTCACGCCCAGCAGGCGCAGCAGGGCTTGCGTCGAAACCGACAGCAGCCGCACGAAGGGTTTGGTGGCGAGCGCCAGCCAGTTGATCGGCCGAGCGACCAGCCGCGCCAGGGTTTCGGGATAGCTCTGGCCCAGGCGTTTGGGCACGAGTTCGCCGACGACGATGGAGAAATAGGTGATGAGCACCACCACCAGGCCCGTCGCCGTATAGCCGGCGTACTTCTCGGGCATGCCCACGGACAACAGCCAGACCGCGAACGGCTCGGCCAAGGCGGCTTCGCCGACGATGCCGTTGAGCACGCCGATGGAGGTGATGCCGATCTGGATGGTGGAGAGAAAACGCGTCGGGTCTTCGCCGAGCTTCATGGCGGCGATGGCGCCGCTATCGCCCTCATCGATCAGCTTCTGCAACCGGGTCTTGCGCGCTGAAACCAGCGCCAGCTCGGACATGGCAAAGAGGCCATTGAGAAGGATGAGGGCGAACAGTAATGCTATTTCCATAAGCAGGGAGTGAAGGCTCCCTCGGAGTGAATCGAGCGGAAATTGTAAGAAGTCCTACCGCCGGTGGGGATTTGGGGCAGGAAGGCGTGGGGGCTTTGCCCGGCCCCCTCCCGGAACCGGTTGCTACGCCCTGGGCATGAAAAAGCATCCATGCCGCCGGATTCATTGAATTGTTTGCTACTAAATTAATAGCAATCCTGGCGTGGCTTTCGCACCGCCCCGATTCGCTCAATGCTCCGCAGCGCCTGTCTCGGGGGTCCGCTCGCGGATCTCCAGTCCGGTGGCCGCATCGATCCTGAGCCCCTTGGGCAGCGGGAACTTCACCGTCTCCTCGATGCCGTCCATCCTGCGCACTGCCACTGCGCCCAGCGCCCGGATGCGGTCGATCACCTGCCGGACCAGCACTTCGGGGGCCGACGCGCCGGCCGTGAGGCCCACGCGCTGCACGCCTTCGAACCATTCGGTGCGCAGCTCTTGCGCACTGTCCACCATGTAGGCCTGGGTGCCCAGCCGCACGGCCAGCTCGCGCAGGCGGTTGCTGTTGGAACTGGTGGGGCTGCCCACCACGATGAGGAGATCCACCTGCCCGGAGAGCACTTTCACCGCGTCCTGGCGGTTCTGCGTGGCATAGCAGATGTCCTGCTGCTTGGGCTCGCGCACCTGCGGGAAGCGCGCCCGCACGGCTGCGGTGATTTCGGCGGCGTCGTCGACCGACAGCGTGGTCTGCGTGACCACCGCGAGCTTCGCGGTCTGCGCGGGCTGCACGCGGGCCACGTCGGCCACGTCTTCCACGAGGTGGATGCCCTGGTCCAGCTGCCCCATGGTGCCCTCCACCTCGGGGTGGCCCTTGTGGCCGATCATGATGAACTCGTACCCCTCCTTCGCGAGCTTGGCGACCTCCACATGGACCTTGGTCACCAGCGGACAGGTGGCGTCGAAGATGCTGAAACCGCGCGCCCGGGCTTCCTCCTGCACCGCCTTGCTCACGCCGTGGGCACTGAAGACCAGCGTGGCGCCCGGCGGCACGTCGGCGAGATCCTCGATGAAGATCGCGCCCTTGGCCTTGAGGTCGTTGACGACGTAGGTGTTGTGCACGATCTCGTGGCGCACATAGATGGGCGCACCGAACTTCTGCAGCGCGCGCTCCACGATCTCGATCGCGCGATCGACGCCCGCGCAGAAGCCGCGAGGCTCGGCCAGAACGATTTCCTGGGGTTGGATGGCCATGGCGTCAGAGCACCCCGATGAGTTGCACCTCGAAGGTGACGGGCTGGCCGGCCAGCGGATGGTTGAAGTCGAAGCGCACCGCGCCGTCCTCGCGCACCTCCAGCACCACGCCCGCATAGCTGCCCGTGCCGTCGGGGGTGGGGAACTGCACCACGTCGCCCATCGCGTAGCGCTCGTCGGGGTCGCCCAGCTCGGCCAGGAGCCTGCCGGCCACCCACTGCTGCATCTCGGGGTTGCGGTCGCCGAAGGCCTCGCCGGCGGGCAGCTCGAAGGTGGTGCGCGTGCCTTCCGGCAACCCGATGAGGCGCTGCTCCATCGCGGGCGAAAGCTCGCCGGCGCCCAGCGAGAGCGTGGCCGGCTTGTCGCCGAAGGTATTGATGACGTCGCCCGAAGGGCCGGCCAGGCGGTAGTGCAGGGTCAGGAAGGAACCCGGCTGCACGGTGGGTGCGGAAGAGGAGGCGGTGGAGGTCATGGGACTGCCCGTCGGCTTGCAAATGGTGTATAAAAACCCAGTGGTGGCATCGCGTGGCGCGGCCCCAGGTATGGCCCGATTGTCCTTCCTTCTTTCCAACCCCATGGCCCTCAAGACTCTGACCAACGATGCCCTCCCCCGCGAACGGTTGCTGGCCCGCGGCCCGGCGGCCCTCTCGGACACCGAACTCCTGGCCATCCTTCTGCGCACCGGCATCGTGGGCAAAGGGGTGATGCAGATGGCCCAGGAGCTTCTCTCGCCGGCGCTTCCCGATCCGGCCACGGGCACGCTGGGCGGAGGTTTCGGCGGCATCGGCGGACTGCTGCATGCCGACGTGCACGACCTCAAGCGCATCAAGGGCCTCGGCCCGGCCAAGCGGACGGCGCTCGTGGCCGTGCTGGAACTGGCCCGCCGCGTGCTCGCCCAGGCGCTGCCCAAGCGCGACATGTTCACCTCGCCGCGCGCCGTGCGCGAATACCTGCAGCTCTACCAGGGCGGCAAGCCGCACGAGGTGTTCTCGGTGCTGTTTCTCGACAGCCAGAACGGCCTCATCGCGCTGGAGGAGATGTTTCGCGGCACTCTCTCCCAAGCCAGCGTGTATCCCCGCGAGGTCGTCCTGCGCGCGCTGCACCACCATGCCGCTTCCGTGGTGCTGGTCCATAACCACCCGAGCGGGCAGGTGGAGCCCAGCCGGGCGGACGAAGCCCTCACGCGCGCCCTGAGCGAAGCGCTGGCGCTCGTGGACATCCGCGTGCTGGACCACATCATCGTCGCCCCGGGCTCTTCGGCGTCCATGGCGGAACTGGGCCTGATCTAGCATGCGAGGGCGGCGGCATCCTCCGGCCTTGGCCTGCGCGGTGGCCGCCCTGCTGGCGGCGTGTGCGCCGCTGCGTCCGGCACCGCATCTCGCCCCGCCAGCGATCGCGCAGGCACCGCCCGAAGCGCTCCGCGGCCTGCGCCTGATCGGCACGGCCGCGCTGCCCCACGCGATGGAATTCCTGGGCACCACGGTGGGCGGCATTTCGGGCATCGACCACGACCCCGTGCAGAACCAATGGGTGCTGCTGAGCGACGACCGTTCCGCCCTGCAACCGGCGCGGTTCTACACCGCACGCCTGCACTACCGCGAAGACGCGCTGGAGCCGCCCACCCTCACCGGCGTGCTCACGCTGCGCCAGCCGGACGGCCAGCCGTTCCCCTCGCCCCGCGAGGCAAGGCGCGCAGGGCAGGCTTGCGCGGAAGTGCCCGACCCCGAGGCCGTGCGCTGGCTGCCCGGCGGCCGCTCGTTGCTGTGGACCAGTGAAGGCGACTTCGCCCGCGGTTTCGCTCCGGCGCTGCGCGAGAACGGCGCCGATGGCGCCGCAGTGCGCCAGTTCGCCTTGCCTTCCGGCTTCACGCCGCAACCTGGCAAGCGCGGCCCGCGCGGCAATCAGTCGCTGGAAGGCCTGGCCCTCTCGCCGGACGGCCGCACCGCGTGGATCGCGATGGAGGCCGCCTGGCACCAGGACGGCCCGGTGCCCACGCTGCAAGCTCCGGGTGGGCCGCTGCGCATCACCGCGCTCGACATCGCGAGCGGGCAGGCCCTGCGGCAGATCGCCTACGTGCCCGACGCCGTGCCGCGGGCACGCCGCCTGCCGTGGGGGCCGCAACTGAACGGCGTGAGCGAGATCCTCGCGGACGGCCCTGACCACCTCCTGGTGCTGGAGCGGGCCTACAGCGCGGGCGCGGGCTTTTCCGCACGGCTCTACCGCATCGGCACGCTCGCCGCGAGCGACACGCTCGCCCTGGACCGGCTCGAGCCCGGCAACCATGTGCCGGCCGCCAAGGCCCTCGTGGCCGAATTTCCCGCGCCGGGGCTGCCTGCCGTGGACAACCTGGAAGGCATGGCGTGGGGCCCGCCACTGCCTGGCGGGCGGCGCGTGATCGTCTTCGTGAGCGACGACAACTTCAACCCGGCGCAGACGACGCAGTTCATTGCAGCGGAATACCTGGAGCCGAAAGGGCTGCCCTGACGCAACGGCAGGGTCCGGCGGGTATCGGATACAACCGGCATCTCCATGAACGTGAAAGCCCGCTCCCTCCAGGATCTGCAACCGCTGCGCAAGGCGCTGGCCGAGGCGGCCGAGCGCGAGGCCCTGCGCCTGCGCGAGCGGCAGGAAGCCGCGCGCCGCGAGCGGGCCGAGCGCATGCTGTTCCAGGACGCGGTCGGGCCCGTGCAGCCGCTGCGCACCCAGCGCGACCGCCGATGGCACGCTCCGGAGCTGCCCGAGCCGCAGCCGGTGCAGCGCGAACTCGACGAGGAACGTGTGCTGCGGGAGTCGATCAGCGATGAATTCGACGTCAGCACGCTGCTCGACGTCGACGACCAGCTCAGCTTCCGCCGCCCCGGCATCGGCACCGACGTGACGCACCGGCTGCGTGCGGGGCACTGGAGCATTCAGCGCCAGCTCGATCTGCACGGCCTGCGCACCGACGAGGCGCGCGAGGCCCTGGGCGAATTCATCCGGCTGGCGCACCGTACCGGCCTGCGTTGCGTGCGGGTGGTGCACGGCAAGGGCCTGGGCTCGCCGGGGCGCACGCCCGTGCTCAAAGGGCGGGTGCAGCGCTGGCTGGTGCAGAAGAAGGAGGTGCTCGCCTTCGTGCAGGCCCGCCCGGCCGAAGGCGGTGCGGGGGCACTGGTGGTGCTGCTGCAGCCCGGCCGGCGGCGCACCGCCTCGCCAGCCTAGTCCGGCGCGATTGCGCGCCCGCCTCAGCCGGTCCGGCCCGAGGATCCACGCACCGGGCCGTGCACCAATCCGCGCATTTCCAGCCGCACGCCCAGCCCCCGGAGGCCGGTGCTTTTGTGCAGATGCAGGCGGCCTCCGTAGGCCTGGGCGATCTGGCTTGCGATCGCAAGGCCCAGCCCGCTGCCCTGCACCGATTCGTCGAACCGCACCCCGCGCTGCCCGGCAGCCTGCAATTGCTCCGCCGTCATGCCCGGGCCATCGTCCTCGATGTCCAGGCACAGCATGGCCTGCTCGGCGGACCCTTCCACCGACAGCGCCAACCGCACCCGGGACGCCGCCCACTTGCCCGCGTTGTCCAGCAGATTGCCCAGAACCTCCTCCAGGTCGGCCCGCTCCCCCCGCCACAGCAGCGGGTCCGGGGCCACGTCTTCCAGGGCCCAGTCCAGGGCCTGGTCTGCGTGCAGCCGCTGCATCATGCGCAGCACCTGGGCCGCGCACTCCCGCACGTCCACGGCCTGCCCCGCGGCTCCGGGGTGGGCGTGCAGCGCATCGCTCAAGGTCCGGGCCTGGTACCGGTCCACCAGCTGGGCCATCGCCTCGACCTGGCGGCGCACTTCGGCGCTGGAAACCTGGGTCTGGGCGCTCGCCTGTGCGCTCAGCAGGGCCAAGGGCTTCTTGAGGGCGTGGTTCAGGTCGACCGCATGGGCGCGGGCACGCGCCACCACGTGCGCGTTGTGCGCCAGCAGGCCCGCCAGTTCATTCTGGAGGGGCTGCAGGTCCCGCCCCGTCGGGGCGGCCAGGTGCTGCGCCACGTCGGGGCCCGCGCCGTGCGGCGCGCGCAGGGCCGTGAGCAGGGCTTCCAGCCGGCGCAGCGGCGCCAGCCCGACGCGGACCTGCAACCACGCCAAAAGGCCCGCCAGGACCATCAGCAACCCGCCGGCCAGCAGCAGCGTGCGGTCGATCTGCCGCATGTTGTCCTGCAACTGGGCTGCGGGGCCATACACCGTCAGCGCCACCTCGGCAGGCGGCTGCCCCAGCGAGATGGGCAGGGTGAGGGCCAGCAGGGGCTCCTGCAGCGGCCCCGTGGACAGGTGGAGCGCGGCCGATCCGCGCACGGGCCGCGCATCGATGGGCAGGCTGTCCATGTCCCACAGCGAGCGCGAGCGGATCACCTCCCGGCCCTGCTGCGCGCGCCAGTACCAGCCCGCGTAGATCGCGCTGAACTCGTCCGCCCCGCCGGTGGCCTCGCGCAGTTCGCCCTGGGGCCCCGGGTGCAGCCGCGCCCCCACGCGCTGCGCCTTTTCGCGCAGCACCTGCTCGAAGCTGCCCAGGAGGCTGTGGTGCATCTGCGCGCGCAGCCACAGCCCACCGGCGGCCGCCAGCAGCAGCATGGGAACCAACGCCAGGAGGGCGATGCGCGTGGCCATGGGCCACTGGGCCAGCCTCAGCGCCCATGCAGAAAACCCATTCCCCGGTTGTGCCGGGAGGGGTTGCGCAGACGGCTCCCGCGGCGAGGCCAAGCTGTCCCTGCCGTTGCTGCTGCCGCTGCTGCCGTGTGCCATCGGTGCCTGCCGTGGGTCAGGCGGTGGCCTCGGGCGCCACCAAGCGGAAGCCCTGTCCGCGCTCGGTCACCAATTGCGGCGCGCCTCCCAGCTTGCGGCGGATGCGGCCGATCAGCACGTCCAGCGTATTGGAGTCCGGGTCGAGGTCGCGCGCATACACGTGCTCGCTGATGTCGGTGCGCGTGAGCAGCTTGCCGGGATGGTGCATGAAGTAGGCCAGGATCTTATGCTCCTGCGCCGTGAGCTGCAGGCCCTGGCCCTGCAGCGAAAAACGCCC
Source organism: Acidovorax sp. NCPPB 4044 (assembly GCF_028069655.1). Lineage (NCBI taxonomy): Bacteria > Pseudomonadati > Pseudomonadota > Betaproteobacteria > Burkholderiales > Comamonadaceae > Acidovorax > Acidovorax sp. NCPPB 4044. Next base: position 3,501,935 of record NZ_JAMCOS010000001.1, read on the forward strand.
CTGCACCACGTCGTACTCCAGCGGGCCGGTGCGCAGCACTGCGCCCGCCGATCCGGCGGTGCGGCGCAGCATGGCCCTCAGCCGCAACACCACCTCGTCCATGAGAAACGGCTTGGTCAGGTAATCGTCCGCGCCCGCGTTGAAGCCGGCGACCTTGTCGCTCCACCGGTTGCGGGCCGTGAGCACCAGCACGGGCCAGCCGCGGCCCGCATCGCGCCAGTCGCGCAGCACGCTCAGGCCGTCCTTGAGCGGCAGGCCCAGGTCCAGCACGGCGGCGCTGTAGGCCTCGGCACTGCCCGCAAACGAAGCGGACTCTCCATCGTGTTCCACATCCACCGCAAAGCCCGCGGCCTCCAGTGCCGTGCGCAGCTGCTGCGCCAGCGCCGCATCGTCTTCTACCACCAGAATGCGCATCAGTCGTCCACCTTCTGCCGCGTGACTTCCAGCGTGACGGCATCGACTTCCAGCTCCAGCTTGAAGCCATTGGGCTGCTGCAGCTCGACGCTGTAATACGGGCGCCGCCGATGGTCGGTCTCCAGCTCCACCTCCAGCACCAGCCCCGAGAACCGGGGCCGCAGCGATTCCAGCATCACGGCCATCGACTTCGGCGTGGCCTGCACGGCGTTCTGCGCGGGCGGGTGCAGCACCTCGCCCGTGTGCACATCCACCAGCAGTTTCATCTCGCCCGCAGGCCGGTCCGAGAGCTTGACCTCGTACACGGCCTTGCCCTGGGCATCGCGCTCGAATTCGGCGTTCACCACGCGCGAGCCGTACCGCTGCTCCAGCTGCTTGATGTAGCGGACCATCTGCGCCAGCGGCACGGGCTGCGTGGGCCAGTCGCGCTCCTGCGCCACCACCGAGCCGGTGGCGGCATCCACCAGCACTTCGTGCTTTTCGCCCCGCGCATCGATGATCTTCATCTCGTAGCGCAGCTCGCCGTTGCGCCCCCGCTTGCTCTCCACGTCGATCACGCGGCCGGCGTATTGGCGGCCGATGTCCGCAATGATGCTGTTGAGGGGTTTGAGCTGGCCGGTGAGCACGCCGCGCCGCGCCGCGTCCTGTTCGGCCGCCGGGGCCTGGGCGCAGGCGAGCACCAGCGCCGCACACGCTGCCGCCCGAAAGAAATAGCCCGATGTCCGTTGCTCCATCGCGCGATTATTGCGGGCGCCATTAAACGGCCCATGAATGGGCGCTTCACGGTGGGTTTAGGAACGGTTGCGCACACTGCCTCCAGATCTCCCAACCATCGCAACACCGAAAGGAAGCAACCATGAAGAAGACCGTTGTCACGCTGGCCATCGCCACCGCAGCCGCACTGCCCTCCCTCGCCCTGGCCTTGAATGCCCAGGAGGCGGTCAACGTGATGGCGCAGAACCATTACGTCGCGCCGCATGACCTCCAGAAGCAATACGGATACTGGACCGCCGAAGCCGTCTCCCATGACGGCGTGCGCGCGAACGTGCTGGTGAACGATGCCAACGGCAGCTTCACCGCCGTGCGCAAGAGCGACATCGGGACCACGCTGCCCAGCGCGGAGCAGGTGGCCCAGCGGCTGCGCGCCGGCGGCTATGCCGTGGTGTACGACGTGGAACTGGACGACGGCTTCTGGGAAGCGAAGGCCCGCAAATCGGTCCAGCAGCACGAGAAGGTGGAATTCGTGCTGCACCCCGTGACGCTCGAAGTGCTGAGCCAGGTGGGGCGCACCGGCGGCACGCTGAACGGCCAGCCCGTGCTCGGCGCCGAGCAGGTGGTGCAGGCACTGCAGCAGGCCGGCTACACCCATGTCCGCGGCGTCGAATACGACGACGGGATCTGGGAAGCCGAGGCCACCAACCGCGCCAACCAGTCTGTGGAATTGCGCGTGGAACCCACCACCGGCCAGGTCCTGAGCGAACACCTGGACGACTGATGCCCGAAGCATGGGCCGGCACGCACCGGCCCGTGCATCGGCCGTTCGCTTACTTCGACAGGTCGAGCCGGTACTTCGACGTGCCTTTGCCCGAGCCATCGTCGGCGGCGAGCAGCGAGATGTTCGCGAGGCCTGCGGCCTGCGCCACGGAAAGCGCGTTGGCCCCGGAACTGAACACCACCGGCCCGGCCGTGGTCGCCTTGGCGAAACGCCAGCTCTTGGCCGCACCATTGGCCGTGCGGGTCACGCTGGGGTTCTTGCGGATGTAGTCGATCACCACGTCGCGGTTCGCGTCGGGCGATGCCCAGATGGTGCCGGAGCCGTCGAGCTTGTCGATGAAGCTCTTGCCGCTGGTGGCGCGGTAATTGTTCGTGGCGATCACGAACTCCTGCGCGGTGTTGATTGGCTGGCCCTTGTACGCCAGGTTCCTGATCCGGCTGCCGGTGGGCTGGGTGACATCGATCTCATACTGCACGTCGGTGCTGGTGAACATGTCGAAGTTGTAGCCCGGGAAGGTGCTGATGAGCTGCTGCTCGGACGTCTTCGCAGGGTCGATCTGGTTGAAGCGCTTGGCCGCTGCCTCCAGCCAGTTCTTGATGTCCGCGCCGTTCACCTTCACCGCGTAGACGGTGTTCGGGTAGAGGTACAGGTCGGCCGCGTTGAAGATCGCGAGCGGGCCGGTGGCCACGTCGGTGTAATCGGCACCGCCCTGGAAGCCGGACTTGAACGGCGCGCTCACCGACAGCACCGGCAGGTCCTTGTACTGGGGCAGGTTGGCCTGGATGTAGGCCGACACGTAGGCCTGTTGCGCCTGGTTCACGATCTGGATCGCGCCCGGATCGCCCACGTCGGCGAACAGCGTGCTCATGCGGAAATCCGTGCTGCCGATGGGCGTCTTCACGTAGCCGATGGTGGCCTGGTGCTGCGATTCGACCAGCGGTGCGATGGTGGCATCGGCGCTCACGTACACGGCCTTGCCCGCCGCGTCCTTGCCGGTCTGGATGTTGCGCAACTCGCTCTTGCTCGCGGACCTGTCCACGCTCCAGGCCTTGCCGTCCCACTTCATCTTGAGGCTGATCACGCCCAGCGCCTTGCCCCAAGAGCTCGCCATCACGGCCGGCACGCCGTTGATGGTGCCCGCCTTGTTGTCCACGCCGGGCTGGCTGTAGGCCGGCGTGGCCGCCGTGTCGGGGAACACGCTGTGCTGGTGGCCCATGACCATGGCATCGATGCCCGACACCTTGGAGAGGTACAGGCCCGGGTTTTCCATCGTGGGCGTGTACGCACCCGCGTCCAGGCCACCGTGGAGCAGCGCCACGACGATGTCGGCCCCTTTGGCGCGCAGCTCCGGAACGTACTTCGTCGCGGACTCCACGGCGCCCTCGGTATACACCTTGCCGTCGAGGTAGCGCTTGTCCCAGTTCATGATGCCGGGCGTCGTGAAGCCGATCACGCCCACCTTGATCGGCAGCTTCACTTCCTTGCCGTCGGGGCCGGTGGCCACCAGCGTCTTCTCGATCAGCGTGTAGGGCTGCACGAGGGGCTGCCGGGTCTTGCTGCTGTACACGTTGGCCAGCACTGCGGGGTAGCCCGAGCCCGCGCACTTCTGCCTGGCATCCACGCCCTCGACGTCCATGCCGCCACCGAGCACCTGGTTGAGGAACGGCAGGCCGTAGTTGAACTCATGGTTGCCCAGCGTTCCGGCGTCGAAGCCCAGGGCCCCCATGGCCTTGTACATCGAGAGCTGCTGGTTGCAGGGGATCGCCTTCACCACGGCTTCGTAGTCGGCCAGCGCCGTTCCCTGGATGGTGTCGCCGTTGTCCACCAGCAGCGTGTTGGGGAACTCCTTGCGGGCCTGCCGCACCAGCGTGGCGGTGCGCTCGAATCCGTAGGAAGGATCGTCCGCCAGCTTGAAGTAGTCGTAGCTGCGCACATTGAAGTGCAGGTCGGTGGTTTCCAGCACGGCCAGCGTGGCGGTGGCGCCCGCGTTGTCGCTGGCACCGTCGCTGCCGCCGCAGGCGGCCAGCAGGGCGGCAGACGCGGCACCCAGTGCATGGAGCGGCCATGCGGTCCGGCCGGAGATCGTCAAGGGGGAGAGGTGTGCAGGCATGCAAGGATCCGTGGGTAACAAAACCCGCGAGTGTTGGCATACCGTGTGACATCGCCATGACTTCATGCATAAAGCGCATCACACCGCCAGCAGCTGCCTTCTGTTGCCATCCTGCGGCATCCCGGGAACATTTGGATGCAATGGCGCGACAGTAACAGTGCATCGGCGCGCACCCCCGCCTCCATAATGCGCGCCAACAACAACGCCTGGAAACAGTTGATCGCATGACGAATCGTCGCGTAACAATTCAGACACCTTTGGGAGAGGCCCTGCAGTTCCGCCAGCTGCAGGGTGTGGAGGAACTCTCGGCCCTATCCGCCCTCGAGATCGACCTGCTGTCCAAGGATTCGTCCATCGATCCCAAGGCCCTCCTCGGGCTCGGCACCACTGTCGTCGTGGAGACCGAAGGCCAGGGCCGCCGCTACCTCGACGGCATCGTCACCGGCTTCGGCATGCGCGGGCAGGACACCTCCGCGCAGTTCGCCTACCGCCTCACCCTCCAGCCCTGGCTCTGGCTCGCCACCCGCCGCTCCGACTTCCGCATCTTCCAGGAGATGGACGTGCCGGCCATCGTCACGCAGGTGCTCTCCCGCTACGGCAAGCCCTTCGTGCAGCGCCTCACCCGCGGCTACCGCAGCCGGCCCTACACCGTGCAGTACCACGAGAGCGACTACCAGTTCGTCTCCCGCCTGTGCGAGTCCGAAGGCATCTACTGGTTCGTCGAGCACGCCAGCGGCAGCCACACCGTGGTCTTCGCCGACGACGTGGTCGGATCGCACGCCCCCCTGCCCGGCGGCGACACCATCGCCTTCTACCCCCCGGGCAAGGCCGCCATCGCCGACCGCGAGCACATCTTCGCCTGGCACATGGGCCAGGGCGTCGCCCCCGGACGCGCCTACCTGGACGACTACGACTTCAAGAAGCCCCGCGCCGACCTCTCCGAGATGCGCCAGGCGCCCCCGGGCCATGCCCAGGACAGCTACGAGCGCTACGAGTGGCCGGGCGGCTATACCGAGTTCGCCGACGGCGAAACCTACACCCGCCTGCACATGGAAGAGGGCATGGCCGCGCGCGAGCGCGCCCGGGCCGAGCTCAACAAGCGCACCATCGCCCCCGGCTACACCATCGTGCTGGAGAACTACCCCCGCGGCGACCAGAACCGCCAGTACCTCGTCACGCGCGTCCAGTACCACCTGGAGGAGAACGTGCAGGCCTCCCAGGGCACGGGCGGCGTCGGCCAGACCCAGGGCGGATCGGTGCAGAAGTTCAACATGGAGGTGCACCCCACCTCCCTGCCCTACCGCCCCCAGGTGACCACACAGCGCCCGCGCACCACCGGCCCGCAGACGGCCGTGGTCGTGGGCCCGGCCGGCGAGGAGATCTGGACCGACGAGTACGGCCGCGTCAAGGTGCAGTTCCACTGGGACCGGCTGGGCGCCATGGACGAGAACTCCAGCTGCTGGGTGCGCGTGTCCACCAGCTGGGCCGGCCCGGGCTTCGGCGCCGTCTTCACGCCGCGCATCGGCATGGAGGTGATCGTCGACTTCCTGAACGGCGACCCCGACTACCCCATCATCCTGGGCTGCGTCTACAACGCCGCCAACATGCCGCCCTGGGGCCTGCCGGGCAACGCCACGCAGTCGGGCATCAAGACCAAGTCGAGCAAGGGCGGCGCCTTCGGCGACGGCATGAAGAACGGCGCGGGCGATGCCAATGCGCTGCGCTTCGAGGACAAGAAGGGCGCCGAGCAGCTCTGGCTGCACGCCCAGAAGGACCAGCTCACCGAGGTCGAGAACGACGAGGACAAGTGGGTCGGCCAGGACCGGCGCAAGACCATCGACCGCGACGAGACCAGCGTGATCCACCGCGACCGCACCGAGACCGTCGATCGCAACGAGAAGATCACCGTGCACGGATGGCGCACCGAGGAGGTCGATGGCGACGAAACCATCACCATCCATTCCAACCGCACCGAGCGCGTGGACCACGACGAGAAGATCAGCATCGGCGACAACCGCCGCGAGGACGTCGGCATCGACGAAACCATCGACATCGGCAAGAACCGCAGCAAGACCATCGGCAAGAACGAGAAGGTCCAGATCGGCAGCAACTGGACCATCCAGGTCGGCAAGATGAAGACCGAGACCGTGGGCATGGTGGCCATGCAGAACGTCGGCATGGCCAAGATGATGAACATCGGCCTGGCCTACAGCGTGAACATCGGCGGCGTGCGCAACGACCTGGTGGGCGCGAACTGGAGCCGCACGGTGGGCGGCAAGGACTCGCTCTCCGTGGGCTCGGACCGCCAGGCGAGCGTGGGCGGCGCCGACAGCCTGGAGGTGACCGGTGCCCTGGCGGTGAAAGCCAAGGCCATCACGCTGGAGGCCGGCGACGAGATCACGCTGCGCTGCGGCTCCAGCACCGTGCGGCTCACGCCCGCGCTCATCGAAGTGCTCTCCTCGCTCGACAAGCTCAACTGCTAGCAGCGAAGCGCATCCTGCGCGGGCGCCTGGAGAGCACAGCACAGCACGGCGGAGAAAGACCCACCGCCTTGCCACGCGCACACCACCCGCGGCGGCGGAATAGCCCAGCGCATTCCGCCGCCTGCCAAAACCAAGATCAGAGGGAAAACACATGAGCGGCAAACCGGCAGCGCGCCAGGGCGACTTGACCAAGAAAGGCGGGCCCATCGTGCAGGGCTCGGCCACCGTGCTGATCGGCTCGGCCGGCGGCGTGGCCTGCTCCGAGTGCCCGGGCGGCATGGCCGTGGGCAGCCCCGTGAACCCGTCGCTGGGCGCCAAAGTGCTCACCGGCGGTGACGATCTCGACTTCGCCCTGCCCGGGCCGATGACGCTGGTATGGCAGCGCGTCTACAGCAGCTATGTGAACACCGAGCACGGCTCGGCCTGCGGGCTGCTGGGCCACGGCTGGAAGCTGCCGATGGAACTGCGCCTGGAATGGGCCGGTGAGCGCACCGTGCTCTTCGACGCATCGGGGCGGGCCATCGCGTTCGAGGAGCCCCTGGAGCCCGGCCAGGCGCTCTACAGCGCCAGCGAGAACCTGTGGCTGCTGCGCGGCGGCGGCACGGTGCAGGAAGAAGCTCCCCCTGGCCAGCCCGCAATTGGCGCATCGGGCACGGTGGCCCCCGAGCTGCGGCCCTGGACGCTGCAGCCGCGCTGGGCGCACCTGCCCCTGCACCTGCGCGCGGACCCCGCCTGCGTGATCGCTACGCCGGGCACGGGGGCCCCCGCCTCGGCCTGGATCTTCCTGCCGGCGGCGAACAAGACCGCCGTGTCGGGGACCCACGTGCTGCACGAGGTGCGCGACCGCTTCGGCCGCAGCCAGCGCTACGCCCGCGGCGAGAGCGGGCCGCAGCAGGGCCGCATCGTGCGCATCACCGATGGCAGCGGGCGCAGCTACGCCCTGCTCTACGAGCGCATCGCGCCCGAGCCCACCGCTGCCGGTGCGGCCAGAGCCCCACTCCCCGCCAGCGCCCACCCGCTGCTGGGCCCGGACGACGGCATGCGGCTCATCGGCGTGGACTGCACCGCCCCCGCCAACGGGCCGGACACCGTACCCGGCGTTGCGCCAGCCCAGCCCCAGCCCCTGGTGCGCTACCGCTACGACACGGCCGGCAACCTGGCCGAAGTGCTCGGGCAGGACGGCACCCTCCTGCGGTGCTTCGGCTACGACGACCTGCACCGCATGACCGCTCACCGCGTGCGCCAGGGGCCCTGGCACCGCTACGTCTACGAGGACCAGGCACCGCAGAGCCGGCAGCCGCCGCGCCCCGGCGCCCGCGTGGTCGAGCAGCACAACGAAGAGGGGCTCTCCTACCGCTTCGATTACCTCGACCCGCCACCGCCAGACAGCGCGCCGGCCACGCCGCCGGTCAGCCGGACCCTCGTGCACGACAGCCTGGGGCGCACCACCGAATACCACTTCGAGGGCGAAGGCGGGCTCAAGCGCCTCGTGCGGCTCGTGGGCCCCGATGGCGCCGAGCAGCGCTGGCGCCACGACAGCGCCGGGCGGCGCATCGCCGCCACCGACGCGCTGGGGCGCACCACCTGGTGGCGCTACGACGGCGCGGGCCGCCTGCTGGGCGTGCAGCACCCGGACGGCCGCAGCGGCCCCGAGCAGCGCTGGGGCGAGGACGGCTCTGCCCAGGACGGCCTGCTGCTGCAGAGCCGGGACGCGGCCGGCTCGCGCACGCACTACCGCTACGACGCCTGGGGGCGGCTGGTGGAAGTAGCCGTGCTGCCGGCCGGCAGCGAGGGCGCCGAACCCGGGGCAGAGACCGAGGCCCGGGCACTGGTCACCCGCCTCGAATATGCCCAGCCCCAGGCCGATGGCCGCTTCGCGCCCAGCGCCCTGCCGTGGTGCGACCAGCCGGTGGCCGTGGTCGACGCGCAGGGCGGGCGCAGCGAATTCGCCTATGACGCCTGCGGCCAGCTCGCGCGGCGCACCGACTGCTCCGGGCGCAGCCACAGCCTGCGCCACGGCGCCTGGGGCGAGCTGCTCGAAGAGGTGGATGCCCTGGGCCAGCGCACGCACTACCGCCATGCGCTCGCGCACGGCGCCCTGCGCCTGATAGGAGTGCAGTACCCCGGCAACACGGCGGTGCGATACCGCTGGGCGCAGGGTGGCTTGCTTGCAGCGATCACCCACGGCACGCACGACGTTCTGGAAGCCACCGGGACGGCATCGGGAACCAGTACCACGGTGACCTACCGGCATGACCTCTGGGGCCGGGTGATCGAGCAGGCCCAGGCAGGCAGGGGCGTGCAACTGCGCTACGACACGGCCGGGCGGCTCGTGGAGCTGGTCAACGAGAACGGCGAGGCGACGCGCTTCGTGCACGACGCGGCCGACCGGCTCGTGCAGGAGGTGGGCTTCGATGGCCGCAGCCAGGTCTTCGGCCATGACGCGGCGGGCCAGCTCGTGCAGACGAGCGACGGCCAGGGCCCGGGGCACCGCCCTTCGGCAGAGAGCAGCACGCCCGGCAGCACGCCGGGCGATGCCGTGCGCTCGCGCCTGCACTACGACCTGCGCGGGCGGCTCGTGGCGCGCGTGCTGGTCCGCCTGCCGGCGGGGGAGCAGGACACGGGGCCTGCTGCGGCGTGGGAACACGACGGCGATGCGCTGCTGCAAATCCACCGCTTCGACCACGCCCCCTCCGGCGCACTGGCCTCGGTCCGCACCTGGCAGGGCCGCCTGCCGCACACGCACGAGCCGATGCAGGCAGGCGCCCTGGGCCGCTCCGCCGCGCTGGGCTCCCGCGCCCCCAGCCTGTCCGCACACTGGCTGGCGCTGGACACGCAGCCCCTGCTGGCGCTGCTGGACCGGCCCGGCGATCCGGCCCTGGCCGAAGTGGCCGCCACCCTGCAGGCCCACCGGATGGCACTGGACAGCCGCGTCGCCCTGGCGCGCGACGGCCTGGGCCGCGCCTGCGGCGAGACGCAGACCCTCTACAGCAAAGTCGGCAGCGAGCCCATGGGCGGCGAGCCGCCCGTGGAGTTCGAACACACCATCGCCCACACGCTCGGCCCCCTGGGCCAGCGCACCGCCACCCGGGCGCAGGGCCTGGGCACGCTGCAGTGGCTCGCCTATGGCTCCGGCCACGTGCACGGCCTGCTGCTGGACGGCGATGCGCTGGTGGACTGGGAGCGCGACGGCCTGCACCGCGAGGTGGGCCGCACGCTGCGCATACTCGGAGAGAACGACGAGGCCCCCGCCGCGCATGCCGACCTTCAGGCCATCATCCACGCCCGGCGCCTGGACCCCATGGGCCGCATGCTCCACCAGGACTGGCGCGGCCTGCGCCATGCTCCTGCGGAAACCCACGCACACGCCCATGCCGCAGCCGCCTCCGGCCGGATCGCCCCGGCCCTGGGCCCGCTCGCCACCCTTGCGCAGCGCCGCTACGACTACGACCCCCTCGGCCAGCTCGTGGGCGTGCGCACCCCCGGCGAGGCCACCCGCTACGGCTACGACGCCTGGCAGCGCCTGACCGGGCTGCAGCGCGCCACGCAGGCAGGCGCAGCGCAGGAGCACTGGGCGCTCGATGCGGCCGGCAACCGCCTGCCGGCACCGGCGGATGCCCGGGCACAGGCTCCGCACGCGGACCGGCAGCGGCAGCGGCAAGACTGGGCACAGCAGGTGCGCGAGAACCTGCGCGACACGAACTTCGACCTGCTGAGCGGGGGCACGTCTGCGGGCGAGGGCCCGGGCACCGTCACGCACTGGCCCGGCAACCGCATCGGCTGGAGCACCGCGCCCGAGGGCCGCGGCAACGCGGCCGGCACCACCCACTACCGCTACGACGCCTTCGGCAACCGCACGCTGGCGCTGCTGCCGGGCGGGCGCGCCCAGCGCCTGCGCTACGACGCGCTGCACCAGTTGCGCGAGGTCTGGCAGCGCGAGAGCGCGGCCAGCCCCTGGTGCCTGCTGGCGCGCTACCGCTACGACGCCTTCGGGCGGCGGCTGGCCAAGACCGTGTATGACCAGGCCCGCCAGCAGGGCACCACCACCCATGCCGGATGGGACGGCGACCGCCTCGTGCACACCGAAGGCCCCGGCGGGCTCCTGCACACGCTCTACGAGCCGCACTCCTTCGTGCCCCTGCTGCGCCTGGAGCGTCAGCGGGCCGTCCCGTCGGCCCTGCAGGCACTGCTGGCACTGCAAGATCCGGAGGACGCCAATGCGCCCGCCCGGGACTTCCTCGCAGCCCTGCCCCGCTCGCAGCGCGAGTTGCTGGTAAACACCCTGAGCGCGGCCATCGCTCCTGGCAGCCCCGCCCCGGCCACGCGACAACTGCCTGCCGAAGTGGGCGCCCTGCTGGCCGCAGGCCTGGACGAAGTGCGCAACCGGCAGGCCACCTCCGCCCGGACCGAAGCCACCCGCATCCGCCACATCCTCTGCGACCACCTGGGCACCCCCATCGCCCTGGTGGATGCCAACGGCCCGCAGGCCGGCCTCGTCACCTGGGCCGCCACGCACCACGCCTGGGGCGCCGTGCGTGAGGAGTACGACCCGTATGGCATCGGGCAGAACATCCGATTCCAGGGGCAGCAACTCGACGCCGAGACCGGGTTGCACTACAACCGGTTCCGGTATTACGACCCGGCGGTGGGGCAGTATGTGACGCAGGATCCGATTGGGTTGGTGGGAGGAAACAACTTTTACCGCTATGTTGAAAGACCAACCACATATATTGATCCTCTGGGTCTGACGGGAAATGCTCACCAACGGGCTGTGAAACGAGGTGAGGTCAGCAGACAGACAGCAATTGATGCTCAGACTGCAGGGATGCTTGAAACGCCAAGCCATCCTTTAGACAAGGTTTATGACACCATTAATCCAAATGATAAAGTTTGGAAAAAAGTAAGCCCTTATGATTACACGCAATACTGCAAGAAGTGGAGCAAGAGCAAATTAACCTGCCAACCCGGGGACAAAGAACCCGGCAAGGATGTTAAGACACCTGCAGACTATATCCCCGAAGAATCAATGTGGAAAAGCTCTGAGCTTCCCAAAGGCTATGAATGCGATTCACCTGTGTATTTTAAGGATCTGCAAGAAAGGGGAACCGCACCAACGGCGGATACCGATGATCTTATGGATTTAGCTAATAAAATGAGACAACGAAGAGGTTCTCGAAAGTGAAAATATCTGTATTTTTTACACTTATCTTCTTTATTTCTTTCAATTTGAAAGCGGCAGAAATTCGCGACGACATAGATTGCGCCGCAATTTTTTCAGAAGATCATATCTTCGCAAGATTTCCGCTAATAAAAAAAAGGAACATCTGGCAATGGTACGTCATAGAAAGAACTCCCTCGCGCCCCGAATATGCATGGATAGCAGAAACAGGAAAATACCATAACGGTATATTCAAAGCAGACGGCTTTGCATTTTCATTATTGATTGGATCGGCCGATTTGGAGAAAACGCCTCCGAAAAATGGAAATTCAACTGATCTCATAAATGCGACAAAAAAGAATGCGTTTTTTACCAAAAGTTCTCCTCACTACAATAACGAAGAGTTAAAAGAAAAATTAACGCATTCGAGCATCATCAAGGCAAAAATTGTTGAGGATGATGCAATCATGGCAATGACAGTGGACAAACCGACTACGGATGAAGGTAAGCGGGGAAAGGCTACCCATATAAAATTGACTGCCATCCTGCCAGAGTCAACGGAATCGTATATCTGCATTCCAAAAATCGAATACATAAAAATGAAAAAATCACCAAAATCCAGATAGAATTAATATCAAAGGTAGATTAAATCCTTCCAACATCACAGGGTGATTAAACATCCATTAATCATCGTTGCAGTCAACACACCACTGCAACCATCAGTTTTTTGGTTTCCGATTCCGCAGACGGATAAGTGCGCCGGAAAAGCACAGGTTACCAGTGATAGAAAACAATCCAGCCAACCTGCAAATACTCAGAGAACGAGAGAAAGCAGCCTCAGCGGCGCCGTTTCTCTCAAAGCGTTTTGAAGACATGCTTGCATCTGCATTTCCTGAAGCTTATCCAGCAGATGAATTATTCATAAAGAACACTTTCACTGGCGAGGACGAAAAAGATTACTCAAGATTTTTTGAACTTTTCAACGGAAAAAAATGGAATGAGGTCAATCTTGATGTATTAAATAAGATATACATACAACATTCAAGATTGACCGCCGCCGGCAGCATTTATTACCTACCCGCGTTCTTGAAATACTTTTTCGATCTAAAGAATACGCGGAGCGAATTCTTCATTTATCTGATGTTCGATCTGGAAAATGGATTCGACGAACATACTTCAGATGAATTGACACAATCCCTGGATGGAAAAAGTAAATTAAAGAGAGAATACTCCTCTTTCGAAAAGATAAACCCCATCCAATCCAAGCTGGTGGCCACGTTTCTGGTCAATTTCTCAAATCTTCTACCCGAGGATTGTTATGAAAGTGCACAGGCCCAACGTGCCCTCACCAACTACTGGGGGAATTTTCTACTTTTCTGACCTGGCGGTCTGAACCCGTAAGAACACCTGAAATTCAGATAACCGGCCCAGACAGCCTTTTGCGATAAACGTCTTTTGAAGCGCTGTATTTGAAGATCTATCCCATCCCTCCCGCATCCATTGATCCAGGCCAGGAGACCCAAAGCGGACTGCCGCTCTGCCGCTACTTCTCCGAAGTAGCGATGCATTCAGGCAAAAGATGCCCCATGCCGCCGTATTCATTGAATAGTTAGCTACAAAAAACATAGCAATTTATTTTCACTCCATGCTGCCAGGCGCACCAACTCGCCAGAGAAGCCAGCATCTTCGTGAAAACTGCTCCATGCCGCCGTATTTGCTCGATTTTTTGCTATACAAAACATAGCGAAATCCGGGTGGGGCAGCAACCAAAACCAAAGGGAAGACACATGAGCGGCAAACCCGCGGCCCGGCAGGGCGACATGACCCAAAAGGGCGGGCCCATCGTGCAGGGCTCGGCCACCGTGCTGATCGGCTCGGCCGGCGGCGTGGCCTGTTCGGAGTGCCCGGGCGGCATGGCCGTAGGCAGCCCCGTGAACCCGTCGCTGGGCGCCAAGGTGCTCTCCAGTGGGGACGACCTGGACTTCGCCCTGCCCGGGCCAATGCCGCTGGTGTGGCAGCGCGTCTACAGCAGCTATGTGAATACCGAACATGGCTCGGCCTGCGGGCTGCTGGGCCACGGCTGGAAGCTGCCGATGGAGGCGGCCGTGCGTCTGGAGACCGAGCGCGCGGTGCTGCTGGACGCAGCCGGCCGGGCCATCACGTTCGATGAGCCCCTGGAGCCCGGCCAGGCCCTCTACAGCGCCAGCGAAGACCTGTGGCTGCTGCGCGGCGGCGGTGCCCACGCCGGGGCCGCGCCCGAGGGGGCAGCCAGCCCGAACCACGGTGCTTCTGCGGAAGAACTGCGCCCCTGGGCATGGCAGCCGCGCTGGGCCCATGTACCCGCGCTCCTGCGAGCGGACGCGCGCTGCGTGGTCGCCGCCTCGGGCGCATCCTCCACCGCCTGGGTATTTCTGCCGGCCTCGCATGGGCCGGGAAGCCACGCGCTTCACGAGGTACTGGACCGCTTTGGCCGCAGCCAGCGTTACCACTGGGGCGACAGCGGACTGGAGCAAGGCCGCCTCGTGGGCATCACCGACGGCAGCGGGCGCCGATACAGGCTGCACTATGAGCGCATCGCCCCGGACGGCACCGCGGTGGCCACGGCGCATCCGCTGCTGGGGCCGGACGACGGCGTGCGGCTGGCCGGCGTGGACTGCACGGCCAACCCGCACGATCCGGCCCAGGTGCCCGGCGCCGCGGCGCGCGCACAACCATTGGTGCGCTACCGCTACGACGCGGAGGGCAATTTGGCCGAAGTGCTGGGCCAGGACGGCGCCGTCCTGCGCCGCTTCGGCTACGACCTCGTGCACCGCATGACGAGCCACCGCGTGCGCCAAGGGCCGCTGCACCGCTATGTGTACGAAGACACGGTCACGGGCCACGGCCCGGGCACGGCGCCGCGCCCGGACGCGCGCGTGATCGAGCAGCACAACGAGGAAGGACTGTCGTACTTCTTCGATTACCGCGATCCGCTGCCCCGCACCGCGCAGGAGCAGGCGAATGGCGCGCGCGTGGCAAGCTGCACCGTCGTGCGCGACAGCCTGGGGCGGACGACGGCGTACCACTTCGAAGGCGAAGGCGGGCTCAAGCGCCTCATGCGGCTCGTGGGGCCCGATGGCGCCGCACAGAGCTACCGCTACGACAGCGCCGGCCGGCGCGTGGCCGCCACCGATGCGCTCGGGCGCACCACCTGGTGGCGCCATGACGGCGCGGGGCGCCTGCTGGGAGTGCAGTACCCGGATGGCGCCAGCCTGCAGCAGCGCTGGGGCGAAATGGGCAGCGCGCAGGACGGTCTGCTGCTGGAGAGCACCGATGCGACAGGGCGGCGCGTGCTCTACCGCTACGACGCCTGGGGTCGGCTGCTGGAAGTGGCACTGACCGTGGCGTCGCAGGGCCACGCCCAGGACGGCGCAGGAGCCGGCATGGGCATGGCGGCATCGACGCTCGCCACCCGCTTCGAGTACGCGCAGCCGCAGCCCGATGGCCGCTTCGCCGCGCACGAGATGGCGTGGTGCGACAAGCCCGTGGTCGTGATCGATGCCCAGGGCGGGCGCAAGTCTCTGGCCTACGACGGCTGCGGGCAGCTCGCGCGCCACACCGACTGCTCCGGCAGCAGCCGCTCCTGGCGGCGGGGCGCCTGGGGCGAACTGATCGAGGAAGTGGATGCGCTGGGCCACCGTACGCGCTACCACTACGCCACCTCGCAGGGCGCGCTGCGCCTGGTGGGCGTGGAGGCCCCGGGCAACACGGCGATGCGCTACCGATGGTCGGCCAGCGGCGCGCTGGAGTCCATCACCCAGGGTACGCACGAGGTGCTGGAAGGAACGGGAGAGGCCGCAGGCACCAGCGCCACCGTGACCTACCGGCACGACCTCTGGGGCCGCGTGGTCGAACAGACCCAGGCGGGCCGCGGCGTGCAGATGCGCTACGACCTGGCCGGGCGCCTGCTGGAGCTGGTCAACGAGAACGGCGATGCGACACGCTTCGTACACGACATGGCCGACCGGCTCGTGCAGGAAGTGGGCTTCGACGGACGCAGCCTGGTGCACGGCTGGGATGCCGCCGGGCAGCTGACGCATTCGAGCGACGGCCACGCCGCGGGCCACCACCCGGGGCGTGCCGCCGGAGCCGGCGCGGGAACGGCGGAAGTGGCCCAGCTGGGCGACGTGGTGCGTTCGCGCCAGCACTACGATCTGCGCGGGCGCCTGGTGGCGCGCGTGGTGGTGCGGCTGCCGGCCGTCGGAGGCGAGGCGCAGGCCCTGCTGCAAGTGCATGGCTTCGAGTACACCCCCTCCGGCGTGCTGTCCATGGCCCGCGCATGGCAGGCGGATCTGCCGCTGCCACCGCTCCAACCCGGCGAAAAAGCCGTCGGCCTGCCCGAGCGCTGGCTGGCGCTGGACACGCAGTTCCTGCGGGCCCTTCTCGAGCGGCCCGGCGAGCCTTCATGGGCGGCGCTGGCGGAGCAGCTCCAGGCCCACCGGTTGCGGCTGGACAGCCGGGTGTCGTTCGCGCGCGATGCCTTCGGCCGCGCTTGCGGCGAAACGCAGACGCTTTACCGCCAGGCCGGGCCGCAGGCCGCCGCGCGCAGCGCCGAACCGGCCGTGGAGTTCGAGCACACCATCTCCCACACGCTGGGGCCGCTGGGCCAGCGCACCGCCACGCACGCGCAGGGCCTGGGCATGCTGCAGTGGCTGGCCTACGGCCCCGGGCACGTGCATGGCCTGCTGCTGGAAGGCACGCCGCTGGTGGACTGGGAGCGCGACGGCATGCACCGCGAAGTGGGCCGCACGCTGCGCCTGGAGCGCCCGGCGGACGAAAGCGCGGACGGCACGGGCACTCCGGAGGCCATTCTCCATGCCCGGCAGCTCGACCCCGTGGGGCGGTTGCTGCACCAGGACTGGCGCGGCCTGCGCCACGCCCCGGAAGATCCCGCGGTCCACGCCGCCCAAGCCCTGGGGCCGCTGGCCACGCTCGCGCAGCGGCAGTATCGGTACGACACGCTGGGCCAGCTCGTAGGCATCCAGACGCCCGGAGAGGCCACCCGCTTCGGGTACGACGCCTGGCAGCGCCTCACCGGCCTGCAGCGCGCCTCGCTGGGTGGGCAGCAGCACACGCAGGCGCATTGGCTCCTGGATGCGGCGGGCAACCGCCTGCCATCGCTCTCTGCAGGCGTGGCCGCGGGGCAGACCCCGCCGCAAGGCTGGGCGCAGCAGGTGCGGGAGAACCTGCACGATCCCGGCTTCGACCTGCTCCAGGCCACCGGCACGCCCGGCCAGGCGCCGGGCCCGGTCACCCGCTGGCCTGGCAATCGCATCGGATGGAGCGACGGAGAGAATGAATCCGGTGCCACGCGCTACCGCTACGATGCCTTCGGCAACCGCGTGAAGGCACTGCACGCGGACGGGCACGCGCTGCGCCTGCACTACGACGCGCTGCACCAGTTGCGCGAGGTGTGGGAGCGCAAGGAAGCAGCAGGCGCCTGGCAGCGCACCGCCCGCTACCGCTACGACCCCTTCGGGCGCCGCATGGCCCGGACAGTGCTCTCTGCAGACCTGCCGCAGGCCAGCCCCGCCATGGCCACGACCTATGCCGGTTGGGACGGCGACCGGCTGGTGCACACCGAGGCGCCCGACGGAATCCAGCACACGCTCTACGAGCCGGGCTCCTTCGTGCCGCTCCTGCGGCTCGACCGGCCGCAGGCCATCCCCTCGGCCCTGCAGGCGCTGCTGGCACCGGACGGAGACGAAGCAGACGACGGCGAACAGGCCGCGGCAACGCTGTTCGCGGCACTGCCCCGCTCGCAGCGCGAGGCACTGGAGGCGGCATTGGAAAGCGCCACGGGCCCGGGCAGCGAGGCCCTTCTGGCACGCATGCAGGCGGGCCTGCCTGCCGAAGCGGGCGCCCTGCTGGCCGCGGGCCTGCACGAGGCGCACGCCCGGCGCGAAGCCGCCACGCAGGCGGCCGCCACCCGCATCCGCCACATCCTTTGCGACCACGTGGGCACGCCCATCGCACTGGTGGACGCCAATGGACCGCATGCCGGCCTCGTCACCTGGGCGGCCACCCACCACGCCTGGGGCGCCCTGCGCGAGGAGTACAACCCGCACCGGATCGCGCAGAACATCCGGTTCCAGGGGCAGCAATTCGACGAAGAAACCGGAATGCACTACAACCGCTTCCGGTACTACGACCCCCACCTCGGGCAATACCTCTCTCAGGATCCCATCGGGTTGCTGGGCGGGATCCACAAGCAGGCGTATCCGCTCAATCCTCTGCAGAAATCGGATCCGCTGGGACTGTTCGATTTCTCCAGCATCGAACTGCCCGTCCAGACGCCCACCTTCGACGGCAAGGGCGATACGGCGATTTGCAGCTACTACGACTCGATGGCCAAAGCAAAGCCCAAGTGCAGCTACTACCCCGCTGGGGCGCTCATATGCCGGAGCGAAAACAGGCTGGTCAATGGCGCCATCAATTCCGCGCTGATTGCCGAGTCGGCCATCCAGGACAAATCCCTCAAGCAATCCGAAGTGCTCAACAGCATTCGCGGCAAACTGGTCAAGTCCGACCAAGAGGCACAGGCCGCCGGCAAGGTCGATCAGAATGGCTGCACTCAAGGCAATGAGATCGATGCCTACCATGACAAGGCATTCTCGGAGTCGGGCATCCGGAGCAACTTCTACGGGGGCAACCTGTGGTTCCAGGGAACGTGGCCCAATCCCGTGCCGCTGGACCCTTCTGCCAGCAAATTCGATCCACGCCGCATCTGGAACTAATGACCCATCCCCAACCCAGGCGGCGGCTGCACAGTTTTGCAAAAAGCATCCCGCTGCTGCTGCTCCTGTCGGCCATCGCCATCTACACGCTGGCATCGCTGGCCTCCGCCACCCAGGAACTGCTGCCCCGGTGGCTCAAGGCATATGAGTACATGCCCCCGTTCCTGGCCTATGTTCTGCTGGGCTGCCATGCCCTCCTGACGCCGGGTGCGGGCCTGCTGGCCTATGCCCTCCCCCTGCTCAAATGGGGAGATGACCCGGCCCGGCTCAAGGCGGGAGCCATGCTCTGGCTTTATTACCCCGCCCGGATCTTTTTGCTGTTCATCCTCATCGGGTTCTTTCCTCTCTGGCTGGTCTTCGAACTCGTGGAACTCCTTGTCTTTGCAAGATGGGGAAGGCGGGCCGCCAGAAAGCTCCGCCCCAGCGCATGATTTCGCGCGGCCCGCGAATGCAAGGGCCTGCCCGCTAGGCGGTGCGGGCCGGCCGGGCCGGCATCCATGGCGCGCGACGGATCCAGGCCTGGCTCCACAGGCGTTCTCTTTTGTTGCCATCTCCCGCCATTACGCAAACATTTGGATGCAATGGCGCGACAGTAAGAGGGCATCGGCGCACACCCCCGCCTCCATAATGCGCGCCAACAACAACGCCTGGAAACAGTTGATCGCATGACGAATCGTCGCGTAACAATTCAGACACCTTTGGGAGAGGCCCTGCAGTTCCGCCAGCTGCAGGGTGTGGAGGAACTCTCGGCCCTATCCGCCCTCGAGATCGACCTGCTGTCCAAGGATTCGTCCATCGATCCCAAGGCCCTCCTCGGGCTCGGCACCACTGTCGTCGTGGAGACCGAAGGCCAGGGCCGCCGCTACCTCGACGGCATCGTCACCGGCTTCGGCATGCGCGGGCAGGACACCTCCGCGCAGTTCGCCTACCGCCTCACCCTCCAGCCCTGGCTCTGGCTCGCCACCCGCCGCTCCGACTTCCGCATCTTCCAGGAGATGGACGTGCCGGCCATCGTCACGCAGGTGCTCTCCCGCTACGGCAAGCCCTTCGTGCAGCGCCTCACCCGCGGCTACCGCAGCCGGCCCTACACCGTGCAGTACCACGAGAGCGACTACCAGTTCGTCTCCCGCCTGTGCGAGTCCGAAGGCATCTACTGGTTCGTCGAGCACGCCAGCGGCAGCCACACCGTGGTCTTCGCCGACGACGTGGTCGGATCGCACGCCCCCCTGCCCGGCGGCGACACCATCGCCTTCTACCCCCCGGGCAAGGCCGCCATCGCCGACCGCGAGCACATCTTCGCCTGGCACATGGGCCAGGGCGTCGCCCCCGGACGCGCCTACCTGGACGACTACGACTTCAAGAAGCCCCGCGCCGACCTCTCCGAGATGCGCCAGGCGCCCCCGGGCCATGCCCAGGACAGCTACGAGCGCTACGAGTGGCCGGGCGGCTATACCGAGTTCGCCGACGGCGAAACCTACACCCGCCTGCACATGGAAGAGGGCATGGCCGCGCGCGAGCGCGCCCGGGCCGAGCTCAACAAGCGCACCATCGCCCCCGGCTACACCATCGTGCTGGAGAACTACCCCCGCGGCGACCAGAACCGCCAGTACCTCGTCACGCGCGTCCAGTACCACCTGGAGGAGAACGTGCAGGCCTCCCAGGGCACGGGCGGCGTCGGCCAGACCCAGGGCGGATCGGTGCAGAAGTTCAACATGGAGGTGCACCCCACCTCCCTGCCCTACCGCCCCCAGGTGACCACACAGCGCCCGCGCACCACCGGCCCGCAGACGGCCGTGGTCGTGGGCCCGGCCGGCGAGGAGATCTGGACCGACGAGTACGGCCGCGTCAAGGTGCAGTTCCACTGGGACCGGCTGGGCGCCATGGACGAGAACTCCAGCTGCTGGGTGCGCGTGTCCACCAGCTGGGCCGGCCCGGGCTTCGGCGCCGTCTTCACGCCGCGCATCGGCATGGAGGTGATCGTCGACTTCCTGAACGGCGACCCCGACTACCCCATCATCCTGGGCTGCGTCTACAACGCCGCCAACATGCCGCCCTGGGGCCTGCCGGGCAACGCCACGCAGTCGGGCATCAAGACCAAGTCGAGCAAGGGCGGCGCCTTCGGCGACGGCATGAAGAACGGCGCGGGCGATGCCAATGCGCTGCGCTTCGAGGACAAGAAGGGCGCCGAGCAGCTCTGGCTGCACGCCCAGAAGGACCAGCTCACCGAGGTCGAGAACGACGAGGACAAGTGGGTCGGCCAGGACCGGCGCAAGACCATCGACCGCGACGAGACCAGCGTGATCCACCGCGACCGCACCGAGACCGTCGATCGCGATGAAAAGGTCACCGTGCACAACAACCGCACCGAGCGTGTGGACCACGACGAGAAGATCAGCATCGGCGACAACCGCCGCGAGGACGTCGGCATCGACGAGACCATCGACATCGGCAAGAACCGCAGCAAGACCATCGGGCGCAACGAGAAGGACAAGATCGGCAACAACTGGTCGATCAAGGTGGGCAAGATCAAGACCGAGACCATCGGCATTGCCTCCATGCAGAACGTGGGCGTGGGCCGCATGGAGAACGTCGGCGTGGTCTACAACCTGAACGTGGGCGCCGTCATGGCCACGATCGTTGGAAACAACCAGAGCACCACGGTCGGCAGCGATCGCAATGTCAAGGTCGGCTCCAACCAGAGCACGGTGGTGGGTACCAGGTACAGCCTCACCGTCGGTGGGGGTGGCGGCGGGGGCTCTGGCGCCGCGGGTGCGGGCGAGCCCCAGAACATCGTGGCATCGCCTCCATCGGGCGGCGATGGCGGGGGCGGCGGCTCGAGCATCACCATGGATGCGGAATCCATCACGCTCAAGGTCGGTTCGAGCAGCGTGATCCTGCAGGCCGACGGCACCATTACCGTCAATGGCCAGAGCATCCGGCTCATCGGCTCCAGCGATGTCACCACCACGTCCGGAGGCATCCATGAAAACTGATGCCCGCATGGTGCGCGGCCGCGATACCGGGGCGCTCTCCAGCGCATCGTCTGCCGCTGCGGATGCATTCGCTCTGGTTCCCGCCGAAGTGGTGCGCGTGGAACCGGACGGCATGGCCCTGGTGTCGTACCAGGGGCGCGAGATCCGCGCCACACTCGCCTCGCAGGTGCCGGGCGTCGTGGCCGGGCAGCCCGTTCTGGCAGCGCTCGGCAGTGGAGCGGATGCGGCAGAGCTGCCCGCCCTGATCGTCGCCGCATGGCCGGTTCCGGGATCTCCGGTGTGTCCGCCCTGGCAGTTCGACCGCACCACCGGCAGCCTGGCGCTGGAAGTGGCGCAAATCGACATGGCCGCGGTGAACCAGGTGGTCCTGCGCTGCGGCGATGCCCGGACGCAGTTCACGAAAGATGGTGCGATCGAAACCCGTGCGCACCAGATCACCTCGGCAGCGGTCGAGACCCACCGCATCGAAGGCGGTTCGATCGAACTCAACTGATACCGGATCGCACGCATCGCCGGTTGTGCTGGATGCGGCCATTCCGGCGATGCCCTGCATGCCGATCAGACCCATGCACACGCCGTGGACTCCTTTCCGACGATGACACCTTCCCGAACGAATGCTCCGCCGCCACTGCCAGGGATGCTGCCCACGCAGATGGACATCGCCATCCGGGCCTACGGGAGGCGTGCCGGGCTGCTGCGTGGCGGATACACCGTCCGCGCCCTGAAGGCCGTGGACCAACGCCTGGATGCGCTCGTGGCCGTCTGCCGCTACTACGGCCCGGCGTGCCTGGAAGCAGCCGCCGCGGCATACGAGCAGGCCGTGCCGTTCGACCGGCACGGCGCGGCCTTCGTGCGCGTGGCGCTGTCCGAGCACCACGAAACCGATGCCCCGAAACGCGTAGCGCTCCTGGGTACCTTGGTGCAGCAACACGCCGGGGCTGTGCGGGATGCCCTGTGGTTCTACGGCGCGCCCGACACCTGCCAGCACCTCCTCGCATCGCCCACGCCCGCGCTGCGCGACCTGGGGGTGGAACTCGCCGGCCGCCTGGCCTTGCCCGCGCACCTGGATGGCGTGCACACGGCGGCCCGCGACGGGGCAGACCAGGACACCTGCCTGCTCGCGTGCGCGCTCATGGGAGAGCTGCCTGCGCGCACGCAGGAGCATTGGACCTCGGTGCTGAAGGGCCAGGACCTCGCGCGGCAGATCACCACGCTGCGCGCGCTGGCCGTGATCGGAGGGCACCTTCTGCAGCCCGAACTCCGCTCCTATATCGGCCGCCTCACCGCGGCGGACGGGCCTTCCGAGGCTTCGCACCCCATCGGCTGGGCCGCTGCCGTGGATGCATCGATGGGGCTCTGGGCAGCCCGTGAACCCGAAGCCGCCCTGGAAGCCGTCGTGGGAGGCCTGCGCATCCCGAACGAGACGGCCCTGCGTGTGGTGGCCCTGGCCGGCAAGATCCAGGGCTTGCTCCCTGTGCTCGATTTCATCGAGCGGCTGGACAGGCCGGTCGACCCTGCAGAGCGCGACCTGCTGCAGCTGGTTTTCGGGCAGGTTCCTCCCGAATTGACCTCCACCCAGGCCGTGAATCCGGCAGCCCGCCAGAGCGCGCTTCGCGCCCTGGCCTGCGACGTGTTCGCGGCCAACGGATGCACGGGGCTGGAGCCAGGCCACATCACGGCATGGGCCGATCCGGTGACGAAAGACAGGCTGTGGGCACTGGACGCCGTGCGCATCCGCGGAGCCTCGCCGCTCCACCCACGTACGCGCCTCGAACAAGCTTTCGACGTGGGCCACGCGATGCGGGGCTGGCTCTACCACGAGCACGCGGCTGCTTCCGGGCGGGCGTTTCCCGTGCTCCCGGAAGATCTGGCGTCACGGCAGATGGGTGCCGTCGAGGCCGTGCAACTGATCGCCGGGCTCGAAGACGACGGCGCATCGCCATGAATTGCGAAATCCTCAACCACACGCCGTTCCGTGCACAGACCTTCGCCCACCGGGATCCGCAGGCCGGCAACACGCTGGTGGTCGTCGTGAAAGGGACGTGGCTGCTGTCCACACAGGCCCAGAGCCCGCCCCGCCTGGCCCCTGCGGAACGGCAGGCCCCCATCGCGCGCAGCGGGGTACTGCAGCGCCTCGGCAGCCTGCCGCTCGACGATGTGCAGGCAGCCGCCATCGAGGCCCGGCGCGGCGAATCCTGGGCCCGCGTCGAATCCGAGCATGTGCCACCCAAACCCTGCTTCGATCTGCTCGTGAACGCCTGGGCCGTGGCGCCCGGCGGGCAACCGGCTCTGTCGATGGATGCCTCCGTGGACTACCTGGCGCAGGGGTCCGCGCGCCGCCTGCTCGGTCTGCGCGCGTTCGCGCCGCGTTGCTGGATGGCCGATCTCGGCGGCCTGGGGCGGCTGCGCGCGGCAGGGACGCGCCCGGTTTCCCGCATTCCGCTGCTGCGGCCGTTCGCCTTCGGCGGACAGGCCACGGACGCGAAGACCGGAGCGCACCAAGCGCTCGACACCAACCCCGAAGGCATGGGTTGGTACCCCGGCGCCGCTGCCGCCCAGGGTGCGCCGCTGCCATGGGTGGAATCGGCCGAAACGGCGCTCGGCGGCTGGGATGGCGCCGTCCCGCCCACAGCGCTCGGGCATGTTCCGCCCCACCACCTGCCTCGCCGGGCGTTGCAGGGAACCTTCGACGAACGGTGGCGAACGACGCGCGCTCCCGATCTTCCGGAGGATTTCGATCCCCGCCACTACAACGCCGCCCCCGAGCTCCTGCAACTGCGCGCCCCCCCCAGGCCCGGCCACGGCATGGCCCTGCAAGGCATGTCCGCGGACGGTCCGCTGTTCTTCACCTGGCCCGAAATCACGCTGTCCGCCCAGGCAGAAACCTCGGGCGGCACGCTGCTTGCGCCCCAGGAAATGCGGTGGGACACGCTGCTCGTGGATACCGAGGACCGGCATGCCTCGCTGCTCTGGCGCACCGCACTGGCCCTGCCTTCGCTGGAGAGCATCGGCCTCGTCCACATCACGGCCCACGCCCGCGAGCCCTCTTCCGCGAAGGCGCCTCTCCACGCTGCACCGGCCGCGCAGCGCTGACGCCCGCTTTCTTGTCTACCGCCATGACCTCCCCATCGACAACCCCTCCCGCGCAGCGCCTGTGGCGGATCGAGCACTGCGGTGCGGTCACCTCGGTCGGCACCCGCGCCTGGCAATCGGCCGCATCGTGGGTGGGCTTGCAAAAACGCTTCCGCAAGGCGCTCCAGCCTCGCATTGCCGCCCGGCCCTTCACTACCGCGCCCTGCCCGGAAGTGACGGACGGACTCACCGGCATCCCCCGCCTCGCGCGGCTCCTGGCTGCCGCTCTGGCGGACCTGGCGGAGGCAATGCCTGGCACCCGGGGCGCCGGCAATGCCGTGCCGGTGCCCGAACCGGACCGTCTGGTGTTGGCGCTGCCCCTGCGCCTGGAAAGCGAAGCCTGCGCGGAAGTCTGGCGACAGGCTTTGGCCGAACTGGCCCGTTGGGCCGGCCCACAGGTGGCAGCGGCGTGGGCTGCACGGCCATGCCATTTCGTTCGCGGAGGGCATTCCGCCGGCTTTGCAGCGCTCGAAACCCTGGGCAGGCTTGGCGAACACCAGGGTACCGCGCTGCTCATGGCCGTGGACAGCCTGCTCGACGAGACGGTGCTTGCGCAGGCCCACGCGCGCGGCGCTCTGCTGGCGGATGCCACGCCCGATGGCTGCGTCGCCAGCGAAGCCGCCGCCGGCCTGTGGCTTGCGGCCGTGCCCGATACCCGGGCCTCCCACGCCCGTGGCCTCGTGCTGCACGCCCCTGCGCTCGCCGGCAACGCCACGGCGCACCGGCGACCGCCCCAGGACCCCGATGCGGCAGCCCTGGAAGCGGTGCTGCGCACGGCGCTGGCCCAGGCGGGCTGGGAAGGCGACAACGTGGGCTTCAGCCTGTCGGATTTCGACGGCTCCTCCTGGCGGGCCCTGGCCCAGGTGGCCGCGCGCGTGCGGGCAGCACGCCACCTGGACCCCACCGACTGGGAGCCGGCCGCCGTGATCGGCCAGGTGGGGGCCGCCACGGGCCCCGTGCACTGGGCGCTGGCCGCACAGCGCGTGCTCCACGACCTCCAACCCGCCAATTCGATCCTGTCGTCGGCGCTCGACGAGGGCACGGAAGCGGCGGCCGTGGCACTGGAGCGTACGTTGCAGCATCCGCGGGCACCCACAGCGCAGTGGCACGCCGCAGAGGCCGGAGCCCACCCCGAGCCGGTACGCACCTACTCGGCCCGCTTCCTCCAGAACAACCAGAACATTGACCGATAGGGAGAAAACCCGAGCATGGGCACGCACATCTTCAGTGGGGGACGCGGAGCGGTCACGCAGGTGGCCGATGGCTGGACCTTCGAGCCGGCCACACCGGTCGAACTCAAGACCAAAGGCAACCCTGGCGTGGCATGGCACGCCAACAACAGCCGCACCATCCAGATCCCCCTGGGCACCATCCGCGAGCACGGCACCCAGATGGCCAACCGCTACGGCGCCATGGACCAGGGCCGCCATGACCCCGTGCCCGTCAAGGTCGGCTGGTTCACCAAGGTGCGCGACAAGGTCAACCAGTACTCCACCTACGTCAAGGACGTGGCCCACGAAGCCGGGGAGATGGTCGTCGATGGGGTGACCACCCTCGCCAACGCCGTGCTCGTGCGCCTCTCGCCCGAGACGGCCAAGATGATCGACAACGCTGGCAAGGTGCTCGGCGGGCTGGAGGCCAGGCACTTCGGCGATGCCGCGCAGGCGGAGATCGACCAGGTGCTCGAAGCCCTCAAGGACCCTTCCACCTATGCGGGCCTGGGCATCTCGATCGCCGCCACCGCCGTGCAGGGCGTGCCCGTGATCGGCCAGGCCGTGGGGGGCGCCGTGATGGTGGACCGCGCCATCGGCACGGGCCAGGCCGCGATGCAGGCCGCCGACGAGATCCGCGCCATCACCGCCACCTGGACCTCCGAGATGACGCCCGCACAGCTCGAAGAAGCGCGCCAGCGCCTGGCGCGCTGGCTCGTGGGCAGCGGCGCCGCCCTGCTGTTCGCGCTGGCGGGCAAGCGCTTCAAGCGCAGCACCCAGAGCGAAGGCAAGAACGACACCAAGGCCACGCCCCAGCACAGCAACAACCAGCAGCCGCACGGCAAGGGCCCCTGCGAAACCTGCGCCATCGGCGGCCCCGTGCTCATCTCCAGCGGGCAGAAGCTCATGGACGAGACGGACTTCACCCTGCCCGGCCCGGGCCCGCTGCTCTCGCTCGCCTGGCGCCGCCGCTACCGCTCGGGCCTGGCCGAGGACGGCCCCTTCGGCCGCGGCTGGAGCCATTCGGTGGCGCAGGAGCTGCGCCTCTCCGCCGAGGGCATGGTGCTGCTGGACGATGCCGGCCGCCACGTCCCGCTGCCCCTGGTCGCCGAAGGCACCGAGCACTTCGACCGCTACGAGAAGTTCACCGTGCGCCGGCCGGGCCCCGACCTGTGGATCGTCGAGCACAAGAGCGGCCTGCAGCACCACTTCCGCCGCCACGCGCCCGCGCAATGGCGCCTGCCGCTGGCACGCCTCGCGGACCGCGACGGCAACGCCATCGCGCTGCACTGGGAGCCGCTGGAGGCCGGCGGCGAGGGCACGCAGGAGGCGTTGACCTGGAGCGGCCGGCAAGAGCGCGAACGCCGCGCCCGCGAGGAAGGCACCGAGCCATCCCCGCCGCCGACGGCCGCAGCCGACGATTTCGGCGCGGCCTTCCGCCCGCAGCGCCTCACGGGCCTGACCGATACCGCAGGCCGCCACCTGCGCCTCGCATGGACGCGCGCCCCGGCACCCGCGCCGCACGACGCCTTGCTCGGCGAGCGCATCGCTGCCGTGGAATGGCTCGTGCCCGGCCATGCGCCCACCGTGCTGGCACGCTACGACTACGACGCGCACGGCCAGCTCATCGCATCGCACCACGGAGGCACCCCCTACCGCCAGTACGCCTGGCGCTCGGGCGTGCTCGTGGGCTACCGCAAGGCCAACGGCCACCGCTACTTCGCCCAGTACGACACCGAAGGCCCCCAGGGCCGCGTGCTGCGCTCCTGGTGCGCCGACACCCCCATCCCCGGCCAGGACGACGACCGCTTCGCCTACTTCCCCCACGAGCGCATCACCCGCCACACCGATGCCCTGGGCCGCGTCACCGCCTACCACTGGGATGCGCGCTTCAACATCGTCTCCACCGTCGTCGCCGAGGGCACCCCCGAGGCCACGCGCGAGGACACGCCCTTCGACGCCACCGGCACCCCGCGCGGGCGCATCGATCCCCTGGGCCGGCGCACCAGCCTGCGCCACGACGCGCGCGGCAACATCGTGCAGATCGTCGATGCCCTGGGCCAGAGCACCTCCCTCGCCTACAACCCCCTCGACCTCGTCACCGTGCTGCGCGATGCCCTGGGCCACGAGTGGCGCCGCGAGTACGACGCGCGCGGACACCTCGTGCAGTCCACCGATCCGCTCGGGCAGGCCACCCGCTACACCTACGACCTGGCCGGCCGCCCCGTGGAGACCACCGATGCCCGCGGCGGCACCCGGCGCCTGGCCTGGGACGAGGCCGGCAACCTCGTGGCCGCCACCGACTGCTCGGGCCGCACCACGCGCTTCGCCTACGGCGCCCTGGGCCAGCTCCTGGAGCGCACCGATGCGCTCGGGCAGACCACCCGCTACGAATACGACGGCGCCGCCCGCCTCGTGCGCGTCACCGAGCCCGGCACGGGCACCGGGGCCGGGGGCGGCACCTCCGCCGTCCACCGGTACGCCTGGAACGGCGAGGCCCAACTGCTCGCCTACACCGACCCGCTGGGCCACACCACCCGCTACACCTACGACGGCGCCGGCCGACCCCTCACCCGCCAGGATGCGGCCGGCCGCACCCTCGCCTACCACTACGACCGCGCCGGCCGCCTCATCGCCCTCACCAACGAGAACCGCGCCCAGACCACCTTCCGCTACGACCTGCGCGACCAGCTCACCGACGAGATCGGCTTCGACGGCCGCTGGCAGCGCTACGTCTACAACGCCGCGGGCGAACTCACCCACGCGGTGGAGGCCGGCGGCTGCGAGGCCGGGCCGGGCAAGGTCACGCGCTTCGAGCGCGACGCCCTGGGCCGGCTGCTCGCCAAGCGGTCGCACGGGTACGAGGCCTTGGAGGAATCCACCTACCGCTACGACGCCCTGGGCCGCCTCACGCAGGCGAGCAACGGCGCCGCGCACCTCGCCTTCGCCTATGACCCCGTGGGGCAACTGCTGGCCGAGACGCAGACGCTGATCGGCCAAGGGGCCGGCACCGTGCGCAGCCGCCCGGGCCATCCTTCACCGTCCAACGATCTGGTGCGCACCCTCGCCCACGGCTACGACCCGCTGGGCAACCGCATCCGCACCGGCCTGCCCGACGGGCGCACCCTGCACTGGCTCTTCTACGGCTCCGGCCACCTGCACCAGATCAACATCGCCCCGGCGGACGGCCAGGGCGCCCACGACGTCATCACCGACATCGAGCGCGACGCCTTGCACCGCGAGACGCAGCGCAGCCAGGGCGCCGCCACCAGCCACTACGGCTGGGACCCGGCCGGCCGCCTCGTGCGCCACCGCGCCAGCCTGCGCGCCAGCGGCAACGTGGCGACGCAGGCAGGGGATGCCGTGCTGGAGCGCGCCTACGCCTACGACGCCACCGGCCAGCTCGTCGCCCGCGCCGACACCCTGCGCGGCCGCCAGGACTTCCGCTACGACCCCACCGGCCGCATTCTTGCCGCGCTGCCCGCCCAGGGCAGCCACCTCGCCAGGGAACTCTTCGCCTTCGATCCGGCCGGCAACCTGCTGGACGGCTCCGCATCGCAGATCGAACGCCAGCACGCCCAGGACGGCCGCACCGAGCGCACCGGCCTGGGGGTCGTGGGCGACAACCGCCTGCGCTTCTACCAGGACCTGCACTTCGAGTACGACGTGCATGGCAACGTCACGAAGCGCACGCGCGGCAACCGGAAAGCGGGCACCCACGAGGTCATCGAGTTGCGCTGGAACGCCGACCACCAGTTGGTCGAATCGACCACCAGCCGCCACGGCGTCACCCAGGCCACGCGCTACGCCTACGACGCCCTCGGGCGGCGCGTGACCAAATCCGACCGCTTCGGCGCCACGCACTACCTCTGGGACGGCGACCTGATGGTGCACAGCCAGCGCGGCGGGCGCGAGGCGCTCTTCGTCTACGAGCCGAGCAGCTTCGTGCCGCTCGCCACCCTCCAGGGCACGCAGGAGGATCGCCACACCTACTGGTACCACTGCGACCAGATCGGCGCCCCGCTGGAGTTGACCGATGCGCAGGGGAACATCGCCTGGGCGGTGGATTACAAGGTCTGGGGCGAGGCCACGCTCCGGGCCGTGCCGAGAGCGGCCACGGGCACCGATGGCATCGCAGGACCACGGCGCAGAGGACACGGACCCGGGGAGGATTGGCATGCAGCCAACGGCAAGACGGCGTATCGCGCCGCGCCGCCGCTCATCGAACAGCCCTTCCGCTTCCAGGGGCAGCAGTTCGATGAGGAAACCGGGTTGCATTACAACCGGTTCAGATATTACGACCCGGGGGTGGGGAGGTTTGCATCGCAAGACCCCATAGGGCTAATCGGCGGATTTAATTTATTCCAATATGCACCAAACACATCAATCTGGTCAGATCCATTAGGTTTAAATAAACTTTGCTGCTGTGGCCAACCCTATGTAACAAGTGACGCTCGCTGGCGGGAGGTTATGCAAGACCCAAATACACCAAAATCAATGCGGGGATGGCTTCAAAATCAAGTTCGGCAAGTCGAATCAGGCAAACAGGCTAATATAAAAGCTCCTCCAGGGTATGAATTAGCTCATAGACCTAGATTTGAAAATGATGCTGGATATGATTACTCTCATGCTGACCCAATGCTTGCAGCAGATCACAGAGGCATTCAGCATCGCTACTGGAGAAAAAGGGGAGGCTGTTGGTCTGCAAAGATGCCTGCTTCTGGACCGCGAGGAACAGGAAAATTAAGTCTCCCGAAACCTGGATCATTACCTTAACTAACGAGCCACCATGAAAAAGCAAAGAATTCTTGGAACCACTGCAGAAAAAATAAAAGAAGCAGAAGGTCAATTGAATAAAATTTTGCCAGCAGATTTTTCCGAATGGCTCATCAACAACAACGGTAAAGATATTAATGGAATTACGGTATTTCCAGTTTTCGATTCCCGAGACCCCAGAAAAACATGGAACTCTATCGTAAAAAATTACCAAGAGGCGTGGCAGGAATGGCTTGAAAATTTCGCCGATTCAGAAAAAGATTTTTCAAATCTTTTGCCATTTGCAGAATTTGGCACAGGAGACTATTATTGCTTTAACTATGAATATCATAAAGAGAACCCCGAAATAGTATTATGGTCACACGAAACCGGAGAAATAAAAAAGATGTTCTCAAGTTTCACGGAATTTCTTAGTGGGCGGCAATCTTAAATCTGAGTAAAAAAATGCCATTTTGCTGTCTTTGACTCTTGAAAATATTACCTTCACCTTTTCCGCGGCATGATTAACATACCCCTATTCCCACCCATCACATATGAGCATTCTTGTTCTTCAATCACTGGTACAAGCATGCAGGCATCCGTTCTTTTCAGCACCAAGAATAGAAAAATCCACACCCAGAAAAAGCTCATCGAATTTTAGAAATTTCAAGGCGAAATTATGAAGATTTTTATCTCTTGGTCCGGTCCTCAAAGCATGGATATTGGTCATGCTTTAAGAGACTGGCTTCCATGTGTCCTTCAATATGCCAAGCCTTACTTCACCCCAAACGATATTGAAAAAGGAGTCAGGTGGAATGCAGAAATTGTGCGAGAGCTCGAAGAATCCAAAATTGGATTACTTTGCTTAACGCATGACAACTTGAAAGCGCCTTGGTTGATGTTTGAAGCCGGCGCAATATCCAAGCTACCCTCGTCGCGACTGTGCCCAATTCTTTTTAGAGTAGATCAAGTACAGGTAACAGGCCCTCTAAGTCAATTTCAGAACACTCAATACTCTAAAACAGAGATTCATAAGCTCATAAAAAACATAAATAATGAGGCAGAATCTTATTCGCTATCAGAAACGCAGCTTGACACCTCATTTGAGACTTGGTGGCCTCAACTCGACAAAAAAATCACAGAAATATTTGAAACCAGCAAAGCGACCACCCCACCCGCTCGGTCACAAATAGAAATAGCAGAAGAAACCCTCTCTATAATTCGCTCACTTGCCAATCGAGAATCTATCCATAACGAGGAAGATGACAACTCACATTGGGCATTATCATGGGATATGATAGTCGAGCATGGGAACAATGTTTTTGAATATAGCAAGCAAGATGAAAATCCAGCCCAAATTTCAGTCCTAAAGGCAACTATCTCGCATATGAGAAAGCTTTTCAATCTCATAACTCCAAAACTTGTGAAGAAACCTAGCTATTTGCGCCGCGCAACAAATGGGGCCAACACACTAAAATTATTAGAAACCAGGATATTGCAATTAGATAAAATAAAATCAGGGGATGAAGATACTCCATTCTGATCGCTACATTTTTTATAGCGAACTTTCTAATGTTTCCGGCGGCATGAAGGCGATTTCTCTTGCACTTCACTGCCTGTTCCATCTGCCGCCTTAGTTCATTCGGTTTGGGCACGCACCATGGAGGCACCCCCTACCGCCAGTACGCCTGGCGCTCGGGCGTGCTCGTGGGCTACCGCAAGGCCAGCGGCCACCGCTATTTCGCCCAGTACGACACCGAAGGCGCCCAGGGCCGCGTGCTGCGCTCGTGGTGCGCCGACACCCCCATCCCCGGCCAGGACGAC
This sequence comes from Acidovorax sp. NCPPB 4044, assembly GCF_028069655.1. Classification (NCBI taxonomy): domain Bacteria; kingdom Pseudomonadati; phylum Pseudomonadota; class Betaproteobacteria; order Burkholderiales; family Comamonadaceae; genus Acidovorax; species Acidovorax sp. NCPPB 4044. Next base: position 3,534,286 of record NZ_JAMCOS010000001.1, read on the forward strand.
GACCGCTTCGCCTACTTCCCCCACGAGCGCATCACCCGCCACACCGATGCCCTGGGCCGCGTCACCGCCTACCACTGGGATGCGCGCTTCAACATCGTCTCCACCGTCGTCGCCGAGGGCACCCCCGAGGCCACGCGCGAGGACACGCCCTTCGACGCCACCGGCACCCCGCGCGGGCGCATCGATCCCCTGGGCCGGCGCACCAGCCTGCGCCACGACGCGCGCGGCAACATCGTGCAGATCGTCGATGCCCTGGGCCAGAGCACCTCCCTCGCCTACAACCCCCTCGACCTCGTCACCGTGCTGCGCGATGCCCTGGGCCACGAGTGGCGCCGCGAGTACGACGCGCGCGGACACCTCGTGCAGTCCACCGATCCGCTCGGGCAGGCCACCCGCTACACCTACGACCTGGCCGGCCGCCCCGTGGAGACCACCGATGCCCGCGGCGGCACCCGGCGCCTGGCCTGGGACGAGGCCGGCAACCTCGTGGCCGCCACCGACTGCTCGGGCCGCACCACGCGCTTCGCCTACGGCGCCCTGGGCCAGCTCCTGGAGCGCACCGATGCGCTCGGGCAGACCACCCGCTACGAATACGACGGCGCCGCCCGCCTCGTGCGCGTCACCGAGCCCGGCACGGGCACCGGGGCCGGGGGCGGCACCTCCGCCGTCCACCGGTACGCCTGGAACGGCGAGGCCCAACTGCTCGCCTACACCGACCCGCTGGGCCACACCACCCGCTACACCTACGACGGCGCCGGCCGACCCCTCACCCGCCAGGATGCGGCCGGCCGCACCCTCGCCTACCACTACGACCGCGCCGGCCGCCTCATCGCCCTCACCAACGAGAACCGCGCCCAGACCACCTTCCGCTACGACCTGCGCGACCAGCTCACCGACGAGATCGGCTTCGACGGCCGCTGGCAGCGCTACGTCTACAACGCCGCGGGCGAACTCACCTACGCGGTGGAGGCCGGCGGCTGCGAGGCCGGCCCGGGCAAGGTCACGCGCTTCGAGCGCGACGCCCTGGGCCGGCTGCTCGCCAAGCGCTCGCACGGGCACGAGGCCTTGGAGGAATCCACCTACCGCTACGACGCCCTGGGCCGCCTCACTCAGGCGAACAACGGCGCCGCGCACCTCGCCTTCGCCTATGACCCCGTGGGGCAACTGCTGGCCGAGACGCAGACGCTGATCGGCCAAGGGGCCGGCACCGTGCGCAGCCGCCCGGGCCATCCTTCACCGTCCAACGATCTGGTGCGCACCCTCGCCCACGGCTACGACCCGCTGGGCAACCGCATCCGCACCGGCCTGCCCGACGGGCGCACGCTGCACTGGCTCTTCTACGGCTCTGGCCACCTGCACCAGATCAACATCGCGCACCCCGAAGTGGCGGGTCAGGCACCGATGGCCCATCAGGTCATCGCCGATATGGAGCGTGATGCGCTGCACCGCGAGACGGAGCGCAGCCAGGGGGCCGTTTCCAGCCGCTACGAGTACGACCCTGCGGGCCGGCTGATGCACCACCGCGCCGGTCATCGGGCCAGCGGCAATATCGCTGCGCAACCGGTGCTGGAGCGCGCCTACGCCTACGACGCCACCGGCCAGCTCGTCGCCCGCGCCGACACCCTGCGCGGCCGCCAGGACTTCCGCTACGACCCCACCGGCCGCATTCTTGCCGCGCTGCCCGCCCAGGGCAGCCACCTCGCCAGGGAACTCTTCGCCTTCGATCCGGCCGGCAACCTGCTGGACGGCTCCGCATCGCAGATCGAACGCCAGCACGCCCAGGACGGCCGCACCGAGCGCACCGGCCTGGGGGTCGTGGGCGACAACCGCCTGCGCTTCTACCAGGACCTGCACTTCGAGTACGACGTGCATGGCAACGTGACGAAGCGCACGCGCGGCAACCGGAAAGCGGGCACCCACGAGGTCATCGAGTTGCGCTGGAACGCCGACCACCAGCTGGTCGAATCGACCACCAGCCGCCACGGCGTGACCCAATCCACGCGCTACGCCTACGACGCCCTCGGGCGGCGCGTGGCCAAGTCCGACCGCTTCGGCGCCACGCACTACCTCTGGGACGGCGACCTGATGGTGCACAGCCAGCGCGGCGGGCGCGAGGCGCTCTTCGTCTACGAGCCGAGCAGCTTCGTGCCGCTCGCCACCCTCCAGGGCACGCAGGAGGATCGCCACACCTACTGGTACCACTGCGACCAGATCGGCGCCCCGCTGGAGTTGACCGATGCGCAGGGGAACATCGCCTGGGCGGTGGATTACAAGGTCTGGGGCGAGGCCACGCTCCGGGCCGTGCCGAGAGCGGCCACGGGCACCGATGGCATCGCAGGACCACGGCGCAGAGGACACGGACCCGGGGAGGATTGGCATGCAGCCAACGGCAAGACGGCGTATCGCGCCGCGCCGCCGCTCATCGAACAGCCCTTCCGCTTCCAGGGGCAGCAGTTCGATGAGGAAACCGGGTTGCATTACAACCGGTTCCGGTATTACGACCCGGGAATTGGAAGGTTTGTCAGTGAAGATCCGATTGGGTTACTCGGCGGTGAAAATCTTTTCAGCTACTCCTCCAATCCCTCGACATGGATCGATACTTTGGGTCTAGCTGCCACCGCAGGCAGTCTTGCCAACAGAGCCCAGAACCTGCCGGCGTCCTCAAGACCCAATACCGTTGCAGTTATCCGCCACAAAGACGGAACAATTACTGCTGGAAGGAATCAGGGTGGTCAATCAAATAGTGACGTATCTAACACGTTGAAAGATATACCTTCAAACGCATACGGGGGTGAATGTGCTGAAGTCAACGCAATAGCCAGAGCCAAGAATAAAGGCCGTAGCCTCGAAGGGGCTGTGATTACAGTGGTAGATGTCAGAGGCAAGGGGAGCACAAGCGGAAGGCATGGCAAACCCAAATGCCCTTGCGATGTATGCAGCGAACTGCTGAAAGCATTCGGAGTGAAGTATGTTATTGAATGACGATTATTTAAAAACGTTGACTAAACGTTCCATGCAAGCGCTAGGTGGTTTGATAGTTCATCACTATTTTGAAAAACACAGCAAACTCACGAATGAGATCCAAGCATTGGTGCTTCATCAAGTATCTGTTCTTATTAAAGATAACTTGCTGGAGTGGGAAAACATCGGAGCAACTCTGCCCATAAACGGAAGAGGTGATCCGACGCCCGAAGATTTCAAAGATATTGACAAGCAGCTAAACAATATACCCAGCAAAATAGTTGACGCATCGACAGAGATTGGACTTTGCGCCCTTTACACGAGCGATCATAGTGAGTCTTTATCGTTTCTAGATTTACTAATAAATTGGACTGGCTTTTTAGAGGCCAACACCGTAGATAAAGAAGTTTTCAACAAACTTCCTCGGGGAAAAGGATGGGGCCCGACAGTTTCGGAATTGGAATATAAATACATAATAAAGAACACAATCCAAAATCACTAATCCTATCCGGGACAGTATCAATCCAGGGTGCAACAGTTGCCCGCACGGCAGGCCCGAGATTCCGCAGGGCCCTCAATCCGCCCGTTCGCTACATTTTTCATAGCAAACTTTCCAATGTATCCGGCGGCATGAGGCACTTTTCCCTCGAAACTCAGTTGTCTCCCCCCCTGGCTCTGACACCCCGACCCGAGCATGGGCACGTGCATTTTCAGCGGGGGACGCGGAGCGGTCACCCCAGTGGCCGACAGCTGGACCTTCGAGCCCGCCACTCCGGTCGAACTCAAAACTAAATGAGACCCAGCGTAGTACACGCATGCAACAACAGCCGGACGATCCAGATCCTCGCCATTGAAACCATTTGCTATATCTTTAATAGCGGACTTTTCAATGTTTTTGGCGACATGAGCGCGATTCTTTTCAACCCCTGTGGCCGTCACGTCCGGCGCCGCGATCAGGCGCATGAGCACTCTTGTTCTCGCCCGCGAGAACAAGCCTTCGACGCCACCGCCCCGCGCAGCGCATCGCCCCTCTTGGGCCGGCAAACCACCACCCTTCATTCAACAAACTACGGAGAGGCAGATGGATATCGAAGAAGAAATACTAAAAGAACTCGCTCCTTATACAGGTATCAAGCATTTAGTCATCGAACACAATCAGAGGAAAATAATAAAAACCCTCAGCAGCAAATTTCAATTCTCAGGTTCAAAGATAGACTGGAATAGAACCCAAGATCACTGGCTGCACAACTACAACCCAGAAAACAAAACCATCGAGACAACAGAAAAACTAAAGATCGCAGAACATGAGCTTCAAAAAAGAAATTTTCAATTCGTTTTAGATCGAACTTCAAAGGTATGCTACATCAATGATTCCTCACTAAATTTCGGATTAACCATATCCAACAGAATTTTTTGGGAAATATTTAAGATATTAATAATTAACGCTCCTCAACACCATTATTTCCTTGCGGAAGATGGCTCTTGGTGCCTGGCAATCACCATGGAGGGTTTCATGGACTATGGAGAGTCTTTGAAATAACACGCCATTTTCAAAGCATCTTGATTCTGAAATGCTCCATCTGCCGTTCTTGCTCATACCGGATTTTCTCACCTCCTGAACATCATTCTTTTGCCAATGGAGGCGTCGGCCCGATCTGCGGATCTATTTCATCGAATCGGAAGCCGCATAGAAACAACTCTGAACGGAAGCATTCACGCGGGCCGCACCTCACCCGCCCCGGTTCCGCATCCAATCCGCCGTCCCCATGAAACTCTCCCGCAGCCGCGCCCGCAGGGCTTCAGGGACACCGCTTTCGCCCATGGCCTGGTCCATGCACGCCACCCACTGGTCGCGCTCCTTGATGCCGATGGAGAACGGCATGTGCCGCATGCGCAGGCGGGGGTGGCCGAAGCGTTCGATGTAGTGGTCCGGGCCACCCAGCCAGCCGCAGAGGAACCAGAAGAGCTTGTCGCGCGCATCGGCCAGGGTGGTGCCGTGGGCGGCGCGCAGTTCGCGGTAGGCAGGCTCCAGGTCCATGAGGTCGTAGAAGCGGTCCACGAGGGTGCGTACGGCGGGCTCGCCGCCGATCCACTCGAAGGGAGTGGCCTGGGTGGCCGGCGCGGCGGCGGGGGACGAAGAAGGGTCGGCAGAGGTCATGGGAGGATCTGGTCAGTCGATCGGGGGTGGGCGTAGCGTGGGGCATGCGCAGGGCCGCACACACCACCCATGCAGCCCGCGGGGTTTTCACGCCACAGGCGAGTGGCAGGTCGCCGTGGCGCGGCATGGCACCAGGGACCCGCCATAACGATGGGGCGCAAGGCGGACGCCCGGCGCAGGCGCCCGGCTCACTCCGCGGCGCGGCGCAGGGTTTCCACCACGGGGCGGCGCAGCACTTCGCGCAGGCCCCACCAGCCGGCGGCCAGCGCCAGCACGGCGCCCGCGAGCGCGCCGGCCAGCGGCACCCAGGGGGTGGCCGTCCACTGGAAGTCGAACACATAGCGCGCCAGGGCCCAGCCCACGGCCACGGCCACGGTGCTGGCGAGAAAGCCGGCCAGCAGGCCGATGCCGGCCAGTTCGGCGCGCTGCACCTGCCGCAGCAGGCTGGCGCGGGCGCCCACGGCGCGCATGATGGCGAATTCCCGGGCGCGCTCCTCGCGCGTGGCGGTGACGGCCGCGAAGAGCACGACGAGACCGGCCGCCAGGGTGAAGCCGAAGAGGAATTCCACCGCGCGGATGACCTGCCCCAGCACGCGCTGCACCTGGGCCAGGGTGGCGCCCATGTCCACGTTGGTGATGTTGGGGAAGGCGCGCACGAGGGCGTTGTCGAAGCCGGGCGCACCGGGCGCGCGGTAGGCGGCCAGGTAGGTAACGGGCAACTCGGGCGGCATCTGCGCCGTGGTGTACATGACGAAGAAGTTGGCGCGCAGCGAGCTCCAGTCCACCTTGCGCAGGCTGGTGACGCGCGCCTCGCTCGGGATACCGCCGATGTCGAAGCGCAGCGTGTCGCCGAGCTTCAGGCCCAGGGTTTCGGCGATGCCGTCCTCCACGCTGATCTCGCCGGCCGCGCCTTCGGTCCAGCGGCCGGCCACGAGGGTGTTGTGCTCGGGCGCCCGGGCGGCGTTGGAGAGGTTGAATTCGCGATCGACGAGGCGGCGGGCGCGGTCGTCGGTGTAGTCCTGCGGGCCCACTTCGCGGCCGTTGATGGCCACGAGCCGGCCGCGGATCATGGGGAACCAGTCGTAGCGCTGCACCCCCGCGTCGCGCAGCGTGGCCTGGAAGGCGTCCGCCTGGTCGGGCATGACGTTGATGACGAAGCGGTTGGGCGCATCGGCCGGCGTGGCGCGCTGCCAGCTGTCGATGAGGTCGGTGCGCAGCAGCACCAGCAGCACCAGCGCCAGCAGACCCACGGCCAGGCTGCTGACCTGCACCACCGCGTAGATGGGCCGCGCGGAGATCTGCCGCGTGGCCAGCACCAGCCAGCGCGGCGCGGTGGCCTCGTTGACGCTGGCGCGCAGCACCTTCACGGCCAGCCAGCTCAGCAGCGCGAAGAGCGCCACCGCGCCGGCAAAGCCGCCCACGGCGATGAGGCCGAGCTTGCGGTCGCTGCTGACGGCCAGCAGCAGGGCCGCAAAGCCCGCGATGCCTACGCCCAGAACCGCCAGGGAGGCCGGCTTGAGGCCGCCCAGGTCGCGGCGGATGACCCGCAGCGGCGGCACGCGGGCCAGTTGCAGCACGGGCGGCAGGCCGAAGGCGAACATCAGCGTGAGGCCCATGCCGAAGCCGAAGGCCACGGGCCAGAGGCTGGGCGCGGGCAGCGTGGCTTCGACGAGGCCCGCGAGCAGCAGCACGAAGACGTGGTGCACCGCGTAGCCCAGCGCCACGCCCACGGCACTGGCGAACAGGCCCACGAGCGTGAACTCCACCACGTAGCCGCCGGCGATGCCGCGCTGGCTCTGGCCGAGCACGCGCAGCAGGGCCGCGGCGTCGAGGTGGTCGTTGGCGAAGCCGCGCGCGGCCAGGGCGACGGCCACGGCGGAGAGCAGCGCGGCCAGCAGGGCCACGAGGCTCAGGAATTTCTGGGCGCGGTCGAGCGTCTGGCGCATCTCCGGGCGGCCGCTGTCGAGCGATTCCACGCGCACGCCGTGCACGGCGGGGTCCTGCAGTGCGCGGTGGGCCCAGGCGGTGAATTCCTGGACGGCAGCGGGTGAGTCGCCCGCGACGGCGAAGCGGTAGGTGAGGCGGCTGGCAGGCTGCACGAGGCCGGTGGCGGGCAGGTCCTGCGTGTTGACCATGGCGCGCGGCGCGAAGCTCATGAAGCCGGCGCCCCGGTCGGGCTCGATGGCGATGGTGCGCGCGATGCGCAGTTGCGCGTCGCCCAGCAGCAGCGGGTCGCCGACCTTCAGGCCCAGGGCTTCGAGCAGTGCGGGGTCCACCCACACCTCGCCCCGCGCGGGCACGTCGCGCGTGGGCCCGGCGGGGGCACCGGAGCCGTCGGCGGTCTGCAGGCTGCCGCGCAGGGGGTAGCCGGCCTCGACGCTCTTGAGCGCGACCAGGCGGCTGGCGCCGCCCTGCGCATCGCTGGCGCGGCCCATGGTGGGAAAGCCCAGCGTGGTCACGCCGCGCAATCCGAGCGCCCGGGCCTTGTCGGTGAAGGCTGCGGGGGTGGGCAGGTCGCTGGCGATGACCACGTCGCCCCCCAGCAGTTGCAGCGCGTCGCGCTCCAGGCCGCCCTGCAGCCGGTCGGCAAAAAAGCCCACGGAGGTGAGCGCTGCCACGGCCAGCGCCACGGCGACGACAAGGAGGCGCAGGCCCCCGGCGCGCAGATCGCGCCAGAGCGTGCGCCAGCCCAGCAGGAAGAAGGACGGCATCATGGGCGGCACCTTAGCGCAAATGGCCCGCCCCTCCACCGCCGCGGGGCACCCGGCCGCAGGGCGCCCGGAAACCGCGGCGCCGCGCGATTCAGGCGCCGCCGATGCCGACCGTGACGCGCCCGGTGCCGGCGCACTCGGCACACGGCGCGCCCTCGCGGCGGCCGCTGCCGCCACAGGCAGGGCACAGGTCTTCGCCCGTGCCGGGCGTACCGGGGGCCGCTTCGTCGCCGGGCGCCAGCGGCGGGCGGGCTTCGCGGGGCTCAATGCCGCTGCGCGGCCCGGCCGGCGGGGCGGATGCCGCGGGCCGCGGCGCTCCGGTGCCGTCGTTGTCGAAGGAGGCGCCGGGATCCTCTTCACCGGCGACCGAAGCCCCGAAGGACAGGGGATCCCGGCCGGGCTGTCCGCCCGCGGGAGATTCACCGGAGGGTGCGGGCGCGGACGAAGCAGCCGAGGCTGGCGGGAACGGTGCGGATGCCATGGATGTCGATCTCCTGAAGAATGCGTTGCGGAATGGACTGCGATCGCTCGCCGGGCGCCGACCACGATCGATGGCCGGCAAACGGCATGCCCACCCCTCCCCGGACCACAGGCTTTGGGCGCGGCGCTCGTGGCGGAGCCGGCCGCGGGGGGCGGTACCGCCGGCGGTGTCAGCCGGCGTAGCGCACGGCGCGCGGAGGCCGGCACAGGCCCCAGAGCACCATCCCGGCCTGCCCGGCCAGGTCCACGGCCAACGAGGTCGGCGCGGACACGGTGGCCAGCAGGGGGATGTCCCTGCGCGCGCATTTGCGGACCAGCTCATAGCTGGCCCGGCTCGACATCACGACAAAGCCTTCCTCGCCCGACCGGCCCTGTGCGGCCAGGCGGCCGATGAGCTTGTCGAGTGCGTTGTGGCGGCCCACGTCTTCGAGCAGGTCGGTGAGTTCGCCGTCCGGCGTGGCCCAGGCCGCCGCATGCAGTGCGCCCGCCGCTGCGTTGAGCACCTGCAGCGGCGGCATGGCGGCCACCGCGCGCAGCACGGCAGCGGCCGGCAGCGCCGCCACCCAGGGGCGCTGCGCGACCCGCTCGGGCACCAGGTCCAGCGCCTGCAGGCTGTCGATGCCGCACAGTCCGCAGCCCGTGCGGCCCGCGAGCGCGCGGCGCCGTTCCTTGAGGCGTGCGAAGCAGCGCGGCGCGATGTCCAGGTGCACTTCGCAGGCCGCGCCCACGCCGGCCTCCGCGCCGTCGCGGGAGAACACTTCGATGCCGCGGCAGTCGGCCGGGGTGTCGATCAGGCCTTCGCTGAGCGCAAAACCCAGGGCGAACTCCTCCAGATCGGACGGCGTGGCCATCATCACCGCGTGCGAGAGGCCGTTGAAGACCAGGGCCACGGGCACTTCGGCAGCCACTGCATCGTCCTGCCAGGCAGGCGCCGGCAACGGCGAGGCCCCCGCATCCACACTCGCACCCGGCACGAGGCCGGCGGCCGCATGCCGCTGCACCGCGCGCGCAACCACGGGGCCGGGCAGCGCGGCAGGTTCGTCGCCGGCGGGCTCGGTGCCGGACTGCGCCGGCACGCCCGCTGCGGATTTCAGAGACGCGGCCTCGGCGCCTCCCTGCGGGCCGGCACCGGCGCCGTTGTCGGTATCCGTCCCCGTGCCGGCCTGGGCGCGGCCGGGCTCCGTCAGCCGGGCCATCCAGCGCTCGCCGTCCTGCGCCACCTGCACCCAGCCAGGGCCTGGCGTGCCCCCCAACCGGGCATCGCTGAGCAAATGAAGGCGCCGCAGCACCACGCTGCCCGAGAGCCCCAGGCGCTTGGCGAGCCGGGGCAGCGAGACGCCCTGCGGCCCGTCCAGTTCGGCCAGCGCCGACAGCAGTGCGGCCGTGAGGCCATCGGTTGCGCCCGCCACGCCCGTGTCAGGCCTCGGCTGCCGCCGTCGCCGCGGCGGCGGCCGGCTGCCCGGCAGCGGCGGCGTCAGTGCTCGCACTGGGCAGGAGCACCACGGGGATCGACTTGGACGTGGGGGTGCCTGCATTCAGCGCCACGGACGAGAGCGGGACCAGCGGGTTCGTCTCGGGGTAGTAGGCCGCGAGGTTGCCGCGCGGAATGTCGTAGCCCACCAGCTTGAAGCGGTCGGCACGGCGCTCCTGGCCGTCGCTCCACACGGTGCGGATGTCCACCCAGTCGCCATCCTTCAGGCCCAGCGCCCGGATGTCCTCGGGGTGGATGAACACCACCCGGCGCTGGCCGTACACGCCGCGGTAGCGGTCGTCGTGCCCGTAGATGGTGGTGTTGTACTGGTCGTGCGACCGCGTGGTGAGCAGCGTGAAGACCACCGTGTCGCGCGTGCGGGCCCGCGCCTGGTGCACCGGGGTGTCCTGCGGCACGGGATGCGGCACGAAGCCGGCCTTGCGCGTGGCGGTGTTCCACACGCGCTCGCTGGCCGTGTTGCGCAGGCGGAAGCCCCCGGGCACGGCCACGCGCCGGTTGAAATCCTTGAAGTCCACGAACACCTGCTCGATCTTGTCGCGGATGCGCGCGTAGTCCTCGATCAGCCAGAGCCAGGGGGTGCGGGTGCGCTCGCCCAGCGTGGCCGCCGCGAGCCGCGCGACGATGGCGGGCTCGGACAGCAGGTGCTCCGAGGCGGGCGGGTTGATGCCCGCCGAGATGTGCACCATGCTCATGGAATCCTCCACCGTCACGCCCTGCGGGCCCGTGGCCTGCATGTCGATCTCGGTGCGGCCCAGGCACGGCAGGATCAGCGCCTCGCGGCCATGCACGATGTGGCTGCGGTTGAGCTTGGTGGTCACGTGCACCGTGAGGTCGCAGCGCGTGAGCGCCTTCCACGTCTCGTAGGTGTCGGGCGTGGCGGCCGCGAAGTTGCCGCCCAGGGCGAAGAACACGCGGCCCCTGCCGTCCAGCATGGCGCGGATCGCTTCCACCGTATCGACCCCGGGCTCGCGCGGCGGCTCGAAGCCGAAGACTTCCTGCAGCCGGTCGAGCAGCGCGGCGGGAGGCTTCTCCCAGATGCCCATGGTGCGGTCGCCCTGCACGTTGCTGTGGCCGCGCACCGGGCACGGGCCCGCGCCGGGGCGGCCGATGTTGCCGCGCAGCATGAGCCAGTTGACGATCATCTGGATGGTGGCCACCGAGTGCATGTGCTGGGTGATGCCCATGCCCCAGCAGGCGATCACGCGCCGGGCCTGCCGGTAGACCTCGGCCGCGGCGCGGATCTGCGCTTGCGAGAGCCCCGACTCCTGCTCGATCAGGCCCCACGATTCGGCGCGGACGTCGGCCAGCAGCGCATCGACGCCCGTGGTGTGTTCCTGGATGAAATCGTGGTCGAACACGCCGCCCTCGCGGTCCTCGATCTCCACGAGGTGCTTCATCATTCCCTTGACCGCCGCCAGGTCGCCCCCCACCCGCAGCTGGAAGTAGTGCGTGCTGATGGGCGTGGACCCGAGGGTGGCCATCTCCATCTTGCTCTGCGGATCGGCAAAACGCTCCAGCCCCCGCTCGCGCAGCGGATTGAAGCTCACGATCTGTGCGCCGCGCTTGTGGGCGGCGCGCAGCTCGCCCAGCATGCGCGGGTGGTTGGTGCCGGGGTTCTGGCCGAAGATGAAGATGGCGTCGGCTTCCTCGAAATCCTGCAGCGTCACCGTGCCCTTGCCCACGCCGATCTGCGGGCGCATGGCGCTGCCGCTGGGCTCGTGGCACATGTTGGAGCAGTCGGGAAAGTTGTTCGTGCCGTACTCCCGCACGAAGAGCTGGTAGAGGAACGCGGCCTCGTTGCTGGCTCGGCCCGAGGTGTAGAAGATGGCCTGGTTCGGGTCGGGCAGCGCCTGGAGGTGGCGAGCGATGATCCCGAACGCATCGTCCCAGGCGATGGGCACGTAGTGGTCGCTGGCCGCGTCGTAGACCATGGGGTGCGTGAGGCGCCCCTGGTCTTCCAGCCAGAAATCGCTCTGCTCGGCCAGCTCGGCCACGGTGTGGCGCGCGAACAGCTCGGGCCCGGCACGCCGCGCGGTGGCCTCGGCCGCCACGGCCTTGGCGCCGTTCTCGCAGAACTCGAACGTGGAGGCGTGGTTGCGGTCGGGCCAGGCGCAGCCCGGACAGTCGAACCCGTCGGGCTGGTTGGCCGACAGCAGCGTCTTGGCGCCCTTGATCGGGATGTCCTGCTGCCGGAGCGTCTTGCCGACGGAGCGCAGCGCCCCCCAGCCACCGGCCGGGCCGTTGTAGAACTCGATTTTCTGCTCGCTCATCGTGGTCTCCTCAGACGGAAGCTTTGTGGGGGGACGCCAGGGCGTACGGGGCCGGAAGGCTACGCCGTTGCGCCGCCCCTGGCGGGCGGGGGGTTATGTGGGGCTGGCGGGACGGGGGTGCGCATGGGGGAAATGTCCGGTCGGCAGGTCGGTCGTGGCACCTGGAACGGTCAGCCCGCCGTCTTGAACTTCGCCGTGGCATCGGCCAGCCCCGCCGCCTGCTCACGCATGCGCAGCGCCGCGGCCGCGGCTTCCTCGACGAGCGCGGCATTCTGCTGGGTCATCTGCTCGATGCGCTCCACGCTGTGGTGGATCCCTTCGATGCCGCTGCTCTGCTGGCCGCTCGCCGTGGCGATGCCCTCGATGAGCCGCGTGACCTCGGAGATCGACCCTGCAATGCCCTGCATGGACACGCGGGCCGCATCGACCAGACCGCCGCCCGCGTCGGCGCGGTCGACCGAGGCCGAGATCAGCGTGCGGATCTCGCGCGCCGCGCCCGAGGACCGCTGGGCCAGCGCCCGCACCTCGGACGCCACGACCGCGAAGCCCCTGCCCTGCTCGCCCGCGCGGGCCGCCTCCACCGCCGCGTTCAGCGCGAGGATGTTGGTCTGGAAGGCAATGCTGTCGATGATGCCGATGATGTCGCGGATGCGGTGGGCATCGTCCCGCATCTCGGTCATCGTGGCCACCACGCGGTCCACCGCCTCGCTGCTCTGCGCGGAGGTGCGGGACACGGTCGCCATGAGGCCGTTGACCTGCTGCGCATGCCCGGCGTTCTGCGACACGGTGGCGGTGAGCTGCTCCAGCGCCGACGCGGCCGCGTTCACCTCGCCGGCCTGCTGCTCGGTACGGTTCGCCAGGTCGCCGTTGCCTTCCGCGATCTCCCGGGTGGCCACGCGCAGCCCTTCGGCGCCCTCGCGCACCTGCGAGACCAGCCCTGTGAGGCCGACGCCGATGCCGTTGATCGCCTGCAGCATCTGGCCCACCTCGTCGCGGCGGGAGACGTGCATCTGCGTGGTCAGGTCGCCTGCGGCGATGCGCTGCGCCGCCGCGCAGCCCTCTGCGACGGGACCGGTGATGCCCCGCTGCGCCAGCGCGTACACCAGCGCCGCCACGATCAGGGGCAAGGCGACCGATACCGCGAGCCAGGCAGGCTGCAGGGGCGGCAGCAGCAGCCACGCCAGCGCGCCCACGGCGTACTGGGCCGCCACCACCGACAGCGCCAGGCGCGCGGCCGCCCCCAGGGCGGGGATGCCGCTCACGTCGAGCCCCACGTACAGCACGCCCACGACCTGGCCCGCCGCATCGCGCACGGGGTCGTAGCGCGTCATGTTCTGCCGGCCGAAGACCGTGGCGTAGCCCGCATAGGACCTTCCCGCCAGCAGGGTCCGGTAGGCCGGGTGAGAACGGTCGAGCATCGTGCCGATGGCGCGCTCGCCGTCCTGCTTGCGCACCGAGGTGGCGATGCGCACGAAGTCCTCGCCCTGCCGTGCGAACACGGTGGCCCGCACGCCGGTCTGCTCCGTGAACCGGTCGATGGGGGCGAAATCGCCGTTCAGCACCTGCCCGCCGCAACGCAGCAGCGGGGGCTGGCCGCCGGCGGCCGCTTCGAGGCTGAAGGTGCCGGAATGCTCGGCGGCGAACCGCCGGGCCGCCGCGCCGATGCGGCGGGTCAGGGAGCCGGGCAACATGGCCGCGCCCTCCCGCTCAATGGAAGAACTTGGCCGCGCTCACCAGGGTCTTGTAGATACCCCAGGCCAGCGGGATGCCCACGGCCGCCCAGGCGAATGCCACCAATGCCGGATGGGTCGTCCCGCCGCCGCCCGAGCCCGCGCCGACCTCGGCCGCGGCGGCCTTCTCGTGGGCCAGCTTCTTCTCGTGCGCCAGCTCCTCGTCGCTCATGAACCATTTGTCGGCCAGCGGGCGCACGAGCAGGTTGGCGATGAGGCCGATGACCAGCATGCCCACGAGGATGTACATGGTCTGGTTGTAGACCTGCTCGCGCGGGATGCCGAGGCCCAGCTGGTACTCGCGCATGTAGTTCACCACCACCGGCCCCAGGATGCCGGCCGTGGCCCAGGCCGTGAGCAGGCGGCCGTGGATGGCGCCCACGAACTGCGTGCCGAAGAGGTCGGCCAGGTAAGCCGGAACCGTGGCGAAACCGCCGCCGTACATCGAGAGGATGATGCAGAACGCGCCCACGAACAGCAGCTTGCTGCCGGCGCTGGCCGAGCTGGGGATGCTGGCGTAGAGCAGGCCGCCCAGCACGAAGAACACCACATAGGTCATCTTGCGGCCGAGCTTGTCGGAGAGGCTGGCCCAGAAGAAGCGGCCGCCGATGTTGAAGAGCGACAGCAGTGCCGTGAAGCCGCCGGCCACCACGGCGATCGCGGCGAGCTGCTCGCGATTGAGGTCACCGAACTTGGCGGGCACGTTGATGAGCCCGCCCCCGAAGACTTCCTGCAGCATGGGCGACGCCATGCCGATCACGCCGATGCCGGCGCTCACGTTCATGCAGAGCACGACCCAGACCAGCCAGAACTGCGGAATGCCCCAGACGCGCTTCACGTGCACATGGCGCTGCGTGATCATCGCGTTGGCGCTGGGGGGAGGCGGCGTCCAGCCCTCGGGCTTCCAGCCGGTGGGCGGCACGCGGTAGCCCAGCGCACCCGCCATCATGAAGACGAAGTAGATCAGTGCCATCACCACGAAGGTCTGCATCACGCCGACGTCGGTCGGGGTGGCAAAGGTCTTCATGAGGTCCACCGCGAGGGGCGAGCCGATCATCGCGCCGCCGCCAAAGCCCATGATGGCCATGCCCGTCGCCATGCCCCGGCGGTCCGGGAACCATTTGATCAGTGTGGATACGGGCGAGATGTAGCCCAACCCGAGCCCGATGCCGCCGATGACTCCGGAGCCGAGGATCATGAGCCAGAACTGGTGCAGGTAGATGCCCAGGGCCGACAGCAGCATGCCGCCGCACCAGCACACCGCCGAGACCACGCCGGCCTTGCGCGGGCCCGAACGCTCCAGCCAGCCGCCCCAGATGGCCGCGGAGCAGCCCAGGAAGACGAAGAAAAGCGTGTACATCCAGCCCAGGGTGGCCACGCGCCAGTCGCAGCCGCTGGCGAACAGTTCGGCGAAGAAACCCATGTCCTTGGGACAGGCCTGTCCCGTGCCGGCCTTGGACAGCGCCTGCGACAGCGGCAGCCAGAAGACGGAAAAGCCGTAGGCCATTCCGATGCACAGGTGGATGGCCAGCGCCGCCGGGGGCACGAGCCACCGGTTGAAGCCTGGTCCTGCAATGATCCGTTCTTTGTCCAGAAACCCTGGTTGTGTTCCCGCCATGCCCACTCCTCGCTGTATTGGTTGCTGTCTTCGGCCGCACGCCCATCCCACCGAATGGAATGGATGGCGCAGTGTCAGCGCAGCAGTTGATACACGTCAATACATGTGATCGAGCAATGTGATTGGTTTTTCCAACACACGGGGCGCAGCGTGGCGGGCCGGCCCCCCGCGGGCGGCGTCAGGTGTCCTTGCTGACCGAAATGGTGGGGAATTTGGAGGAGAAGTCCCGGGCCTGCTGCGCCACCCGGACCGCCACCTCGCGCGCCACCTGGCGGTAGATGCCGGCCACTTCGCTGCCGGGATCGGCCACGACGGTGGGGGTGCCGCTGTCGGCCTGCAGGCGGATCTGCAGGTCCAGCGGCAACGCGCCCAGGTATTCCATGCCATATTCGGCCGCCATGCGGCGCCCGCCGCCCTCGCCGAAGATGTGCTCCACGTGGCCGCACTGGCTGCACACGTGGGCCGCCATGTTCTCCACGATGCCCAGGATGGGCACGCCCACCTTCTCGAACATCCTGATGCCCTTGCGTGCATCGAGCAGCGCGATGTCCTGCGGCGTGGTCACGATGACGGCGCCGGTGATCGGAACGCGCTGGGACAGCGTGAGCTGGATGTCGCCCGTGCCCGGGGGCATGTCCACGATCAGGTAGTCCAGGTCCTGCCAGTTCGTCTGGCGCAGCAGTTGCTCCAGCGCCTGCGTGGCCATGGGGCCGCGCCAGATCATGGCCTGGTCGGGATCGACGAGAAAGCCGATCGACATCACCTGCACGCCGTGGTTGCGCATCGGCTCCATGGTCTTGCCGTCGGTGCTCTCGGGCCGGCCTTCGATGCCCAGCATCATCGGCTGGCTGGGGCCGTAGATGTCGGCATCCAGCACGCCGACGCGCGCGCCCTCGGCCGCCAGGGCCAGCGCCAGGTTGGCGGCCGTGGTGCTCTTGCCCACGCCGCCCTTGCCCGAAGCGACGGCGATGATGTTCTTCACTTGCGGCAAAAGTTGCACGCCGCGCTGCACCGCGTGCGCGGTGACCTGCGTGGTGACCTGCACCGAGACGCTCTCCACGCCGGGCACCGTGCGCGCGGCGGCCTCCAGCTCGCGGGCCAGCGCGGCTTCCAGGCTGCGGGCCGGGTAGCCCAGTTCCACGCCGAATGCCACGCTGCCGCCATCGATGCGCACACCGCGCACCGCGCGCAGGGCAACGAAATCCTTGCCCGAGTGCGGATCGCGTACGCTCGCGAGCGCCGCGAGGAGCGCCTGTTCAGTCACTGCCATATCGGTAAATCTCCTTGGGGGCGGGTAGTCTATTCCCTGATCCGCGCCCCCGCCGACCGCAGGACAATGCCGCGGCAGAGCCGCGCGCGAGCGCGCCGCGGCATCGGCCCGCGGCAGCGCGCCCACCCATTCCCCTACCGCCCGAAGGACTGTTCCCCGTGAAATTGAAGATGGCCCCCAATTCGCTTTTCGCCGTGCTGCTGCGCTCGCCCTGGTGGGTGAGCTTTCTGGCAGCGGGAGCGATCGCGCTGGCTTGCGGTGCGCTGCTGCCCTCGCACGTGGCGCCCTATGCCGCCGTGGGCGTGCTGCCGATCTTCGGCGTGGGCTGCGTGGCCGCGTGGCGGCAGCTGCGGGCCCCGAGCGCCACACGCATGCAGGCCGCGCTGGACGAAGCCGGCACCCTGCCCTGGCGGGCCCTGGCCGACCGGCTCGAAAGCGCCTGGCAGGCCGAGGGCCATACCGTGCACCGGCTGCCGGGCGGGCCGGCGGACTTCCGCATCGAGCGCGAAGGCCGCACCGCCTTGGTGAGCGCGCGCCGGTGGAAGGCCGGCGCGCATGGCGTGGAGCCGCTGCGCGACCTGCAGGCCGCGATGCGCGCGCAGGACGTGGCCTCCGGCGTGTACCTCGCGCCGCAAGGCGCGGTGAGCGATGCAGCCCGCGATTTCGCACGCGACCATGCCCTGGCCATCATGGACGGCCCGGCCCTGGCCACCCTGCTGCTCAAGGCCCCTGCCGCGACGGCGGCCCGCCGCTGAACCATGGCCGCCCCGCGTCCGCACCACCCCCAGCGCGCGGCCGGGCTCGTGCTCACGGGCGGCGGCGCCCGCGCCGCCTACCAGGTCGGTGTGCTGGAGGCCATCTCCGACCTGCGCAAGGCCTGCGGGGCAGGGCGCGATCCCAACCCCTTCCCGATCATCACCGGTACCTCGGCCGGCGCCATCAACGCGGCGGCCCTGGCCTGCGGCGCCGACCACTTCGACCGCGCCGTGCGCCGCATCGCCCACGTGTGGCGCGACTTCCACGCGCCGCAGGTCTACCGCGCCGATTCGCTGAGCGTGATGCGCAGCGGCGCGCGCTGGCTGACCCTGCTCTCGCTCGGCTGGGCGGTGGCGCGCTGGCGGCGCATGCGCCCGCGGTCGCTGCTCGACAATGCGCCGCTGTCCGAACTGCTGGCGCGGCTGGTGCCGCTCTCGCGCCTGCCGCGCCTGATCCGCGACGGCCATCTGCAGGCGCTGGCCGTGACGGCCTCCAGCTACAGCTCGGGCGAGCACATCACCTTCTTCGAGGCGGCCGAGGCCCTGCAGCCCTGGGCGCGGCAGCAGCGCCGGGCGTCGCGCGGACGCATCACGCACCCGCACCTGCTGGCCTCGTCCGCCATTCCCTTCGTCTTCCCGGCCACCGCGCTGGAAATCGGCGGGCGCACCGAATTCTTCGGCGACGGCTCCATGCGCCAGTCCGCACCGATCGCGCCGGCCATCCACCTGGGGGCCGAGCGGGTGCTGGTGATCGGCGCGGGCCGCATGCACGAGCCCGCCGGCGACGCCGCGGCCGAGCCTGCGCCCGCCTACCCCTCGCTGGCCCAGGTGGCCGGGCACGCGCTGTCCAACATCTTCCTGGACGCCCTGGCGGTGGACGTGGAGCGTGCCCAGCGCATCAACCAGACGCTGGCCCTGATCCCGCCGGAGGCCCGCGCGAACAGTCCGCTGCGCCCGCTGGAGCTGCTGGTGATCGCGCCCTCGCAGCGCCTGGACGCGCTGGCCGCCCGGCACGTGGCCGACCTGCCCGCGCCGGTGCGCACGCTGCTGGGCGCGCTGGGCGTCACCACCAACGCGCGGGACGTGCGCGGCGCGGCGCTGGCGAGCTACCTGCTCTTCGAGCCCGGCTACACGCGCGAGCTGATGGCGCTGGGCCGCGCCGATGCGCTCGCGCGCCGCGGGGAGATCTGCCGCTTCTTCGGCTGGCGCGACGCGGGGCACGCGCTGCGCGCTCCCACGCAGTAGCGCGGCACCGCCCGCCTCGCCCTAAAATCGCCGGCTCCGCCCGCACACCGCGCGCGGGCGCACCGCCGCACCGAAAGACGCACCCCGATGTCCGCACGCAAGATCTTCGTCACCACCGCCCTGCCCTACGCCAACGGCAACTTCCACATCGGCCACATCATGGAATACATCCAGGCCGACATCTGGGTCCGGTTCCAGCGCATGCAGGGCGCCGCGGTGAACTTCGTCGGCGCGGACGACACGCACGGCGCGCCGATCATGATCGCGGCCGAGAAGGCCGGCAAGACGCCGCAGCAGTTCGTGGCCGACATCGCGGCCGGCCGCAAGCCCTACCTCGAGGGCTTCCACATCCGCTTCGACAACTGGCACAGCACCGACGCCCCCGAGAACCACGCGCTCGCCCGCGAGATCTACCGCGACCTGAAGGCCGCGGGCCTCATCGAGACGCGCACCATCGAGCAGTTCTTCGACCCCGAGAAGAACATGTTCCTGCCCGACCGCTTCATCAAGGGCGAGTGCCCGCGCTGCCACGCCAAGGACCAGTACGGCGACAACTGCGAGAACTGCGGCGCCGTGTACGCGCCCACCGACCTCGTCGAGCCCTATTCGGCGCTCTCGGGCGCCAAGCCGGTGCTGAAAAGCTCCGACCATTTCTTCTTCCGGCTCTCCGACCCGCGCTGCGTGGCCTTCCTGCAGGAATGGACGCAGGACGGCCGCCTGCAGCCCGAGGTGGCCAACAAGGTCAAGGAATGGTTCTCGGTGCGCACCAACCCCGACGGCACCACCAGCGAGGGCCTGGGCGACTGGGACATCAGCCGCGACGCGCCGTATTTCGGCATCGAGATCCCCGACGCGCCGGGCAAGTACTTCTACGTGTGGCTCGATGCGCCCGTGGGCTACCTCGCCTCGCTCAAGAACCTGCTCGAAAAGCGCGGCGAGAGCTACGACGCCTACATCGCCGACCCGCAGCTGGAGCAGGTCCACTTCATCGGCAAGGACATCGTGACCTTCCACACGCTGTTCTGGCCCGCGATGCTGAAGTTCAGCGGCCGCAAGACGCCCGACGCCGTCTTCGTGCACGGCTTCCTCACCGTGAACAACGGCGAGAAGATGAGCAAGAGCCGCGGCACCGGCCTCGACCCGCTCAAGTACCTGGGCCTGGGCATGAACGCCGAATGGCTGCGCTACTACCTCGCGGCCAAGCTCAACGGGCGCAACGAGGACATCGACTTCAACGCAGAGGACTTCATGGCGCGGGTCAACAGCGACCTGATCGGCAAGTTCGTGAACATCGCGAGCCGCGCCGCGGGCTTCCTGACCAAGCGCTTCGGAGGCCGCCTGGGCACGGCGGACGCCGAAGGCGCCGCGCTGCTGGCAGTGCTGCGCGCGCAGGCCGGCACCATCGCCGAAGCCTACGACAAGCGCGATACGGCGCGTGCCGTGCGCGAGACCATGCTGCTGGCGGACCGCGTGAACGAGTACGTGGACGCACGCAAGCCCTGGGAGCTCGCCAAGCAGGAAGGCCAGGAGGCGGCCCTGCAGGCCGCCTGCACCACCTGCATCGAGGCCTTCCGCCTGCTCACGCTCTACCTCAAGCCCGTGCTGCCGGCGCTCGCCGCGCAGGTGGAGGCGTTCCTGAACGTCGCGCCGCTCGCCTTCCCGGATGCGCCGGCGCTGCTCGGCGAGGGCCATGCCATCGGCACCTACCAGCACCTCATGCAGCGCGTGGACGCCAAGCAGCTTGAAGCATTGTTCGAGCCCCATGCCGCCGCGGAACCTGAAAAGATTGCTACAGAAACAATAGCACCCGGCGGCGAGGAGATCGCGCCCACCATCACCATCGACGATTTCGCGAAGATCGACCTGCGCATCGCCCTCATCGTCCAGTGCGAGGCCGTGGAAGGATCGACCAAGCTGCTGCGCCTCACGCTCGACGTGGGCGAGGGCCGCACGCGCAACGTGTTCTCCGGCATCGCGAGCGCCTACCGGCCCGAGGACTTGGTAGGCAAGCTCACCGTGATGGTGGCCAACCTCGCGCCGCGCAAGATGAAGTTCGGCGTCTCCGAGGGCATGGTGCTGGCCGCGAGCCACGGTGACGAGAAGGCCCACCCCGGCATCCACGTGCTGAACCCCTGGCCGGGCGCCACGCCCGGCATGCGCGTGCGCTGAGGGCCCCGGCCATGCCCAGAACCTCCCATCGGCGCACCCTGCCGGCCGCCGCCGCCCTCGCGGTGGTCCTGCCCTGGCTCGCGGGCTGCACCGTGGTGACGGTGGCCAGCACGGCCGTGGGCGTCACCGCGAGCGCCGTCGGCCTGGCGGCGGACGCGGCCATCGGCACGGTCAGGATCGTGGGCAAGGGGGTGGGCATGGCGGCCGATGCGGTGACCGGCGGCAGCGGCGACACCAGCGGCATCCAGATCCGCGAATCCATCCGGCCTGCCGCCCCTGCCGGGGCGCCCGCGGCGCCCGCCGTGGCCTATTCCCCGACGTAGCGCCCCGGACGGTGGCTGACCCAGAGAAACAGGCTCATCACCACCGCCGCCAGCACCGAATAGGCCACCCGCTCCGGCGGCACCACGAAGAGCGCCAGCGCCAGCACCGTGCAGTCGATCGCCATCTGCACCTTGCCCGCGCGGATGCCGTGCCGGTTCTGCAGGTACAGCGCCACGATGGTCGCGCCGCCCAGGCTGGACTTGTGGCGCGCCAGGAACAGGCAGCCCGTGCCGAGCAGCAGACCGCCCAGGACGGCGGCGAACAGCGGATCCAGGTAGTCCACGTGCATCACGTGCGGAAACATCTCCGTGAGCCCGGAGAGCATGGCCACGCTCAGGAAGGTCTTGATGGTGAACTCGCGGCCCATGCGCGTCCACGCGAACCAGTAGAACGGCAGGTTGACCGCGAAGAACAATTTGCCGAAAGAGACGTCCGTCAGGTAGTGCAGCAGGAACGCGATGCCGGCCGTGCTGCCGATGAGCAGCCCCGCCTGCCCGAAGAGCATCAGCGCCATGGCCACGAAGAGCGTGCCGGCGACCAGCGCCTGCACGTCCTCGTAGCGGCCGTGCCGCAGCGAGGGGACGGGAACGGGAATGGGATCGGGCGGTGAGTCGGACATGGCGGGAGGTTGGGTGGCGGCACTGGCCGCCGGCATGCAAGCCGCGGGCCAGGCCGAAAGGGCCCGCGATTATTTCCCGTCGCGCATCTCGAAGGCGCTGCCGCTGCGCAGCACGCGGCCCCGCAGGTCGAAGGTGGTGCTGAACACCATGGGCTGGGTGCCCCCATCGTTCCAGCGCCAGTCCCAGACGGTTTCGCCCTGGCGCTCGAAGGTGGTCATCTTGGCCGGCTTGCCGAGCCGGCGGCGCACCTCTTCCATGAGCATGCCGGGCACGATCTTCTCGAACACGTGGGGCGCGAGCACCTGCCGCAGCGCGGTCATGCGGCCATCGGTGCCGATGGTGATCATGTAGTTCTGGTGCCCCTCGGGCTGGCGGTTGTATTCGAGCGTGCGGGCGCCGCCGGGCTCGTCCCACACGCGCTCGGGCTCGCCGAAGCGCGCGCGCACGTCCGCTTCGGTGGAGACGCCCTCTTCCAGTTCACGGATGCGCTGCGGATCGCACGCATTGAGCAGCCACAGCCCGGCGACCGTGCCCACCGCCGTGGCGAGCAGGCGCCGCCGGTCGGGCGCGGAAGGGCCGTTGCGGGGGGCATCCGGCAGGGAAACGGGCAGGACGGAGAGCAGGCGAGAGGTCATCGGGAGAACGGGAAAAGCGCACTCGGCGCAGGGTGGGAGAAAAGGCCGGGCCGCGCGTCGCGCGGGAGCCGCAATGTAGCGCGACCCGGCGCCGGTAAAATCTCAGACTGTTTCCGAGCCCCACCACGACCATGTCCTTCTTCCGCCGCCCCGACTACCAATCCGACACCACCCAGTTCCTTGGCCAGCTCAAGTCCCAGAAGCCCGAGCTGGACGCCCAGCAGGTGGCCGGCCGCGCCCTCCTGTGGGACAAGCAGGTCGACCGCGACATCTGGCAGGAATACGACGACAGCCGCGTGGCACAGAAGCCCTACGTGTACCAGACCCAGGGCTGACGCCTGGGCATCGAAATGGCGGTATGCCGGCGTCACATCTGCATACCTTGCTACCAAAATAACAGCATCGCATGAGCACCGAGGCCGTGGACGCCCCCCCGACCGCCGGTGATTCCGCAGTGGATGCCGCGCCTGCCGGGCCGGTGTCCGATGCCGTGGCCCGCCTCTACGGCGAGCCGCTCTTCGCGCTGCCGCAGGACCTCTACATCCCGCCCGACGCGCTGGAAGTGTTCCTCGAAGCCTTCGAAGGCCCGCTGGACCTGCTGCTCTACCTGATCCGCAAGCAGAACTTCAACATCCTCGACATCCCCATGCTCGACGTGACGCGGCAGTACCTGCGCTACGTGGACGAGATCCGCAGCCGCAACCTGGAGCTGGCGGCGGAGTACCTGCTCATGGCGGCCATGCTCATCGAGATCAAGTCGCGCATGCTGCTGCCTCCCAAGAAGCAGGAAGGCGCCCAGGAAGCCGAGGACCCGCGGGCCGAACTGGTGCGCCGCCTGCTCGAATACGAGCAGATCAAGCTCGCCGCCGCGGGCCTGGGGCGGGCGCCGCAGTACGGCCGGGACTTCCTGCGGGCGCAGGTCCACATCGAGCAGAGCCTCGTGCAGCGCTTTCCCGACGTGCACGTGGTCGAGCTGCAGGAGGCGTGGCGCGACATCATGAAGCGCGCGAAGCTGGTGCAGCACCACCGCATCACGCGCGAGGAACTGAGCGTGCGCGAATACATGAGCGCCGTGCTCAAGACCCTGCAGGGCCGCCGCTTCGTCGAGTTCGAAGAACTGTTCGACCCCGCCAAGGGATCCACGGTGCTCGTGGTGACCTTCATCGCGCTGCTGGAACTGGGCAAGGAAACCCTGATCGAGATCACCCAGGCCGAGGCCTTCGCCCCCATCTACGTGCGGCTGGCCTACACCCCCGTGTAGGGCCGCTCCGCCGCCCGGGCGCGGCATTCCTCCGACTCCCGAACCGAAACGCATGGCCTCCTTCGATTTCGACATCCTCATCATCGGCAGCGGCCTCGCGGGCCTTTCGGCCGCCCTGCACCTCGCGCCCACGCACCGCGTGGCGGTGCTCACCAAGCGCGGCCTCGCCGATGGCGCGAGCGGCTGGGCGCAGGGCGGGATCGCCGCGGTGCTGGCCGAGGGCGACACGTTCGAGGCCCATGTGCAGGACACCCTCGTGGCCGGCGCCGGCCTGTGCGACCTGGCCGCCACGCGCGCCGTCGTCGAAGGCGCGCCGCAGGCGATCCGCTGGCTGCAGACGCTGGGCGTGCCGTTCTCCGAAGAAGAGGCCGGCCGCCTGCACCTCACGCGCGAAGGCGGCCACGGGGCGCGGCGCATCGTGCACGCCACCGACGCCACGGGCGCGGCCGTGCAGCGCACGCTGCTGGAGCGCGTGCGGGCCACCCCCGGCATCACGCTGCTGGAGCAGCACACCCTGGTGGACCTGATCACCGCGCGCAAGCTGGGCCTGCCCGGCCCGCAGCGCTGCCTGGGCCTCTACGCCTTCGACGAGGCGACCGACACCGTGCACACCTTCCGCGCGCCGCACACCGTGCTGGCGACGGGCGGCGCGGGCAAGGTGTATCTCTACACCAGCAACCCCGACACGGCCACGGGCGACGGCATCGCCGCCGCCTGGCGAGCGGGCTGCCGCGCGCAGAACATGGAATTCATCCAGTTCCATCCCACCTGCCTCTACCACCCGCAGGCCAAGTCCTTCCTCATCAGCGAGGCGGTGCGCGGCGAGGGGGGGCGCCTGCTGCGGCCCGACGGCACGCGCTTCATGCCGATGCACGACGACCGCGCCGAACTCGCGCCGCGCGACGTGGTGGCCCGCGCCATCGACTTCGAGATGAAGACCCACGGGCTCGATTGCGTGCACCTGGACATCTCGCACCAGAGCCCGGAGTTCCTGCAGGCGCATTTCCCGACCATCCTCGCGCGCTGCGCGGAACTGGGCATCGACATCACGCGCCAGCCGATCCCCGTGGTGCCGGCGGCCCACTACACCTGTGGCGGCGTACTGACCGACCTGGCGGGCCGCACCGACCTGGCCGGCCTCTACGCCATCGGCGAGACGGCCTGCACCGGCCTGCACGGCGCCAACCGCCTGGCCAGCAATTCGCTGGTCGAGTGCATGGTGTTCGCGCGGGCGGCGGCCGATGCGGTGCTCACGGCGCCCGGCTCAGCAATGCCGGCGCCGGACCTGCCCGCCTGGGACGACAGCCGCGTGACCGACGCCGACGAGCGCGTGGTCATCTCGCACAACTGGGACGAGCTGCGCCGCTTCATGTGGGACTACGTGGGCATCGTGCGCACCGACAAGCGGCTGGAGCGCGCCGCGCACCGCATCGCGCTGCTGCAGGCGGAGATCGCCGAGTTCTATGCCAACTTCCATGTCTGCCGCGACCTGCTGGAGCTGCGCAACCTCGTGCAGGTGGCCGAGCTGATCGTGCGCTCGGCCCAGCAGCGGCGCGAGAGCCGCGGCCTGCACTACAGCCGCGACTGGCCCGAGATGGCCGCCCCCGCGGCGCCCACGCTGCTCGTGCCACCCGTGCGCTGAGCCCCCGCCGAGTCCCTCTTCATCGTTTCACGACGCAATCTCCCATGTTCCGCACCCTGCTGAAATCCAAGATCCACCGCGCCAGCGCCACGCACTGCGAGCTGCACTACGAGGGGTCCTGCGCCATCGACGACGACCTGCTCGATGCTGCGGGCATCGTGGAGAACGAGCAGGTGCACATCTGGAACATCAACAACGGCGAGCGCTTCGTCACCTATGCCATCCGGGCCGAACGCGGCAGCGGCATCGTCTCGGTGAACGGCTCGGCCGCGCGCCGCGCGAGCGTGGGCGACCTGCTCATCATCGCGGCCTTCGCCCAGGTGGCCGAGGCCGACGTGGCCGCGCACCGGCCGCGCCTGGTGTTCGTGGACGAGTCCAACCGCCAGGTGGCCCTGCGCTCGCAGGTGCCCGTGCAGCAGGCCTGACCGCTCCCGAGCCATGGACGACACCCTCGCCGCCCGCAGCCTCGCCAGCGTCTGGCATCCCTGCACGCAGATGAAACGCCACGAGGCCGATCCGCCGGTGGCCATCGCCCGCGCCGAAGGCCCCTGGCTGTACGGCACCGACGGCCGCCGCTACCTGGACGGCATCAGCTCCTGGTGGGTGAACCTCTTCGGCCACGGCCACCCGCACATCCGCGCGGCGCTCACCGACCAGATCGCGCGGCTCGACCACGTCATGCTCGCGGGCTTCACGCATGCGCCGGTGGTGGAGCTGTCGGAGCGGCTCGCGGCGCTCACCGGCCTGGGCCATGCGTTCTACGGCAGCGACGGCGCGGCCGCCACGGAGATCGCGCTCAAGATGAGCGCCCACTACTGGCGCAACCAGGGCCGGCCCGAGAAATGCCGATTCGTCGGGCTGGCCGGGGGCTACCACGGCGAGACCGTGGGCGCCCTGTCCGTGACCGACATCGGCCTCTTCCGCGAGGCGTATGCGCCGCTCGTGCGCCTGGGCGCCACCGTGCCCAGCCCCGATGCGCGCTGCGCACTGCCGGGCGAGGACGCGGCCGCCGTGGAACGGCGCGCCGCCGGCGTGCTGGAGGCCTGGCTCGACCAACACCATGCCACTACGGCCGCGCTGATCCTGGAGCCGCTGGTGCAGTGCGCGAGCGGCATGGCGATGCACGGTGCGGGCTACCTGCAGCAGGCCCGCGCACTGTGCGACCGCTACGGGGTGCACCTGGTGGTGGACGAGATCGCCACGGGCTTCGGCCGCACCGGCACGATGTTCGCGCACCAGCAGGCGGGCATCCGCCCCGATTTCATCTGCCTCTCGAAGGGGCTCACGGGCGGCACGCTGCCGCTGTCGGCCGTGCTCACCACCGACGCGGTCTACGCGGCGTTCTACGACGACGACGTGGCGCGCGGCTTCCTGCATTCGCATTCCTACACCGGCAACCCGCTGGCCTGCCGTGCGGCGCTGGCCACGCTGGATCTGTTCGAGCAGACCGATGCGCTCGCGCGCAACGCGCAGCGCGCGCCGCTGTTCCATGCGGCCTTCGCGCCCCTCGCGGCGCACCCGCGCGTGCGCCATGCGCGCCACCTCGGCATGGTCTGGGCCTGGGACGTGGAAGGCTCGGCCCCGGACTTCGCGCGCCGCTACCACCGCCACGCCATGGCGCGCGGCCTGCTGCTGCGCCCCATCGGCCGCACGCTCTACGCCCTGCCGCCCTACGTGCTGGACGACGATGCCATCGCGCACCTGGGCCGCGAGGCGCTCGCGGCGCTGGACGCCACGCTCGCCGAGGAAACGCCCGGCGCGGCAGGCTCCCCCGAGAGGCATCTCCCATGATCGGCTGTTTCGTCACCGGCACCGACACCGGCGTGGGCAAGACGCTCGCGAGCGCGGGCCTGCTGCACGCGCTCGCGCGGCACCATGCGCGCGTGGTGGGCATGAAGGCCATTGCCGCGGGCGCGGAACCCATCGGCCCCGGCGGCGCGCCCGCCAACGAAGACGTGCTCGCGCTGCGCGCGGCTTCCACGCTGCGGGTGCCGCCCGCGCTGGACAACCCCGTGCTGCTGCCCGACCCGCTCTCGCCCCATATCGCCGCGCGGCGCGCCGGCGTGGCCATCGACACCGGCGACATCGTGCGCGCCTACCGGGCGCTTGCCGGCCTGGCCGATGCCGTGGTGGTCGAAGGCGCGGGCGGCTTCCACGTACCGCTGTCGGACACTGCGACCGGCGCCGACCTGGCCCAGGCACTGGGCCTGCCGGTGGTGCTGGTCGTGGGGCTGCGGCTGGGCTGCCTCAGCCATGCGGCGCTCACGGCCGAGGCCATCCACGCACGCGGGCTGCCCCTGGCGGGCTGGATCGCGAGCCGCATCGACCCCGCCATGCAGGCCGCGGAGGACAATATCGACTGGCTGCGCCAGCGCCTGGGCGCCCCCCTGCTCGCGGACATCCCGCACCAGCGCGTGCCCGACCCGCGCGCCGCGCACTTCGCGCTGCCCGCTTCCTGGACCCTTTCTTCCGCATGACGACCTCCACCGCTTCCGCACCGTCCTGGCTCGACGAGCTGCCCGCCCGCATCGCGGCGCTCGACGCCGCCCACCTGCGCCGCCGCCGCCGCGCCGTGCGCCCGCTGCAGGGTGCGCACCTGGACGTGGACGGGCAGACCATGCTGGCCTTCTGCAGCAACGACTACCTCGGCCTGGCCGCCCATCCGGCCATCGCCGAGGCCGCCTGCGCGGGCGCGCAGGAGTTCGGCGTGGGCTCGGGCGGCTCGCCGCTCGTGAGCGGCCACAGCACGGCCAATGCCGCGCTGGAAGCCGACCTCGCGCGGTTCGTGCAGCTGCCGCGCGCGCTCTACTTCTATGCGGGCTACGCCACCAACATCGGCATCGTTCCGGCCCTGGTGGGCGCGGGCGATGCCATCTTCTCGGACGCGCTCAACCATGCCTGCCTGATCGACGGCGCGCGCCTCTCGCGGGCCGCCATCCACCGGTATGCGCACGCCGACCTCGCGGAGCTGGAGAGCCAGCTCGCGGCCAGCCCGGCGCGCGCCAAGCTCGTCATCACCGATGCGGTGTTCAGCATGGACGGCGACGTGGCCGACATCGCCGCGCTGCATGCCCTGTGCGAGCGCTACGACGCACTGCTGCTGCTCGACGACGCGCACGGCTTCGGCGTGCTCGGCCCCCAGGGCCGGGGCAGCCTGGCCGAAGCGGGCCTCACCGGCGCGCACGCCTCGCCCCGCGTGCTCTACATGGCCACGCTCGGCAAGGCCGCGGGCGCGGCCGGCGCCTTCGTGGCGGGCAGCGACGTGCTCGTCGAATGGCTGCTCCAGAAGACGCGCAGCTACATCTTCGCCACCGCCGCACCGGCGCTGCTGGCGCGTTCGCTGCAGGCCAGCCTGGGCTTGATCGAACGCGGCGACGCCCTGCGCGCCCACCTGCAGGCCCGCATCGCGCAGTTGCGCGGCGGGCTCGCGCCGGTGCTGCGCGGCACGCGCTGGCAACTGGGCGATTCGCGCACGGCTGTGCAGGCGCTCGTCATCGGGGCCAACGGCGAGGCACTGGCCGCGATGGAATTCCTGCGCGCCCGCGGCCTCTGGGTGCCGGCGATCCGCCCGCCCACGGTGCCCGAGGGCACGGCGCGCCTGCGCATCGCGCTCTCGGCCGCGCACACCGAAGCGGACGTGGCACGGCTCCTGGACGCGCTGGCCGAACTCGCGCACTCGCAAACCGGCGCCCTGGCGCAGGAGGCCACTGCATGACCTACAGCGTCAAGGAAATCTTCTACACCCTGCAGGGCGAAGGCGGCCAGGCCGGCACGCCCGCCGTGTTCTGCCGCTTCGCGGGCTGCAACCTCTGGAGCGGCCGCGAGGAAGACCGCAGCAGCGCCGTCTGCCGCTTCTGCGATACCGACTTCGTGGGCACCGACGGCACGCTGGGCGGCAAGTACGCCACGGCCGATGCGCTGGCCGACGTGGTCGCCGCCCAGTGGCCCGCGCACGATGCCGACCACCGCCTCGTGGTCGTCACGGGCGGCGAGCCGCTGCTGCAGCTCGACGCGCCCCTCATCGACGCGCTGCATGCGCGGGGCCTGCGCATCGCCGTGGAGAGCAACGGCACGCTCGCCGCGCCGCCCGGCATCGACTGGCTCTGCATCAGCCCCAAGGCCGGCGCGCCCTGGGTGCAGCGCGAAGGGCAGGAGCTCAAGCTGGTGTGGCCCCAGCCCGGGTTCGATCTCGCCGCGCTGGAATCGCAGACGCGCTTCACCCACCGCTTCCTGCAGCCCATGGACGGGCCCGAACAGGCGGCGCACACGGCCCTCTGCATCGACGCCTGCCTGGAGCGCCCCGCCTGGCGCCTGAGCCTGCAGACCCACAAACTCACGGGCATCCGCTGAGCCGGACCGCACCCTTCTTTCTTTCGACCATGCTGTTCACCGTCCACCAACGCTTCTTCTTCGATGCCGCGCACACGCTGCAGCGCGAGATCGAGGCCGAGGGCAGCCGCCGCATCCACGGCCACACCTACCACGCCGAGATCTCCGTCACCGGCCCGCGCCATCCCGCCACGGGCATGGTGATCGACCTGGGCCACCTGCGCGCGCGCTGCACGCAGTTGCGCGAACGGCTCGACCACCACCTCCTGGACGAGGTGCCCGGCCTGGGCCCCGCCACGCTCGAGAACCTGTGCGTGTTCATCGCCGATGCGCTCTCCGACCTCGACCCGCCGCCCAGCCGCGTGCGCGTGTGGCGCGAAGCCGTCGGCGACGGCTGCGTGCTCGACCTGGCCCGGCCGCGCGGCTGACGCCAGCCTGCCCGGGCCGCCCCTTTTTCCTTCCGCCCATCCATCCGCCCACCCACGGAGACACCATGCCCCACCTCGTCATCGAGTACACCGACAACCTGCGCCCCTTCCCGGAAGCCCAGATCCTCGAAGCCGTCAACGCCTCGCTCACCGCCAGCCCCGAGATCCTGGCCGAGTCCGACCTCAAGAGCCGCTACATCACCACCGACCGCTTCGCCATCGGCACGCAGCCCGAAGGCCGCGCCTTCGTGCATGCGCAGCTGCGCCTGCTCTCGGGCCGCTCGCCCGAAGCCAAACAGGACCTCGCCGGCCGCGTGGGTGCCGTGCTGCGCGCGCACACGCCCAAGCCCGAAGGCCTGGCGGTGCAGCTCAGCGTGGAGATCGTGGACATGGACCGCGGCTCCTACGTGAAAGAGAAGCTCTGAAGCGCCTTTGATTCCCGCGGCGCTGCGGCACACGGCGCCGTGCAGCACGATGGCACGCGCGCTCCCGGGCCGGGCCGGGCCGTCAGTCCAGCGTGGCCGGCAGCCAGCCCCGCAGGCTGTTGAGGAACGCCCAGCCCTGCACGCGCGGCAGGTCTTCCACCCGCAGCACGGCCTCGCCGATGCGCCCTTCGCGCAGCGCCACCGCGCGGCCCACGCCGGGCAACAGGCCGCTGGCCAGCGGAGGCGTAACCCAGCGGCCGTCCAGCAGCGCCGCGATGTTGCCGAAGGTGCCTTCGGTGATCTCGCCGGCCTCGTTCCAGAGCACCGTGTCGAACACGCCGGGCTGCGTGGGCGCGAAGGCCGCGTAGTGCGCCCGGCGCGTGGTCTTGTGGCGCACGAATTCGCCGTGGGCGGCTTCGAAGGCGCGGTCGGCCAGCCGCAGGCGCACGGGGGTGGGCACCGCTGCGCACGCGAACGCCTCGGCGCGCGGCGCGCCCGCGGCGTCCAGCAGCAGGCGCGTGCGCCAGAGTCCCTCGGGGTGCTGGCGCGCCAGCGCGTCCAGGCAGTTCTGCACGCGCGCCGCGTCCCAGCAGAAGCCGAAGTGCGCGGCCGAAGCAGCCATGCGCGCGAGGTGGTCGGCCCGGTGGCGAAAGCGCCCTGCCTCCAGCGCCAGGGTTTCCAGCAGCTCGAACGGCTGGCTCGCACGCTCCACGAAGGCGCGCTTGTGGCGCCATTCCCTCCACTCGGCCGCCGCCTGCGCGTCGGAGGTGATGCCACTGCCGATACCGCAGGTGGCGTCCGCACCGCGCAGCACCACGGTGCGGATGGGCACGTTGAAGGTGGCGGCGATTCCGCCCGCGCCCGGGGGCCCGTCGGGCCGCACCACGCCGATGGCGCCGCAGTAGATGCCGCGCGGCGCGGCCTCCAGGCTGCGGATGGTGCGCATGGCCTGCACCTTGGGCGCCCCGGTGACCGAGCCGCACGGGAACAGCGCCGCGAACACGTCCCACAGGCCCAGCCCGGGGCGCGTGCGCGCGGTGACGTCCGAGGTCATCTGCCACACGGTGGGCAGCGCCTGGGTGTGGAAGAGCGTGGGCACGCGCACGCTGTGCGGCTCGGCGATGCGCGAGAGGTCGTTGCGCAGCAGGTCCACGATCATCACGTTCTCGGCGCGCTCCTTGGGCGCCGTGCGCAGGTGCTCCGCATGGGCCGCGTCGGCCTCGGGCGTGGCACCGCGCGGCGCCGTGCCCTTCATGGGCCGCGCGAGAATGGTGCCGCCCTGCGCGCCAGCCGACCGCCAGTCGAAGAACAGCTCGGGCGACACCGACAGCACCTGCTCGCCCTCCGCTTCGATATGGGCCGCGTACCCGCCCGGCTGCGCGCGCCGCAGGGCATCGAACAGCGCGGCCGGGCTGCCCTCGAAGCGCCCGCGCAGCGGCGCGGTGAAGTTGACCTGGTACAGCTCGCCGTCGCGGATGGCCTGCTGGATGCGGGCGAAGGCGGCATCGAAGGCCCCGCGCTCCAGGCCCGTCCAGTTTCCCACGCGCGCCAGATCCTGCGCCGCTCCGGCCGCCTCCGTGCCAGGCTGCGGCGCGCCATGCACCGCGAACCAGGCCAGCGGCCCCTCGGGCGCATGGGTGATGAGGGCCGCGTCGAAGGCGGCCGCCGCCTCGTAGCGCAGGTAGCCCACGCACCAATCGCCCCGGGCGGCGGCGGCCTGCACGGCCTCCAGCACGCCGCGCACCTCGTCCGGCGACCGCGCCACCCACACCTCGCGCGGCGTGCCGAAGGCGTGGCGCAGGCGCGGCGCGGCCGGGTCCAGCGGGGTGGAGAAGTCGATGCGGGACGCCATGGGACGATAGAACGGATCGCGCAAAAATGGATATCAGGGCAGGCCAGCAACGAAATTGCGCTTGGGCTTGTATTCGGCGCTCAGGGATGCAAGCCATCGCGATCGGACATCGGGCGGCATGCGCGCCACCATGGCCCGCACCAGTTCCAGGGGCCGGGCATAGGGGGACGACGCCACAGCCATCGCATGCGTGAAAACACGCTGCAGCAGTTCCACGGCCTGCGCATCCTGCCCTGCGGGCAATTGCTGCGCCAGCGTTTCGAGCACCTGCGGATCACAGCGCGCCCCCGTTTTCCGCGCCAGGGCCAGCGCGGCATCCAGGTCGCCATCGGCGATCAGCCACTGCACACGCACGGTGACGATGCGCTCTGGCGCTACGCTCCCCGACCCGGAAGCGGCCTTGCGCACCGCCGGTGTCCCCGGCGCCTCCCGGCTCTCTGCCCAGGCAAACAGTTCGGCTCGGTAGGCAGCGGGGTCGCACCCCGCGCGTTTCGCCGCCTCCAGGACCTTCGCATATGCCATCGGCGAAGGGTACTGCTCCATGCGCCGCCGATGGATGGCCAGCGCCTCTTCGTCCCAGCCGTCGCGCTCGTAGCAGCGCAGCAGGGCATCCTCCAGCCGCTGGTCGCGTGGATGCCGGCTAGCGCCGGCCTGCGCCCACTGGAGGGCCTCCCGGTGCCAGTTCTGGTCCTCGCACAAGGCCACGAGTTCGAGGAAGTCCCAGGCCTCGTCGAGGCTCGCGACCATAGCGTCGCGCAACGCGCGCGGGTCGCCCTGCCGGCGGATGCCCTCGAGATGGCGGCGCCGCAGTTCGCTGCGCCGGAGGGTGTCCCGATCGACCACCATGCGCCGCACCCGGCCGGTGTAAGGCTCCGCGGGCGGATGACTGCGCAGCCATTCCTCCCAATCCCGGCGCGCCCGCTCGGCATGGCGCGCGCACACGGTGGGCCCGGCGGCATCGAGAATGGCGGACTCGTCCCACAGGCCCCAAGGGTCCTCGTCCATCAACGCAAACCACCGGTCCGCCCAGGCCGCCGGAGGCGGCGCGGCGCGCAGCGCAGCGGCCAGCAGGGCCATCATGTCCTCCATAACGCCGCCGATCTCGCCATCGGAGTCGTCGGCATCGGCCGCCGCCTTGTACAGGCGGCGTAGCGCGTGCTCGCACAGGTCCCGCAGCGCGTCCGGGTCGCGGCCCAGCCAGGGCCGCAGCATCGCCGGTACACGCGCGGCGCGGCGCGCATAGGCCACGGATTCGCGCCAGTCCAGGCCATCGCCGCGCACCTTCAGCAGATCGGTGATGGCGCCGCGCAGGGCCTTGGGGTCGTCCTCCGCCTGCTGCTCCGCCGCCCAAGCCTTCAGGTCGGCCATCAGGTCGCTGTCGCGCTCCGCCCATGACCACAGGCGCTCCGCCAAATCCCGCGCCGTCTGCTGCCCCACGAAACGGTGCAGGGCTTCGCGGCGCTCGGCCTGCGTGTGCGCGCGCTTCGCTGCGGCGGTCACCTTGCGGGCCGCCTCCGGATCGGATGGTGCGGCCTCGCCTCCCTGCTCGGCACGCCAGGCCAGCGACAGCGCCACGAGGTGCTTGCAGAAGTTGCCTTCCTGGGCGTGCGGGCAATTGCAGGCGCCATCGAGTTCGTCATCTGCATCGATCCACACACGCACGCGATACGCCTGGGTGCCATGCACCACGGCCGCCAGCGCCGCCTGCTCACCCGGCCGCGGCGCCGATGCCTCCAACGTCTCGATGGCGCCGCTGACCGCGTAGGTGCGCCCCCGGCCGAAGACCGCAGACCCGCTCATGCGCTGCAATGCGGCATCGGACAGGCAGGAGAGCCAGGAAGGAGATAGAACGGGCATGGATGATCGCTCTTATGGCAAAAATGGCTTCATGTCGCCGGAAAATCTACGTTTATTGCTATTAAATAGATAGCAATCATCATGCCGCGCCGATGCGCGGCACCAGGGCGCCCGCGGGCTGGCCGCCCTTGAGCGCGGCGGTGAACGCCAGCATGCGGTCGATCGGCTGGCGCGCGCGCGGAATCAGCGCCGGGTCCACATGGACGGCGTTGGCGCCCGTCTCCAGCACCCGCGCCACGTCGGCCAGGCCGTTCATCGCCATCCAGGGGCAGTGCGCGCAGCTCTTGCAGGTGGCGCTGTTGCCGGCCGTGGGTGCCTCGTGGAACACCTTGCCGGGGTTGAGGGTGCGCAGCTTGTGCAGCATGCCGTTGTCGGTGGCCACGATGAACTCGCGCGCATCCATCTCGCGGGCGGCCTTCAGGATCGCGCTGGTGGAGCCCACCGCATCGGCCAGCGCCACCACCTCGGCAGGGCTCTCGGGGTGCACCAGCACCTTGGCCTGCGGGTGGTCGCGCATCAGCGCCTCCAGTTCGAAGGCCTTGAACTCGTCGTGCACGATGCACGCACCGTTCCAGAACAGCATGTCCGCGCCCGTCTCGCGCTGGATGTAGGCGCCCAGGTGCCGGTCGGGCGCCCAGAGGATCCGGTGCCCCGCGTCCTTGAGCGCCGAGACGATCTCCAGCGCGCAGCTCGACGTGACGAGCCAGTCGGCGCGCGCCTTCACGGCCGCGCTGGTGTTGGCATACACCACCACGGTGCGGTCCGGGTGCTGGTCGCAGAAGGCGCTGAAGGCGTCCACCGGGCACCCCAGGTCCAGGGAGCAGGTGGCGTCCAGGTCGGGCATGAGCACCGTCTTCTCGGGCGAGAGAATCTTGGCTGTCTCGCCCATGAAGCGCACGCCGGAGACGACCAGCGTCTGCGCGGCATGGTCGCGGCCGAAGCGCGCCATCTCCAGCGAATCGCTCACGATGCCGCCGGTCTCCTCGGCCAGGTCCTGCAGGTCGGGGTGCACGTAGTAGTGCGACACCATCACGGCGTTCTTCTCGCGCAGCAGGCGCCGGATGCGGTCCAGCAGCGCGGCGCGCTCGGCCGGCGCGGGTTCGGCGGGCACGCGGGCCCAGGCATGGCGGGTGGCACAGGCGGCGCCGGGGCTGGTGCCCTCGGGCTGCTCGTATTCCACGTCCTTGATGGCGGTGGCGGTCATGGCGATGGGTCGGAGGCGGCTCTCAGGGCCGCTCGTGGGTTGTGGGGCGTCGGTCCGGTCCGGGCGCGATTGTCGCGCGGCCGATACCGCCCCGGGGCGGTGTGGGGCCATCGGCCGGCGGGGCCCGCCGTCAGGCGATGTCCTGCATGCGCATGGAAAAGTCCACGGCCCGCACGTCCTTGGTGAGCGTGCCGATGGAAATGCGGTCCACGCCGGTTTCGGCGAGCGCGCGCAGGCCGTCCAGCGTGACGCCGCCGGAGATCTCCAGAACCGCGCGGCCCGCAGCGATGCGCACGGCTTCCTGCAGCATGGGCAGGGGCATGTTGTCCAGCAGCAGCATGGACGCGCCGGCGGCGAGCGCCTCCTGCAGCTGCTCCAGCGTCTCGACCTCGATCTGCACGAAGGCCGCGCGATCGGCCACGGCACGCGCGGACTGCAGCACGGCGGTGACGCCACCGGCCGCGGCGATGTGGTTTTCCTTGATGAGCACGGCGTCGTGCAGCCCGATGCGGTGGTTGGTGCCACCGCCCGCGCGCACCGCGTATTTCTGCGCGAGGCGCAGGCCCGGCAAGGTCTTGCGCGTATCGACGATGCGCGTGCCGGTGCCGCGCACGGCCTCGACGTAGGTGGCCGTCTTGGTCGCCACGGCGGAGAGCAGTTGCAGGAAGTTGAGGGCCGTGCGCTCGGCGCTCAGCAGCGCGCGGGCGCTGCCTTCGACCACCAGCACCACCTCGTCGGCCGCGCAGCGCTGGCCCTCGCCCACCTGCCATTCGATGCGCGCGCCAGGGTCCAGCGCGCGGATGGCGGCCTCCGCCCACGGCCCGCCGCAGATGACGGCGGATTCGCGCGCGAGCACACGGGCCCGGACGCGGCGCCCGGCATCGACCAGGCCGGCCGTCAGATCGCCCTCGCCCACGTCCTCCTGCAGCGCGCGGGCCACATCGGCCTGCGCCAGGCGGTCCACGAATCCGGGGTCGGCGAAGAGGTCTCGGGAAAGGTCGCTTTTTTGCATGGGCGGCAAGCATAGCGGCATCGCATAGACTCCCGGCACTTTTTCCGGGACGCCTTCCGCACGACACGCCCAATGACCACCGCCAACGCCGCTTCCGCTGCCGCCCCCGGCACCCCCTACGGCACGCTGCCGCCCGCGTCGCCCCTGCCCCAGCGCCGCCCCGTGAGCCTGCCGCGGCTCGCGCAGATGCGCGAGGCCGGCGAGAAGATCGCCATGCTCACCGCCTACGACGCCACCTTCGCGGCCGTGGCCGATGCGGCGGGCGTGGAATGCATCCTGGTGGGCGATTCGCTCGGCATGGTCTGCCAGGGCCTGCCCAGCACGGTGGGCGTGTCGCTGGACACCATGGCCTACCACACGGCCAGCGTGGCGCGCGGCCTGAACCGCGTGCAGGGCACCGCCTGGCTCGTGGCCGACCTGCCCTACGGCAGCTACGCCGAGAGCCCCGAGCAGGCCCTGCGCAGCGCCTGCGTGCTGATGCAGGCCGGCGCGCACATGGTCAAGCTCGAAGGCGGCGGCTGGACCGCGCCCACCGTGCAGTTCCTCGTGGAGCGCGGCATCCCGGTGTGCGCCCACCTCGGCCTTACGCCGCAGACCGTGCACGCGCTCGGTGGCTACCGCGTGCAGGGCAAGGACGAAGACGCCGCGCGCCTGCTGCGCCAGCAGGCGCGCGAACTGCAGGATGCCGGCGCCTCCATGCTGGTGCTGGAGATGGTGCCGGCCGGCCTGGCACGCGAACTCACCGAAGCCCTGCCGCGCTGCCACACCATCGGCATCGGCGCGGGCAGCGGCACCGCGGGCCAGGTGCTGGTCCTGCACGACATGCTGGGCATGAACCTCGGCCGCATGCCGCGCTTCGTGCACGACTTCATGGCCGAAGCCGGTAACGTGCGCGGCGCCATCGAAGCCTATGTGGCGGCGGTCAAGGCCGGACGCTTCCCCGACGATGCCGTGCATGCCTGGTGATGCCGGCCCGCCCGGCATTCCGACGACCATCCCTTCGCCTTCCAACTCCTGCGCTTCCATGCACATCGCCCATTCCATCGCCGAGCTGCGCACCGCCTTGGCCGGCCGTGGCCGCCCGGCCTTCGTGCCCACCATGGGCAACCTCCACGCCGGCCATCTCTCGCTCGTCCGGCAGGCCGTGCCGCTCGGCGATGTGACGGTCGCCAGCATCTTCGTGAACCGCCTGCAGTTCCTGCCCCACGAAGACTTCGACAGCTACCCCCGCACCTGGGACGCCGACCGTGCCCAACTGGAATCCGCGGGCTGCGACATCCTCTTCGCACCCCGCGAGGCCGACCTGTACCCGGAGCCGCAGACCTTCAAGGTGCAGCCCGACCCCGCACTGGCCGACCTGCTGGAGGGGCAGTTCCGCCCCGGCTTCTTCACCGGCGTGTGCACCGTGGTGATGAAACTCTTCGCTGCCGTGTTCGGCACCACGGGCGGCGGCACCGCCGTGTTCGGCAAGAAGGACTACCAGCAGTGGATGGTGATCCGGCGCATGGCCGAGCAGTTCGCGCTGCCCGTGGACGTGGTGGCCGGCGACACCTGCCGCGCGGACGATGGCCTCGCGCTGAGTTCACGCAACGGCTACCTCGGCCCCGCCGAGCGGGCGCAGGCCGCCGGGCTCTCGCAGGCACTGCGCAGGCTGGCGGATGCGGCCCTCTCGCACCCCGTGGGCGAATGGCCGGCGCTGGAAGCCGCGGCCACCGACGCACTGCGCCGCGAGGGCTGGGCGCCCGACTACCTCGTGGTGCGCCGCCGCGCCGACCTGCAGCCTGCCGTTGCAGCGAGCGACGGCAACGGCCACCAGGCAGGCACGCTCGTGGCCCTCGGCGCCGCGCGCATCGGCTCCACGCGGCTCATCGACAACCTCGAGTTCTGACAGCGGCTGAAAGCGCCCTGCGGGCACCGCGGCCGCGTCTTGTTGCGCTGCCTGCGATGCGGCACTCCGACATCTCCGCCTGAGGCTTGGCGGCGCTCGCAGGCCCGACAGTGGGCCCGATCGCGCCGGAGCCAGGACTGAAGCGGCGTACGCGCGCGGGCAGGCGGCGCCCCTGCGTCCGGCGATCCAGTGCGGCCATTGCCTACGCGGGCAGGTGCCGCATGCGCACAATCCGCGCAGGGACACGGTCTTAACGTGGAGGCATCGACAACCCACCTTTCAGGAGAAAGACCATGCCCATCATCCTTTGGCTCCTCGGCGTCCCACTGTCCCTCGTTCTGCTGCTCATGCTCTTCGGCGTGCTGTAAGCACCCGGGTCTGCGCAGCGGGCCCTGCCTGCCACATCGCGGCCTTTGCCCACCAGGGTACCGTTGCGATGGCAAAGACACTCCGGAAAGAAAAGGCCCGCATGCCGCGGGCCTTTTCTGCTTTTCAGCCGGGCAGCAGGGTTTCTGCCGCAGGGCTGCGGCCCATGAGCCGCGCCACCGCCTCGCGCGGCGTGGTGTGTCCGTCCAGCAGCGACACCACCTCTTCGGCGATCGGCATGTCCACGCCCACGTGCCGGGCGCGCTGCAGCACCGTGCGGGCGCTGTAGACCCCCTCGGCCACGTGGCCCAGCGATTGGACGGCCTGCTCCAGCGTCAGGCCCTGCGCCAGCGCCAGGCCCACGCGGCGGTTGCGGGACAGATCGCCGGTGGACGTGAGCACCAGATCGCCCAGACCCGAAAGGCCCATGAACGTATCGGACCGGGCACCCAATGCCAGGCCCAACCGGGTCATCTCGGCAAGGCCCCGGGTGATCAATGCGGCACGCGCATTCAGCCCGAGATCGAGGCCGTCGCAGAGCCCCGTGGCGATGGCCAGCACATTCTTGACGGCGCCGCCGACCTCCACGCCCACGATGTCTTCGTTGGCATAGACGCGCAGCGCGGGCCCATGGAAGGCTTCCACC
Organism: Acidovorax sp. NCPPB 4044; assembly: GCF_028069655.1. Lineage (NCBI taxonomy): Bacteria > Pseudomonadati > Pseudomonadota > Betaproteobacteria > Burkholderiales > Comamonadaceae > Acidovorax > Acidovorax sp. NCPPB 4044. The sequence goes on from NZ_JAMCOS010000001.1 coordinate 3,573,634, forward strand.
AGCAGTTCTCGCACGCCTGCGTCTGCGCTCGCCGCCACGAGGGCGGTGGGCCGGCCCTGGGCGGCCTCCTGCGCGAAGCTCGGGCCGCTGAGCACGCCCGCGCGCAGCCGCGGTGCCGCGCGGGCGCAGACCTCGTGGGCCATCAGGCCGTAGGGCGCGTCCCCATCGCGCGCACCGCCCGCAGGCACCGCTTCGAACCCCTTGCAAAGCCAGGCCACGGGCACGGAGACGTCGCGCAGGCGCTCCAGCGTGCTGCGCAGTCCGGACATGGGGGTAGCGACGATGGCCAGATCGGCCGCCGCCGCGAGCGCGGCCATGCCGTCGCCACTGGCCAGGGCGACGGTTTCCGGAAAGGGAATGCCGGGGAGATAGCGGGGGTTCTCGCGGGCCGCGCGCATGGCGGCCGTCTGCTGCCCGTCGCGCGCCCAGAGGGTCACGCCATGCCCGGCAGGGTGGGCGGCAGCGCTGAGCGCCATGGCGGTGCCCCAGGCCCCCGCGCCAAACACGATGATCTTCATGGATGTCTGCGCTCGCGGAGCCAGGGCTCGGTGTACGTCGGCCGACCCTGCTCCGGCGGCGCCGCGGGGCGGCGCGCTCGGCAAAGCCGGGGGATTACTGCGTGACGCCCGGCGTCGGGGCGGCGGAGGCGATCTGCGCCTGTTGCTGCTCGTACATGGCCTGGAAATTGATTTCTGCCAGGTGCACGGGCGGGAATCCGGCGCGCGTGATCAGGTCGGCCACGTTGCCGCGCAGGTAGGGGTACACGATCTGCGGGCACGCGATGCCCATGATCGGGCCCATCTGGTCTTCGGGAATGTTGCGGATCTCGAAGATGCCGGCCTGCTTGGCCTCGACCAGGAACACCGTCTTGTCCTTGATCTTGGTCTGCACGGTGGCCGTGACGGCCACTTCGAAGATGCCGTCCGCGACCGGGGCGGCTTCCACGCCCAGCTGGATGTCCACGTTGGGCTGTTCCTGCTCCAGAAGGATCTGCGGGGAGTTGGGTTGCTCCAGGGACAGGTCCTTCAGATACACGCGCTGGATCTGGAACACGGGATTTTCTTCAGACATGGTCGTCGGTCTTTCGGTTCGAAAACGGGATTTCGGCAAATAAAACAAAGCCCGCCAGGGGACGTCGCGGTCCCGCAGCGGGCACTTGGGGCCGCATTATGCAGCGCCCCGGATGCGGTCTCAGGCGCCCAGCAGCGGCATGAGCCCGCCACGACCGTCGAGCGCCACCAGGTCGTCATGGCCACCCACGTGGGTATCGCCGATGAAGATCTGCGGCACCGTGCGGCGGCCGGTGATCTCCATCATGTGGGAACGGGCCGCGGGATCAAGGTCGACACGGACCTCTTCGATCTGGTCGACGCCCTTGGCCTTGAGGATCTGCTTGGCACGGATGCAGTACGGGCAGACGGCGGTCGTGTACATCTTGACGGGTTGCATGGGGCGGCCTCCTGTGCGGGTTCGTGGGATATGCGTGGCAGGTGAAGCCGCTTCAGGCCTTTTCAACCGGCATGCTCGCGTCCTTCCAGCCCTTGAGGCCGCCAGCGAGCGCCTGCGCATTGTCATAGCCGAGCTTCTTGGCCACCGCCACGCCACGCTGGGCGCGGTTGCCCTTGGCGCACACGAGCACGAGCGGAATCGCCTTGTTCTTGACCACCTGGGGCAGCCGCTCCTCGAGCTGGCCCAGCGGCACGTTCTTCGCGCCGCCCACATGCCCCGCGGCGAACTCGTCAGGTTCGGAGACGTCGATCACCACGGCCTTTTCGCGGTTGATCATTTGTACCGCGCGCGCAGCGGTCAGCGAACCGCCCGTCGCATCGCGGAAGACGGGCAGCAGCAGCGCGGTGCCCGAAGCCAGCGCGGCGAGGACGAGATACCAGTTGTCGATGAAGAAATTCACGGAAGTCCTTGGGGAAAGCAAACCCCGCAATTTTAGAATGCGGCGTTTCGCCCCGCCCGTTTCTACAGCTTCTACCGAGCCAACATGCACAAACTCGTCCTGATCCGCCACGGCGAATCCACCTGGAACCTTGAAAACCGCTTCACCGGCTGGACCGACGTGGACCTGACGCCGACCGGGATCGACCAGGCCAAAACGGCCGGCCGGCTGCTCAAGGCCGAGGGGTACGAGTTCGACCTGGCGTTCACCAGCATGCTCAAGCGCGCCACGCGCACCCTCTGGCACGTGCTCGACGAGATGGACCGGACATGGCTGCCGGTCGAGCACAGCTGGCGCCTCAACGAACGCCACTACGGCGCCCTGCAGGGGCTGAACAAGGCCGACATGGCCAAGCAGTACGGTGACGAGCAGGTGCTGGTCTGGCGTCGCAGCTACGACACTCCGCCGCCGGCCCTGGAAGCCGCCGACCCGCGCAGCGAGCGCGGCGATATCCGCTATGCCGGACTGCCGGCCGAGCAGATCCCTCTCACCGAATGCCTGAAGGACACGGTCGCCCGCGTGCTTCCCTACTGGAACGAGCGCATCGCCCCGGCCGTGCAATCGGGCCAGCGCGTGGTGATCGCGGCGCACGGCAATTCGATCCGCGCGCTGGTCAAGTACCTGGATGGCATCTCCGACGGCGACATCGTGGGGCTCAACATCCCCAACGGCATTCCCCTGGTGTACGAACTGGATGCCAGCCTGAAGCCGCTGCGCCATTACTACCTGGGCGATGCCGAGGCCGCCGCGAAAGCCGCTGCCGCCGTGGCCTCGCAAGGCAAGGCCTGAATATTCTCCCGTTCCGGGGCAAAAGCCGGAAGAAGCCGGCAAAAAGCCCGTAAAAGCCCCGACAGGTGCGGAACTGCGCCGCACCTGTGCTTTCCAACGGGGTGTATATTGGACCTTGAACCGGCAAAGGTATTTGAATGGGCCACAAACTCAAAATCGCAGGATGGGTGTCGGTCGGCGTCATTGCCGGCGCCCTGACCACGGTTTCTCTGCAAACCGTCGCTCGCGGAGCCATGGCTCCGCTTCCTCTCGAGGAAATCCAGCAGCTCTCCGCCGTCTTCGGCCTCGTCAAGACCGACTATGTCGAGCCGGTGGACGACAAGAAACTCATCACGGATGCCATCTCCGGCATGGTGGCGAGCCTCGATCCGCACTCGCAGTATTTCGACAAGAAGTCCTTCAAGGAATTCCGTGAAGGAACCACGGGCCGCTTCGTGGGCGTCGGCATCGAAATCACCCAGGAAGACGGCCTGATCAAGGTCGTCTCGCCCATCGAAGGCTCTCCCGCCTTCCGTGCAGGCCTCAAGACCAACGACCTGATCACCAAGATCGACGACACGGCCGTCAAGGGCCTGGCCCTCAGCGAGGCCGTGAAGAAGATGCGTGGCGAGCCCAGCACCCAGGTCACGCTGACGATCTTCCGCAAGGACGAAAGCCGCACCTTCCCGGTCACGATCACGCGCGAAGAGATCAAGACCCAATCAGTGAAGGGCAAGGTGATCGAGCCCGGCTATGCCTGGATCCGGCTCTCGCAATTCCAGGAGCGCACGGTTGACGACTTCGTGCGCAAGGTCGAAGAGGTCTATCGCCAGGATCCCCAGTTGAAGGGCATGGTGCTGGACCTCCGCAACGATCCGGGCGGCCTGCTGGACGCTGCCGTGGCCATCTCCGCGGCCTTCCTGCCCGAGAACGTCACCGTCGTGTCCACCAACGGCCAGTTGGCGGAAAGCAAGGCGGTCTACAAGGCTTCGCCCGAGTTCTACCAGCGGCGTGGCAGCGGCGATCCGCTCAAGCGCCTGCCCCCGGCGCTCAAGAATGTGCCGCTGGTCGTGCTGGTGAACGAAGGCTCGGCGTCGGCCAGCGAAATCGTGGCCGGCGCACTGCAGGACCACAAGCGCGCCACCGTGATGGGCAGCCAGACCTTCGGCAAGGGATCCGTGCAGACCGTGCGCCCCCTGGGCCCGGACACCGGCATCAAGCTCACCACGGCCCGCTACTACACGCCCACGGGCAAGTCGATCCAGGCCAAGGGCATCGTGCCCGACGTCATGGTGGACGAGAGCCCCGAGGGAGACCTCTACGCAGCCTTGCGCATGCGCGAAGCCGATCTCGAAAAGCACCTGACCAGCGGCCAGGGCGAAGAGAAGAAGGACGAAGTCCGGGAAAAGGCCCGCGAGGAAGCCCGCAAGCGCCTCGAAGAGGAAGCCAAGAAGCCGGGGGCCGAACGCAAGATGCCCGAGTTCGGCTCCGAGAAGGACTTCCAGCTGACCCAGGCACTGAACCAGCTCAAGGGCCAGACGGTGGTCGTCAGCAAGACGCAGACCGAGCGCAAGGAAGAGAAGAAGGACAACTGACCGACTGCGCCACGCCGCGCTGCTCCGCACAGGCCGGGCCTCCGAAGGGAGCCCGGCTTTGCTTTTTGCGAGGGCTGGACGGTGGCCCTCTCTCCCCTGCCCGCACCGTACAGCGTTCCTCGAAGACTTCCATTCCATGACCGACGACCAACTTCTGCGCTACTCCCGCCATATCCTGCTCGACGAGATCGGCATCGAAGGACAGGAACGCCTGCTGGCCGCACACGCCATCGTGATCGGCGCGGGCGGCCTGGGGTCGCCTGCCGCGCTGTTCCTGGCATCGGCAGGCGTCGGGCATCTGAGCCTGGTCGATGCGGACACGGTGGATCTCACCAACCTGCAACGCCAGATCGCCCACACCACGGAGCGGGTCGGGCAGGCCAAGGTGGCATCGGCTGCGCAGGCCCTGTCGGCCCTCAATCCTGGCGTGCGCGTGGACGCCGTGCCATCGCGCGCCGATGCGCAGTGGCTGGATGCCCATGTCCCGCAGGCCGATGTCGTTCTGGACTGCACCGACAACTACGCCACGCGGCAGGCAGTGAACGCCGCCTGCGTGCGGCACGGCGTGCCACTGGTGGCAGGGGCGGCGATCCGTTTCGATGGGCAGATCACCGTCATCGATCCTCGCGCACCCGAAGTCCCCTGCTATGCCTGCCTTTTTCCGCCCGATGCCGCCTTCGAGGAAGTGCAGTGCTCGTCCATGGGGGTCTTCTCGCCGATGGTCGGCATCATCGGCGCGATGCAGGCGGCCGAGGCGCTGAAGCTGCTGATGGGCGCCGGGACGACCTTGGCCGGGCGCCTGCTCATGCTCGATGGCCTGCGGATGGAATGGACGTCCATGCGCGCGCAGCGCGATCCTGCCTGTCCGGTGTGCGGACAATGACCGGGCGCGCCGATAGCGCGACCCATGCGGTAGGAGAAATCCTACCGGGGTAACACCCTGCTGCTGGCAGAATGCCGGCTCTCTCCCTATAAAGTAGAGCCGTGATCAACCCCTCCATCTGGCCCCTGATCCGGACCAGACTCCACAGTGAAACTGCGCACTTATATCGTTGAAGACAACGCCACGATCCGGGAGAACCTGATCGGCACGCTGGAGGAGTTGGCGGAGGTCGAAGCCGTGGGCGTCGCTGAAACCGAGGACGAGGGCAAGGAATGGCTCGCCAGCCACCCGGAGCAGTGGGATCTGGCCATCGTCGATCTCTTTCTCCGGCAAGGCAGTGGCCTCGGCATCCTGGCCGCCTGCAGGGACCGCGCGGCACGCCAGAAGATGGTGGTCCTCAGCAACTACGCGACTCCCGATGTCCGCATGCGCTGCGCACAACTGGGTGTAGACGCCGTCTTCGACAAATCCAATGAAATCGATGCGCTGGTCGAATATTGCGTCGAGCACGGGGCACTGCGCAACCCCGCCGGCAACGCTTGAGCGCAATCGTTTTCCTCAGCGCCTTCTCACTCAGCAATTTTCAATACCCGGCACGCCGGGGCGCATCTTGGCCGGCTCGGTTGATAAGTGCCCGAATGCGGCAGCACCGCCCATTGCTTGTCCAGGCCCTTGTCGCCATTGAACAGAACATCAAGCAAAAGGCCCCGGATGGTTTGCCATCCGGGGCCTTTTGCTTGAGCGCCAATCCACACATGCATGCAGGGCTGAAACCCCGCATGCACCGACGGCGCACGGATCAATCGATCAGCTTGTTCTTCAGCGCGTAGTACGTGAGGTCGCTGTTGGACGACAGCGCCATCTTCTCCATGAGCCGCGTGCGGTAGGTACTCACCGTCTTCACGCTGAGCGACAGCGACTTCGCGATGTCGCCAGCGGTCTCGCCTTTGGCGAGCTTCAGGAAGACCTGGAACTCCCGCTCGGACAGTTGCTCGTGCGGGGGCGCGTCATCCTTGCGATTGAGCTGCTGTGCCAGCAGGTCCGCCACCGCGGGGGTGAGGTAGCGGCGTCCCAGCGAGATGGTGCGGATGGCTTCGACGATCTCTTTCGGATCGCACTCCTTGTTGAGGTAGCCGCTCGCACCCTGGCGGATGAGGTTGATGGCGTAGTGCTCTTCGGGATAGCCGCTCAGGATGAGGATGCCCATGTCAGGAGCCTTGGCGCGGAGCATGGCCAGCGCGTCGAGTCCGCTCTGCCCCGGCATGGACAGGTCCATGAGCAGGACGTCGATCTCGTGGGTGCGCACGAGGTCGATGGCTTCGCGGCCATTGGACGCTTCGCCGACGACGCGAAGGTCTACATGTTCTGACAGAAATTGTCGCAATCCCGAGCGGACAATCGCATGGTCATCCACAATGCCGATCTTGATCATTGAGAGTTCTTTCAAGAGCAGCATGGCTGCCCATCGTTGTTCAGGTGGCCCATCCACCGTTGCGGGAGCGTGCCTTCCGCTGTTGCGGCTGGCTGGTGACATTATCCAGAATTCACCCGCTTGTCTTTCGGAGAAACATACATATGCGCTGGTCCAATTTTCGCAAGATGGCCGTCAGCCTGCCGTTGGCACTGCTGGCAGCCTCTGCGCTGGTTGGCATCAACGAGGCGGGCTATGCACGCTCCAACGATGCGGTGCACGCACTGTCGAGCACCTACACCACGCGTGCGGCGCTCAACCGCATGATGCAGAACATGCTCGATGCCGAAACCGGCCTGCGGGGCTATCTGCTGACCGGGGACGAACGCTACCTGCAGCCCTACCAGAAGGCCGCAGCCACCATCGATACCAACCTGGCAGAGCTGCGCGGCATCTACCTCTCTTCGCCCGAAGACCAGGAAGATTTCACCCAGCTGTCCCGACAGATCTCCCGGAAGATGTCCGAGCTGGACCTGAGCCTGCGGCTGCGCCGGCAGAACAACGACGATGCATGGAAGTTCGTCCTGTCCACCGATGTGGGCAAGGAGAACATGGATGCCATCCGCACGCTCTCGGGCCGGCTCGTGCAGCGCAGCGTGGACCAGTCCACGCACCACACCGACGAAATCCTCCGCTCGCTCACGCTCTCGCGCATCGGCATCGCCACGGTGGTGGTGATCGGGCTGCTGGCGTTCTACATGTACTTGCGGCAGGCCAGCGCATTGCAGACCGCGCAGCAGCGCGAGCAGGACGCCCTGCAGCGCGAGCGCGACCGGCTGGAGATCGTCGTGCGCGAGCGCACGGCGTCGTTGACCGAATTGGCGAACCATCTGCAGCAGGTGCGCGAAGACGAGCGCGGCCATCTGGCCCGGGAGCTGCACGATGAGCTGGGCGCGCTGCTCACGGCGGCCAAGCTCGATGTCGCGCGGCTGAAATCCAAGGTGGATGCGCAGTCGCCCGAGATCGCGGAGCGGCTCAAGCACCTGACCGAGACGCTCAACAGCGGCATTGCGCTCAAGCGACGCATCATCGAAGACCTGCGGCCCTCGTCGCTCTTCAACCTGGGGCTGACGGCGTCGCTGGAGATCCTGGCGCGCGAGTTCGAACAGCGCAGCAGCATCGAGGTGGACCTGAACCTCGAGTCGGTGGATCTGCCCGAATCCGCGCAACTCACCGTCTACCGCATGGTGCAGGAATCGCTCACCAACATCGGCAAGTACGCCAACGCCACCAAGGTACTGGTGGCCGTGCACAACTACCCTACCCACGTCGCGGTGCAGATCCGCGACAACGGCGCAGGTTTCGACACCAGCAAGGTCCATGCCTCGGCCCACGGCCTGATGGGCATGCGCCACCGCGTGGAGGCAGCCGGCGGGCGGCTGACCGTCACCTCCGAAGCCGGCGAAGGCACGCTCGTGTCCGCTGTCCTGCCCGTCCTGCACTGAGCCCTGCAGCCGCCCACGGGCAGCGCATCCCGCGCCCTGCGGCGCAGCGCTTTCCCGCCTGATTTCGACCGCTTCGGGCCGCGCTGCGCAAGTGCGGTCCGGCGGTCGGCTGCGTCCTACAGCGCAGCGCGCCAGGGACCGGCAGCCCCCGCTATCGGCCAAACCTACAGTGGATCCCAGGCGCCAACACGACAGCGCCATCGACCAACCACCCACCGGTCCGCCGGTCCAAGAGGAGATGGATATGTTGCATTACGCAGTGGTTTTTCTGGTGATCGCCCTGATCGCCGCACTCTTCGGCTTTGGTGGGATCGCGGCAGGCGCCGTCGGCATCGCCAAGATCCTGTTCTTCGTGTTCGTGATCATGGCCGTCGTCACCTTCGTACTGAGCCTGCTCAAGCGCGGCTGATCGACCGAAGCCCGCCACAGACCACTCCACAACGAAGGAACAGACCATGGAACCCCAAAACCTCGCCAACAAGGCCGCCGACACCGCACACGACGTGGCTGACGACATGCTGGACTCCGCCAAGGATGCCGTGCAGTCCACGCGCAACGCTGCGAACAAGACGCTCGACAAGGCCGAACGCAAGGTACGTGAACTGCAGGGTGACGTGGATCCGCTGATCGACGACCTGGCTGCCCGCGCGCAGGACATCGCGTCCCGCGGCATCGCTTACTGCGCCGACACCAGCGAGCGCGCACGCCGCCAGTTGAACCAGGCCGCCGACGCCACCGCACGCTACGTGTCGGAGCAGCCCGGAAAGTCGCTCGCTCTGGCTGCCGCAGCCGGTGCCTTCGTGGCGACGCTGTGCATGCTGGCACGCCGCCCGAACCGCCGCGATTACTGAACCCGAGGTCCCACCTCCGCAACAGATGGACAGAGGCCGGAAGCAGACGCCAGCAGAAGTCCGAAAGCCCACCGGGGCTTTCGCCCTGCGATCTGCCAAGCGGCCCCTTTGCAACACCCCAACAACAACATACACGGGCGCTCCATGACTACCCCGACATCCCAGGCACCGGCAACTGTGAACGACACTCTCGCGCTGGACGAGAAAGCGCTGCAGTACGCGGCAACGCAAGACCTCGACGACGGCGCGGTGACCCCGGCCTATGGTCCACACCGCGACGCGATCGTGAAGCTGCTCAACGACGCGCTCGCCACCGAACTGGTGTGCGTGCTGCGCTACAAGCGCCACTACTTCACGGCGGACGGCCTGGAGTCCCCCGCGATCGCTGCCGAATTCCTCGTGCATGCGAACGAGGAAGCGGCCCACGCAGACCTGATCGCGCAGCGCATCGTCCAGTTGGGCGGCGAGCCCGACTTCCGCCCACGCACGCTGGAAGAGCGTAGCCATGCCCAGTACGACGAATCTTCGGACCTGAAGGCGATGGTGCGTGCCAACCTGGTTGCAGAGCGCATTGCCGTCGAAGCCTACCGCCAGATGATCTCGCTGATCGGCGACAAGGATCCGACCACGCGCCGCATGCTCGAAGGCATCCTCGCCGACGAGGAAGAGCATGCCGATGAACTCAAGGATTGGCTGCACCGCTGACGCGCAGCCCGCCCTGGTAGACAGTGCATCGGTCAAGGAGGGTGCAACAGACCGATGGACTGAAGGATGTCCCGCACCCGTGTTCTCTCAACCAAACCAAGGAAATAACCATGAAGTACGCTCGTGCCCTCGCTTTCGCAGCCCTCGCTGGCGCCACCATCGTCACCACCGGATGCTCGGTGGCACGCGACCAGCAGACCGTCGGCTCCTATGTGGACGACGCCGGCATCACCACGGCCGTGAAGGCCAAGATGGCGGAAGACAAGTCCGTGTCGGCCACGTCGATCAGCGTGGAGACGCTGAACGGCACGGTGCAGCTCTCGGGCTTCGCCAAGTCGCAGACCGAGAAGGACCGCGCTGAATCGATCGCCCGCAACACCAAGCACGTGCGTGACGTGCGCAACAGCATCGTCGTGCGCCCCTGAGGCACAGCGGCAGGCGGGCTTCCGGGCCCCTGCCTGCACCTCTTCAGACAGGCTCCATCGGAGCCTGTTTTCTTTGGTGCTCCTCTCCCCCCAGCGACTAAGCTCTGCGCCATGCAGGTTTTCAATTGCGACCAGTGCGGTCATCTCGTTTTCTTCGACAGCGTCCAGTGCCTGCACTGCGGCGCGAAGCTCGCCTTCCTCGCCGACCAGCTCGTGATGGCGGCGCTGGCGCCGGCGGTGCCCGGGCTGCACGCCGACGGCGATCTGTGGCAGCGCGTGCCGTCGCACCGCACGGAGAGCGCACAGCCGCTCTATCGCCTCTGCCACAACCGCATCGCGCACGGCACCTGCAATTTCGCCGTGCCGGCCGACGATCCGCAGCGGCTGTGCCCTTCGTGCCGGCAGACGCGCATCCTGCCCGACCTCTCCGAACCCGCGAACCTGCGGCGCTGGAAACAGATCGAGCATGCCAAGCGGCAGCTCTACTACACGCTGGCCCGCCTGGGCCTGCAACCCGCGCCCGATGGCGCCAGCCCGGTGTTCGAGTTCCTGGCCGACCAACCCGGCCACCGCGTCATGACGGGCCATGCGGGCGGCACCATCACGCTCAACGTGGCCGAGGCCGACGACGACGAGCGGGCGCGGCTGCGGCTCGCCCTGCACGAGCCCTACCGCACGCTGCTCGGCCACCTGCGCCACGAATCGGGGCATTTCTACTGGGACCACCTGCTGCAGGGCTCGGGCCGGGTCGAGCAATTCCGGGCGGTCTTCGGCGACGAGCGGCAGGACTATGCCGCAGCGCTGCAGGCCTATTACGCCAGCAGCCCGCACCTGGGCGCATGGCGCGAAAACCATGTGAGCGCCTACGCCACGGCCCACCCCTGGGAGGACTGGGCAGAAACCTGGGCCCACTACCTGCACATGGTCGATCTGCTGGAAACCGCGTCCAGCTACCACACGGGCCTGCAGATCCCCCACGGCGACACCAGCGACAGCTACCGCGTGGGCAACCCCTTCGCGACGCCCGAACCCGATTTCGACACCATGGTCCGCGAATGGGTGCCGCTGACCCTGCTGCTCAACAGCCTGAACCGCAGCCTCGGCCAGCAGGACGCCTATCCCTTCGCCCTCTCCACCGGAGCGCTGGCCAAGCTGCGGTTCGTGCACGACCTCGTGCAGTCCGCCTGACCTCCTGCATCTGCGCTGCCGCCGGGAGTTGCCGCATCGCCTTCCCGGGCGTCGCCCGCGGTCCGGCGCGGAACGCCAGCCCGCTCCCGCTGCACAGGCGGCAGGCGTTCGGCGGGCCTTCGCCCGCACGGCAGGCGCTTCAGGGAGCAGCGGGCACCATCGCCCGCACCTTGCCGGCGAGCCGCTCGCAGACGGGCACGGAGACGAATTTGTCCACCTCGCCGCCCAGCACGGCGATCTCGCGCACGAAGGTGCTGCTGATGAACTGGTACCGGTCGCTGGGCGTGAGGAAGACGGTCTCGACCTCCGGCATGAGGCTGCGGTTCATGCCGGCCAGCTGGAATTCGTAGTCGAAATCGGTCACCGCGCGCAGGCCGCGCACCATGGCCTTGCCGCCGCGCGCCACCACGAAGTCGCGCAGCAGCCCCGAGAAGCTCTCCACCTCGACCTGCGGATAGGGCCGCACGGCCTCGCGCACCATCTCGATGCGCTCTTCCAGGCTGAACAGCGTCTTCTTGTGGTGGCCTGCGGCCACGGCCACGGTCACACGGCCGAACAGTTGCGTGGCGCGGCGCACGACGTCCTCATGGCCCAGCGTGATGGGATCGAAGGTGCCGGGATAGATGGCGAGGACGTTCTGGGCCATGGCGGACGGTGCTCCTGTGCGTGGGCTGATGCGGGGGCCGCGCGCTCCCCGCGCAACGGCCGTGGGGCGGATTATTGCAGCGTGCCCCGCCCGCCCCTGTCGCTCCCGGCCCGGACCCGGCGGATCCGATGAAACTGGCCCCATGCCGCCGATTTCATTGAATAGTTTGCTATTTAATTTATAGCAATCTAGACCTTGCGAAGCAAGTGGGCATGCACGGCGCCCGCCCGCAGGTGCCGGTGCACGGCCAGCCCGAAGGGCGCGAGCGCGGCATCGTCCCAGGCCTGGGGCGCTTCGAGGTAGACCCACCCGTCATCCGCCAGCCCGGGCACGGCCGCGGCGAGCGCGGCCTCGAACAGCCCGCCCTCGAACGGCGGATCGAGCAGCACCAGGTGCGTGGAGCGCGGAGCCCGCTGGCGCAGTGCGGCCAGGCCGTCGCCGCGCTGCACGCGCACGGTCTCGGCGCCCAGCTTGTCGCACGACTTGCGCAACTGCTCGGCCAGCCCGGCATCGCCCTCGACGAGCAGCACCTCGGCCGCGCCGCGCGATGCGGCCTCCAGGCCCAGCACGCCGGTGCCGGCGAACGCATCGACGCAGTGCCAGCCGGCGAGGTCCTGGCCCAGCCAGTTGAAGAGCGTCTCGCGCACGCGGTCCGGCGTGGGCCGCAACCCTGGCCGCTGCAGCACCGGCAGGCGCGTGCGCTTCCACTGGCCACCGATGATCCGGACCTCGCCCGCGCCGCGGTGCGCGGGCTCGGGCGCCGCGGCAGGGCCGGCAGCGGCGCGCGCAGAGGAGCGCGCGGGCCGGGCCGCCGGGCGGGGTGCGGATGCGCCGGGCCGGGAGGGCGCGCGGCTCATGGCGCGCTCCCGCCGACCACCACGGTCACCATGCGGTCCGGCTGCAGCTTGCGCGCCAGTGCGGCGCGGATGTCGGCCGCGGTGAGGGCCTCGACACGGTCGGTCCAGTGCTCCAGGTAATCCAGCGGCAGATCGTTCCAGGCGATGTTGACCACGTTGCCCAGCAGCTTGCGGTTGCTGTCGATGCGCAGCGCGAAGCCGCCGATGAGGTTGTCCTTGGCCGCGCGCAGTTCGGCGGCGGTCGGGCCCTCCGCGACGAAGCGGGCCAGCACCTCGCGCGAAACCTTCACGGCCTGCTCCGCCTGGTCCGGGCGGGTCTGCAGGCCGACGACGAAGGGCCCCGCATCCAGCCCCGGCGAGAACTGGCTGTAGACGCTGTAGCTCAGGCCCCGCTTCTCGCGCACCTCCTCGGTCAGCCGCGACGTGAACCCGCCGCCGCCCAGGATGTGGTTGCCCACCAGCAGCGCGAGAAAATCCGGGTCCTTGCGGGGAAAGCTCGGCTGGCCGATCAGCACATGGGCCTGCGCCGAGGCGAACGGAATTTTTTCTTCCGCCGGCTTGTCCAGCGCCTGCACACGCGGCACAGCGGGCAGCGGCGCGCAGCCCGTGGCGTCCGATGCGGGCAGGCGCGAGAGCAGCGTCTGCGCCAGGGTCTGGGCCTGCGCTCGCGTGACGGCGCCCACGATGCTCACGCGGGCCCGGCAGGCCTGCAGGTAGCGCGCGTGGAAGGCCTGCAGGTCCGCCACCTCGATGCGCGCGAGCGTCTCGGGCGTGGTGCGCTGCCCGTAGGGATGGGTGCCGAAGACGGCCTGCGCGAACGCCTTGCCGGCCACCGTGCCGGGACGGGTCTCGGCCTCCTTGAGGGATGCGCTCCAGCGTGCGCGCTCGCGCTGCCACACGTCCTGCGGGAAGGCGGGCTGGGCGATCTGCCGTGCGGCCAGCCGCGCGGCGCGGTCCAGCAGGCCGGCGTCGGTGAGCGACCTGAGCGAATAGCTGAAGCCGTCGCGCTCGGCCGAGGCCGACAGGCTGGCGCCCAGGTCGGCCCAGGCCTCGCCCAGGGCGTTCTCGTCCATCGCGGGCTCGCCGCCCTCGCCGCGCACGCCCTTGGACGTCATGGCCGCCGCGGCGCCCGCCAGGCCGGCCTGCGGCGCGGGGTCGCGCCGGGTGCCGGCATCGAAATCGACCTGCACGTCCACCATCGGGATGCCCGGGCTCTCGACCAGCCAGATGCGGGCGCCATTGGGCTCCGTCCAGTGCTGGATGGGCAGCAGCGCCCAGGCGGATTGCGTGCCCAGCAGGCCGCATGCCGCCGCGAACATTGCGCGAGCAGCTACTTTTTTGATAGCAAAAGTCATCATCGGAAGTTCTTCTTTCCGGCGGCTGCTGGCAGCCGCCTCAGTGGTCCATCGCGCCGCAGGCACGCCCGCGGCGGGGGAACGGGCGCATCCGTCCGGAGCCGTGGCCTCCTTGCCCCGAGGGCGTGGGAAGCCGAAGCCGCAGAGGAGCGCAGAAGCACATCAGTGCATGCGCCCATCGGTGTTCGCGGGCGCGGCCGGGCGGCGGGTGCCGGGGGCCACGGGCTGGGGCAGCAGCGTCGCCACGGTGAGCTGGTCGTCGCCGAAGTAACGCGCGGCGACGGCCTGCACCTGGGCGGGCGTCACGGCGCGCAAGAGCGCGAGCAGGCGGGCATCGGCGTCGGGCGGCAGGCCCTGCACCCAGTTGCTGCCCAGGTCGCTGGCCTGGGCCTGCAACGAATCGCGCGCATAGATGGTGGAGGCGGCCCACTGCGTCTTCACGCGGGAGAGTTCGGCATCGCCCACGCCTTCGCGGGCCACGCGCGCCACCTCGGCACGCAGCGCGGCCTCGACCTCCTGGGCGGTCTTGCCGGCGGCCGGCACGCCCGTGAGCAGGAAAAGGCTCGGGCCCCGGCCCATGACCGACGCACCGCTGTCCGCGCCGTCGGCCACGCGGTCGGCGCCCTGGCTCAGCGCGCGGTCCAGGCGCGCCCCGTCGTAGCCGCTCAGCACGCCCGAGAGCACCATGAGCGCCAGCGCATCGCGGTCGGAATCGGCAAGGCCCTCCAGCCGCTCCACGCTGGGCACGCGGAAGGCCAGCGCCACGAAGGCCTGTTCGGCCGGCGCCTTGAAATCGATGCGGCGCAGGCCGCGCTGCGCGGGCTCGGTGCGCGGCTTGCGGGCGGGCACGGCACGCGCGGGGATGCGGCCATAGGTCTGCTCGGCGAGCGCACGGACGGCCTCCGGGTCCACGTCGCCGGCCACCACCACGGCGGCATTGGCGGGCACATACCACTGGCGATGGAAGGCGCGCACGTCGTCGGGCGTCATCGCGTCGAGGTCGCTCATCCAGCCGACCACCGGGCGGCGGTACGGCGAGGACGTGAAGACCGCGGCATTGAGCTGCTCGATCAGCGCGGCGCGGGGCTGGTCGTCGGTGCGCATGCGGCGCTCTTCCTTGATGACCTCGATCTCTTTCTTGAACTCTGTGTCCGGCCACTGGTTGTGCGCGAACCGATCGGATTCGAGGCGCATGACCTCCGCGAGCCGCCTGGCGGGAATCTGCTGGTAGTAGCCCGTGTAGTCGCGGTTGGTGAAGGCGTTCTCCTGGCCGCCCAGCGCGGCGACCCGGCGCGAGAACTGACCGGGCGGCACGGTCTTCGTGCCCTTGAACATCATGTGCTCCAGCGCGTGGGCGACGCCGGAGGTGCCGTCCACCTCGTCCATCGAGCCCACGCGCACCCAGACCATGTGCACCGCCGTGGGGGCGCGCCGATCGGGCTGCACGAACAGCTGCATGCCGTTGCGCAACGTGTACTGGCGCACGCTGGGCGCCTGCACGCCGGGTTGGGAACCCTCCGCGGAAGTGGGGGCGGGGACGGTCGTGGCGGCGGGGGATTGCGCCCCGGCGTGCACGCAGGCCAACAGGCCCAGAAGGGTAAGTGCGCGTTTCATAGAATGGCTGCGATTCTAAGAACCCGCCGATGTTCAGTTTTTTCAAGAAAAAGCCCGCCCCACCGCCACCCGCCGAGGTGCCCTCCACCCCGCCGTCGGCCACGCCCGGAACCGCTGCGCCCGAAGCGCCTGCGACCGCACCCGCACCCGCGCAGGTGCAGGCACCTGCCCCCGTGCCCCCCGCCGCGGCGGAGCCCCCTGCCGCCACCGGCGCACTCGGCTGGCTGCGCAACCAGTTCGCCAAGGCACCCGCACCGGCCGCACCGCCCGAGGCGGCACCGGTGCCTCCTGCGCCATTGCCTGCGCCCCCCGTGGCCGTACCGCCGCCCACCGCCCCGATGGCCGCACCGCCACCGGTCGTGCCCCAGGTTCCGGTGACTGCCCCGGTGCCGCCGGCCGTGCCTGTCGCCGCTCCGGCAGCCCTCGCGCCGCCTCCTGCGGCCCCCGCGCCGGTCGTTCCGGTGCCTTCGGGCCCTGCACCCGCGCCCCAGCACGCTGCGCCCCCCGCGCCGGTGCGCGCGCCCGTGCCGACGCCAGTACCCGCACCCGCACCCGCACCGCAACCCTTGCCGGTGCCCGCAGCGTCCCCCGTGCCCGCGCCGCCCCCGGCGCCCGAGGAGCGCAAGGGCTGGCTCGACCGGCTCAAGAACGGCCTGCGCAAGACCGGCGGCAGCATCGCCACGGTCTTCACCGGCACGCAGATCAGCGACGCGCTCTACGAAGAACTCGAAGAAGCCCTGTTGATGGCCGACACCGGCGTGAAGGCCACCGAACACCTGCTGCGCGACCTCAAGCGCCGCGTGAAGGAGGCCAAGGCCACCGATCCTGCGGCCGTCAAGGCGCTGCTGGCCGACGCGCTGGCCGACCTGCTGCGCCCGCTCGAAAAGCCGCTGGAGATCGGGCGCCACACGCCCACCGTGATCATGGTGGCCGGCGTCAACGGCGCGGGCAAGACCACCTCCATCGGCAAGCTCACCAAGCACCTCGCCAACGAAGGCGCCGCCGTGCTGCTGGCCGCGGCCGACACCTTCCGTGCCGCGGCGCGCGAGCAGCTCGGCGTCTGGGCCGACCGCAATACGGTGGAGATCGTCAGCCAGGAAGGCGGCGACCCCGCGGCCGTGAGCTTCGATGCCGTCAGCGCCGGCAAGGCACGCGGCAAGGACGTGGTGCTGGTGGACACGGCCGGCCGCCTGCCCACGCAACTGCACCTCATGCAGGAGTTGCAGAAGATCAAGCGCGTGATCACCAAGGCCGACGGCACCGCGCCGCACGAGGTGCTGCTCGTGATCGACGGCAACACGGGGCAGAACGCCCTCGCCCAGGTGCGGGCCTTCGACGATGCGCTGCAGCTCACGGGCCTGATCGTCACCAAGCTCGACGGCACCGCCAAGGGCGGCGTGCTGGCCGCCATCGCCCAGGAGCGGCCCGTGCCGGTGTACTTCGTCGGCGTGGGCGAGAAGCTCGAAGACCTCGAGACCTTCGACGCACGCGAATTCGCGCAGGCCCTGCTGGCCTGACCGCGCCCGGGCACGGGGCTCCGGGCCCGTGCACCGCGGCGTTGGAGCGAATTGCCGGGTGATCTCGACAGGAGCCGGACGTATGCCCCGGATCGCACTCGGGATACGGGAACACAGGCAGACTTCCTACGGCGCCGCGGGAGGGCAAAAAGACAATGGAATTTCCCAACGACACCAAGGAAATGCCATGCCCACGACCCCACGTTCCGCTCCCGATGCCTGCACCCTGCTCGATGCCGACCACCGCAAGGTCAAGAAGATGTTCAAGGAATACGATGAACTGGTCGGCTCCAAGGCCAAGAGCGCTGCAGCCAGGAAGCTGGAATTGGCGCAGCAGATCTGCATCGAACTGACGGTGCACGCGCAGATCGAAGAGGAAATCTTCTACCCCGCGCTCCGCGAAGCGCTCAAGGAAACCGACCTGCTCGACGAAGCCGAGGTCGAGCATGCGAGCGCCAAGGATCTGATCGCCCAGATCCAGGATGCCGATCTGGCCGACGACAAGTTCGACGCCAAGGTCACGGTGCTGGGCGAATACATCGACCACCACGTGAAGGAAGAGCGCAACGAGATCTTCGTCAAGGCCCGTGCCTCGCGGAAGCTGGACCTCGTCGCGATGCGCGAGACCCTCCAGGCCCGCAAGGAAGAACTCATGGCGGAAATGGTCGAGATGGCCTGACCCCCGGGTGCCGCCGGCCAGGCAGGAGAGGCATTTTTCCTGCCCCCGACCGGCGGGCCGGATCGATTGCACGCTTTTCGCCGAACGTGGCCTGTTTTGCGCGATAAGGGGGCTGCGGCCAGTCTTTCGGATTGTGAAAAACTGTGATTCCATCCCGGCACGAGGCGTGCGGATCGTCCGCAATCCGTTCGCCCGGCAACGTACGGCCGGAAGACAATCCCGTCCAATGGGCGGAAATTTTGCTTGCGTAACAACGACTTGCGGTGCCCCGAGCGCGGCAGGCATCTCTCTCGCACCATGCCCATCGCGGCAACGCCCCCGTCCTACGCAGGGACAGGAACTTCGGTCTTAGCACTCTCTCAAAGAGACTGCTAAAGTGACCGCCATGGACGAAAGGACCTCTGGGATGACGATTCAATCTGGGACCGCCACGACCGCGCTTGCTCCGGCCAACGCCTGGGCCCTCATCCCCCCGCTGGGCAATCTCGACGCCTACATCTCGGCCGTCAACCGCCTGCCCATGCTCACGGCCGAAGAAGAGCGCAACTACGCGCGCCGGCTGAAGGAAGACAACGACGTGGAAGCCGCCGGCCGCATGGTGATGTCGCACCTGCGCCTGGTGGTGTCGATCGCCCGCCAATACCTGGGTTACGGCCTGCCGCACGGCGACCTGATCCAGGAGGGCAATGTGGGCCTGATGAAGGCCGTGAAGCGTTTCGACCCCGACCAGAACGTGCGGCTGGTGAGCTACGCCATGCACTGGATCAAGGCCGAGATCCACGAATACATCCTGAAGAACTGGCGCATGGTGAAGGTGGCCACCACCAAGAGCCAACGCAAGCTGTTCTTCAACCTGCGCTCGATGAAGCAGGGCTTCAAGGCCAACGCCCACAGCGACGCCGGCACGCACCGGGAGACGCTCTCCGAGCAGGAGATCGACGTGGTGGCGCAGCACCTGAACGTGAAGCGCGAAGAGGTCATCGAGATGGAGACGCGCCTCTCCGGCGGCGATGTGATGCTAGACCCCTCCCCGTCCGACGATGGCGAGCAGGCCTACGGCCCCATCGCCTATCTGGCCGACGGCGCGCATGAGCCCACCGCCATGATCGAGTCGCGCCAACGCGACGTGCTGGCCACCGACGGCATCGCCACCGCACTGGCGGCGCTGGACGACCGCAGCCGCCGCATCGTGGAAGAGCGCTGGCTCAAGGTGAACGACGACGGCTCCGGCGGCATGACGCTGCACGAACTGGCTGCGGTGTACGGCGTGAGCGCCGAGCGCATCCGCCAGATCGAAGTCGCCGCCATGAAGAAGATGAAGAAGGCCCTGGCCGAATACGCCTGAGCCGCCGGTGCGGGGCGCGAATGCCCTGCCGCTTCGCGATAATCCGGGCGCGCAACCTTCCAAGGGTTGCGCGCCCTTTTTCTTTGTTCCCTGCCGGCCGCCCGCACGCCTCCACCTCCATGACACGCTCCGTCAAACCCCTCCTTCGCCTTTGCCGCCGCCGCGCGATGGCCGCCGGCCTTGTTGCCGCCCTGCTTCCCGGCGGATGGGCGTCGGCGCAGCAGCAGGCGCCCGCCGCGGCCATGACACCGGGCTGGCCCGCCAAGCCGCTGCGCATCGTGGTGGGTTTCCCGGCCGGCTCCTCGCCCGACCTGACGGCGCGCACCTTCTCGGAGCCGCTCGCCCACGCGCTGGGCCAGCCCGTGATCGTCGAAAACAAGGTGGGGGCCGGCGGCAACATCGGCGCGGACACAGTCGCCAAGGCCACGGACGGGCACACGGTCGGGCTGTTCATCAACGGCAACCTCACGATCGCCAAGCTCATCAACCCCGCGGTGCCGTACGACCCGCGCAAGGACCTCGCGCCGCTCAGCCTGGTGGGGGTCTCGCCGCTGGTGCTGACGGTGCCTGCGACCCAGGCCGGCGTGCCCGCGCATGCGGACGCCCGCGCTTTCCTGGATGCGGCACGGCAGGCAGGCGACCGCTGGAGCTACGGCACGCCCGGCGTGGGAACCGTGGGCCACCTGGGCACCGAACTGCTGAAGGCCCGCACCGGCATCGCGCCCGTGCACGTGCCCTACCCCGGCTATCCGCAAGTGGCCACGGGCATGCTGGGCGGGCAGTTGCAGATGGCCCTGCTGCCGCCCGCGCTGGCCCTGTCGCAGGAACGCACGGGCAAGCTCCGGCTGCTGGGCGTGACCTCGACCGGACGCAGCACGCTCGTGCCCGGGGTTCCCAGCCTCAGCGAAGCGGGCGTGAAGGACTTCAACCTGGAGATCTGGAATGCGTTCGCGGCCCCGGCCGGCATGCCCGCGGCCGTCCGGGCCCGGCTCTCGGCGCTGATCGCGGAGATCGCCCGCACGCCGGACGTGCGCGACAAGCTCTTCCAGCAGGGCTGGCAGGTGGTGGGTACGTCCGCCGAGGGCCTTGCGCGCCGCATCGATGCGGACACGGCCCAGATGGACCGCGTGATCCGTTCGCAGAACATCCGCGCGGAGTAGCGCCGCCACAGGGTCAGGGCCGGATTTGCGCAGTGCCGGCCGGCGGAGGCAGCGCCGCCATTGATGTAGATCATGCCCGGCGGCGGCCCCCGCCCGCAGACTCCCGGTCATTGTTGAAACCCCGGGAGAACCCTGCCATGCAAACATTCCGAATCGTTGTCATCGGTGCCGGCGAGACCGGCACGCCGCTGCTGCGGCATCTGCTCACGGCACCTTTCGTACAGATCCTGGGGGTGGCCGACCTGGACCTCTCCCTGCCCGGCATCGCTCTCGCGCGCGACCATGGCGCGCCCGTGACGCACGACTACATGGAGCTGCTCGAACACCATGGCCCGGCCGTGGACATCGTCATCGACGTCACCGGCCAGGCTTCCGTGCGGGACGCGCTGCGCAAGCACATGGTGGACACCGGCAACCAGAGCACCGTGATCCTGCACGAGCGGATTGCGCTGCTGATGATGTCGCTCTCCGCCGGCGCCCTGGTGGCCGGGCGCCACGGCGAGGCCGCCTACGCCTGAACCCGCGGCGGGGCCGAGGCCATCCAGGCAATCCACCCGTTGGTCCGAATTTGGCATTTGCTATTAAATTCATAGCAAGCTATTGAGTGAATCCGGCGACATGGGCACGATAAGGCCCTAAACCCTGCCCTGCCCCCCCGTGCGCGGCCCCGCTCCAGTTCACCCCCGGCGCGCTTCGCGCACCCACCCCCCTGATCGCCCTACCGAACGGCCTCTTCCATGCCCCTTCCCGAAACGGACCGCAAGACCTGCCACGACTGTTCGAGCCGCCACCAGTGCCTGATCGGCCGCCAGAGCGATGCGGCGCGCGCGCCCTGGGCCGCGATGGTCGAGGAACGCCGCTTCCGCAAGGGAGACGTGCTGCAGCACCAGGGCGAGACGGCCGGGGCCGTGGCCGTGATCAAGGTCGGCACGGCGCTGCTGCAGCGCGCTGGCGCCGATCAGGTAGCGCGGCCGGTGGCGATAGCGGGGTGCGGGCAGGCCCTGGGCACCAGCGCCGTGCTGGGCACCCCGGAAGACCTGACGTGGGTGGCCCTGATGGAAGGCAGGCTCTGCGAGGTGCCCGCGGCCGCGCTGCTGCGCGCCGGCGGCGGCGGCACCGAGTTCCTGCAGTCCCTGCTGCGCGAAGAGGTGCAGGCCCGGGCCCGCCTTGCGGACTGGTCGGGGCTGCTGCGGCGGCGCGGCGTGACGGCGCAGCTCGCCAGCGCACTGCTGCAGCTCTCTCAGTTGCAGCGCAGCACGCTGGTTCGCCTTCCGACGCACACCGTCCTCGCATCGCTGCTGGCCACCACGCGGGAGACCGTCGCGCGTTCGCTCACCCAGCTTGCCCTGCACGGCGCAGTCGTGCGGCACGACCGCTGGCACTGCGCGATCGTGCGCGGGCCGCTGATGGCCCTGCTCGAAGGCCGGGCCGTGAAGGCACCGGCAGCGGCATTGCCAGTGACTGCGGCGACCTTGGCAGTTCCGACGTTGGCGCCGGTAGCGGCGGCGCCCCTGCGGCGGCGCGTGGCGCGGCGAGAGGCCAGCATCCCGGTCGCACGGCGGCCCGCACGCGCGGCGGCAGCGCCCAAGGCGCCTTCAGCCCAGGCTGTGCAGGCCTGACGCCCGGTGCCACGGCAGGGACGCCCCAGCCACCCGGCACGGGATTCTGGCTGCATGCAAGGCCGGCAGATGTCCCGGGCCGCGCGGCGCCCCTGGCACCGGTACGGAGCAAAGGCGCTTCAGGCGGCCGGGGTTTGAAGCAGTGTCTTCACGTCGGCCGCGAGCGCCTGGGCGCCGCTGCCGTAGCGGTGGTAGACGCGCAGGCGACCGGCCGGATCGTAGAGGTAGCTGCCGGCCGAGTGGTCCATCGTGTAGCTCGTCGGCGTCTTGCCGGGCACCTTCTTGTAGTAGATCTTGAAGTCCTTGGCGACCGCGGCCAGTTGCTCGGGCGTACCCCGCAGCGCGAGGAAGGTCGGATCGAAGTTGGCCATGTAGGCCTTCAGCACCTCGGGCGTGTCGCGTTCCGGATCGACGGTGACGAAGAGCCCCTGCAGCCGGTCGCCGTCAGGGCCCAGCGACCGCTTCACCTCGGCCAGTTCGACCATGGAGGTGGGGCAGACGTCCGGGCACTGCGTGAAGCCGAAGAACACCACCACCACCTTGCCCGCGAAGTCCTTGAGGTGGCGCGGCTGGCCGTTGTGGTCGGGCAGCGGGAGGTCGCGCGCGTACTCGGCGCCGGTGATATCCACCCCATGGAACGCAAGCGGCGTCTCCTTGGAGCATGCGGCCAGCCAACCGCCGGCGCCGGCATACAGGGCGCAGGCCGCGACGCGTTTCAGCGCGGTTCGTTTGTTCATTGCCATGGCGGTTCAAAGCACGTAGTGGTCCACCAGCAGGGCCGCGAACAGCAGGCTGAGGTGGATGAGGGAAAAGCGGAAGGTCTGCCGCGCGAGCGCGTCCGAATAGTTGCGCCAGAGCCGGAAGGCATAGGCACAGAAGCCCGCGCAGAGCACCACGGCCGCGCACAGGTAGATCCACGAACTCATGCCGTACACGAACGGCATGAGGCAGCCGGCGAACAGGATCAGCGTGTAGAGAAAGATGTGCAGCCGCGTGAACTCGTTGCCGTGGGTGACGGGCAGCATCGGCAGGCCGGACTTGCGGTAATCCTCCACGCGGTAGAGCGCCAGCGCCCAGAAATGCGGCGGTGTCCAGAGGAAGATGATCAGAAAGAGGATCAGCGCCTCCGGCCCCACGTCGCCCGTCATGGACGACCAGCCCAGCACGGGCGGCATCGCGCCCGAGGCGCCGCCGATCACGATGTTCTGCGGCGTGCGCGGCTTGAGCACCACCGTGTAGATGACCGCATAGCCCACGAAGGTGGCGAAGGTGAGCCACATCGTCAGCGGGTTGACCCAGAAGAAAAGCACGGCGGAGCCGGCCGCGCACAGCAGTGCCGAGAAGGCCAGCGTCTGGGCGTTGGAGAGTTCGCCCTTGGCCGTGGGGCGCCACGCCGTGCGCTTCATCTTCGCGTCGATGTGCTGCTCCACGATGCAGTTGAAGGCGGCGGCGGCGCCGGCCACGAGCCAGATCCCCGCGCAGGCCACGCCCATGCGCAGCCATTGGCCCCAGCCCGGCATTCCGGGCACCGCCAGCACCATGCCGATGAAGGCGCAGAAAACGATGAGCTGGACCACGCGCGGCTTGGTGAGCGCATGGAACTGCGAGAAACGGGACGGCGTCGCGTGGGGCGCGGCGGGAGCGGAAGCGGCACTCATGGGGTCGGAATTCTCGGGGCACCGGCGGCGGCCGGGACCGGCCGGGGGATGGACATTTTGTCTCTGGCGTGCGCGGACCGGCTCGCGGCAAGCGCCCAGGTGAGCACCACCACGAGCGCGGCGGCACCGCCGGTATGGAGCACGGCGGCCACCAGCGGCCAGTCGAGCACCACGTTGGACAGGCCGGTGGCGAACTGCAGCAGGGCCAGCCCGGCCAGCCAGCGCGCCGGGTCCGTCAACAGTTGCGCGCGCCGCAGGCGCCACACCAGCAATGCGATCGCGCCCAGCACGGCATAGGCGGCGAGCCGGTGCGCGTAGTGGATGGCCGTGAGGCCCGCGAAGGTGATGTGGTTGCCGTCCTGCAGCAGGCCCAGCGGCCGCCAGATCTGGAAGCCCTCCTGGAACGCCATGTCGGGCCACCAGCTCCCCTGGCAGGTGGGAAAGGTGGTGCATGCCAGCACGGCATAGTTGGTGCTCACCCAGCCGCCCAGCACGATCTGCAGACCGACCAGGAGCGCCGTCACGATGAGCCCGGCGCGCAGGCCGCGCGGCAGCACGGCCGGTGCCTCGCCCCGGGAAGCCAGCGTCTGGCGCACCGCCTGCACGCACAGCAGCGCCAGCAGCACGAGGCCGCCGATGAGGTGCAGCGTGACGATGGCGGGGAAGAGCTTCATGGTCACCGTCCAGGCCCCGAAGGCGCCCTGCAGGCAGACCCACACGAGCGTGGCGGTCGGCCACCAGGGGCTGACGGCGATGCGGTCCCGCGCGGCAGGCCCGCCGCGATCCCCTCCGCCCCCGCCGGCGCGTGCGCGCCGCCATTGCGCCCAGGCACCGGCCGTGAGCACGATGATGAGCACGCCCACACCGGAAGCGAGGTAGCGGTGCACCATCTCCACCCAGGCCTTGCGGTGCGTGACGGGGCCGGTAGGCATGGCCTCCTGCGCGGCCGAGATCTCGGCATGCGCGCCCAGCGGGCTGGCGTTGCCGTAGCAGCCGGGCCAGTCGGGACAACCCAGCCCGGAATCGGTGAGCCGGGTGAAGGCGCCGAACAGCACCAGGTCGAAGGTCAGGAACAGCGTGAGGATCGCCAGCGCCTGCCAGCGGTGCACGGTCGTGCCGTGGCGGTTGCGCCAGGCCACCCACGCCAGGGGGCCGAGCGCGATGAGCACGCCGAGCAGCATCAGCTCGGCCAGCGGTGCGAGGTCGTAGAGCGGCTGCGCGGCGGCGTTCATCGGGCAGGCCTCCGGCGGCGCACGGTGCGCCGGGCCACCGCGGCCGGGCAGGCGCGGATCATGGCTGCGCCCCCGGGCGGCCGGGCTGGTCCCAAGACGCCGAAGCGCGCATGAGCCGCTCCAGATCGCGCTTGGCACGCGCGGCGCCGGCAGCGTCCAGGCGCGCGGGGAAACGCATCATCCAGTGGCCCATCGGGTCCACCACGAAAAGATGGTCGGAGAGCGCGTGGCCCTGCGCGGGAGCCAGCCAGCCGGCCAGCGCCTGCGCATCGACGCGGCGCACGGTCGCGCCGCGCAGGCCCGGGGCGATCTCGGCCGGCGGCTCGGCGCCGTCGGTCACGAGCCACACCCAGTCCATGCGGTCCTTGTCCTTGCCCAGGCCTTCCCGCAACTGGCGCTGCAGGTACAGGTGGTTGCGGCAGACCTCTTCGCACGCACCCGGCGCCACGCTCACCAGCAGCCACTGGCCCTGGAGCTGGCCGAGGGTTCCCGGCATGCCGTCGAGGGCGGGTGCCGCCAGCGCGGCCGGCAGCGGGCGCTGCGGCTCGATGAGTTCGCCATAGCTGCGCCGCGCCTCGGGGCGTACGAGGTAGTAGGCGGTGTACGAGGCGATGACCGGCGCCGCGCAGACCAGCAGCACGCCGAGCATCTTCCAGCGGCCCTGGCGCGAGCGCGTTTCCAGCGCGGCGATGGCCTCGCCCGTGGCGGGCAGGCCATGCACGCTCAGGCCCAGCGGATGGGCGGCATCGGGCTCGCCCATCTCAGGGGGACGGCTGGCGGCCTGGGCGAAGGAAGCGTCGGACGATTTGGAACCAGACATAGAGGATTGCCACGAGGGCGCAGAGCCCGAACCATTGGAAGGCGTAGCCGTAGTGCTTGGCGACCCCGGCATCGATGACCGGCCAGTCGCGCTGGAGCGTGCCCTCGGGGCCGCCGGTCTGCAGCACCGTGAGCGGCGCGAGCCGCGCCAGCCCGGTTTCGGCACGGTAGGCCGCCATGTCGAGATTCTGCCGGATGCGGGAAGACCCCTCGGCACCTGCGGCGGCCCCCGCTTGGCCCAGGTCATACAGGCGCGAAGGCGGGAGCGCGACGCGGCCCCGCACCTCGACCTCGCCTGCGGGCGAAGGCACGTCGGGCAGTTGGGTGCGGTCCAGGAAATCGCGTGGAACCCATCCGCGCTGCACGAGCACCACCGCGCCTTCCGTCCCCGGCGCAGTGAGCTGCAGGGGCGTGAGCACGAAGAACCCGGGACGCCCCTGCATCTGCCGGTTGTCGAGGAACACGGTGTATCGCGCCAGCCAACGGCCCTGCAGTACCGCCGCGCGGTGCACGAGCGGGTCGGCGTCCCCGGGAACGGTGGCCGGAGGGGCCGAAGGCAGCGCGGCCAGGGTCGCGGGCGCCACCGCGGGCTGGGCCTGCCGGGCTTCGACCGAGGCCTGCCATGCCTCCTTCTGCGCCGCGCGGGAGAGCTGCCAGCGGCCGAGCGCCGCCGTGGCGGCCATGGCCACGATCGCCGCCACGGTGATGCACCAGAAGCGCCAATCCGGCCGGAAACCGCTGGTTCGATCGGGGAGCTTGCGGATAATGGTCTCCATGAAATACGTCGTGGTGCTGGCCTTCCTGGCCATTCTGGCGAGCCTTGCGTCCGCGCTCTTCTTCATGATGCGCACCGGGCGCAACGACAAGGCCCGCGGCAGCCACATGGCGCGCGCCCTCGCCGTGCGCGTGGGGCTGTCGATTGTGCTCTTCCTGTGCCTGCTGGCCGCGTGGAAGCTGGGCTACATCCAGCCCACGGGCCTGCCGGTCGGCCGCTGAAAGCACGGCGGCTTGCGGCCCGCCGCCTCGCCGCACATGGCAAAAAAGCGCCTTGCGGCGCTTTTTTTGCCATGGCCACCCCGCGAGCTGCTGGGGCTCAGAACCAGTACACCAGCACGTACAGCCCCAGCCACACCACATCGACGAAGTGCCAGTACCAAGCGGCCCCCTCGAAGCCGAAATGACGCTCCGCCGTGAAGTGGCCCTTCTGCAGGCGCAGCGTGATGAACAGCAGCATCAGCATGCCCACGAACACGTGGAAGCCGTGGAAGCCCGTGAGCATGAAGAACGTGGAGCCGAAGACACCCGAGTTGAGCTTGAGGTTCAGCTCGGTGTAGAGGTGGAAGTATTCGTAGCCCTGCACGCAGAGGAACACGAAGCCGAGGACCACGGTGGCCCACATGAACCCGACCGCGCGGCTGCGGTGATCCTCGCGCAGCGCATGGTGGGCGATGGTGAGCGTCACGCCCGAGGTCAGCAGCAATGCCGTGTTGATGGTGGGCAGCCAGAACGGGCCCACGGTCTGGAAGGGCTCCACGATGCCTGCCGGCGACGCCGTGGCGCCGGCCGCCAGGCTGGGCCACACGGCCTTGAAATCGGGCCACAGCAAAGCGTTGTCGAGGCTGCCCAGGGCCGGCACGGAATGCGACCGCGCCCACCACAGCGCGGTGAAGAACGCACCGAAGAACATCACCTCCGAGAAGATGAACCAGCTCATGCTCCAGCGGTACGACAGGTCGATCTTGCGGCTGTAGAGCCCGCCCTCGCTCTCGCGGACCGCGTCGCGGAACCACTGGTAGAGCACGAACAGCCACCATACGAGGCCGAACAGCAGCGAATACTTGCCCCAGTCGTGGCCGTTGACCCATTGCCCGGCGCCGAGGATCACGAAGAACAGGCCGGCCGCCGCCATGACCGGATGGCGCGACTCGGCGGGAACGTAGTAGTACGGCGTGGCGCCCTGGGGGGTTGATGCACTCATTGCTGGCTCCTGTCTCTTTCCTTTTTTATCGGTCGTCTCTCGTGGCTTCGCGGTCGGTGGCTACACCACCCAGTTCACGAGCGCGATGAGGCCGCCCACGATCAGCGCGATGGCGATGAGCCCCACCGCGATGATGTGCAGCGGATTGATCCGCTCCATGTCCTGCTGGTACTCGGCGCCCTTGCGGATGCCCAGCAGCGACCAACCCACCGCGCGCACCGTGCGCCACAGCGAGCCCTTGCGCACGTGCGGCGCAGGCGCTGCAGCATGGTGCGGCGGCGAGGAATCGTGGCGGGAGCCCGTCATGACCCCGCCTCCCCGTGGGCCTGCGGTGCGGCGGACACGGTGGCCGGCGCCGGGGGGGTCTTGCCCCCCACCTCGAAGAAGGTATACGAAAGCGTGATCGTGGTCACGTCCTTGGGCAGCCTCGGATCGACCACGAAGGCCACGGGCCACTCGCGCTTCTCCCCGGGCTCCAGCGTGTACTGGCTGAAGCAGAAGCACTCCAGCTTGTTGAAGTGCGCGGCGGCCTGCCGCGGCGCATAGCTCGGGATGGCCTGCGCCGCCATGCGGCGGTTCTGCACGTTCTGGAATTCATACATCACGGTCGCGAGTTCGCCGGGATGCACCTGCAGCGAATGCTTCGCGGGCTTGAAATCCCATGGCCCGCGGGCGTTGGCATCGAACTCGACCGTGATGGTGCGGCTCTTGTCCACCTGCGTGTTGGCGGGCAGTTTCACGTCGCGGCCCGCCACACCGTTGCCGGGCACCTGGCGCTCCGACAGCGAGAGGATGTTGATCCCCGTCACCTCGCAGATGTGCTTGTAGATCGGTATGAGCACATAGCCGAACGCGAACATGCCGACCGAGATCACGGCCAGCTTGCCCACCATGCGGAAGTTCTCGCGCCGCAGGCTCATTGGAGTGCCCCCGGCACCGCAGTGCAGAAGTACCTCTGCGCCCCACGCCCATCCGAGGTCCGTGGAGCGAACCACGCAACCCGCGCGGCCTCGCACATCCGACGGCCGCGGAACAGGTCACGCCAGCAGACGCCGTGGAACCGGATTGGCCGGGCCACGGGCTCCCTCCCCCGGCAGGGGGAAGGCGCGAAGCGGCTCAGGGGGTGGCTCATAGCTTCCAGGCCATCTTGACCATGAAGCCCACGAAGAACGCCACCGCGATGCTCGCCAGGATGAGCCCCATGCGCAGGTTGGCTTTTTTCCGGTCGGGAGGGGTCATGCCGGGTTCTCGCGGTGTGGGTGGTCGCCGGGGTTCAGCCGATCACGCGGGTCGCGGAGGCATCGAGCTTGGGCGGCGTTTCGTAGGTGTGGAAGGGCGCCGGCGACGGCACTTCCCACTCCAGGCCCTCGGCAGCTTCCCAGGGGCGCTGCGGTGCCGGCTCGCCCTTGCCGCGCATCGCGGGCACCACGACGGCCAGGAAGAAATACACCTGCATCAGCCCGAAGCCGAAGGCACCGATCGAAGCGACCATGTTGAAGTCGGCGAACTGCATCGGGTAGTCGGCATAGCGGCGCGGCATGCCCGCCAGGCCCAGGAAGTGCATCGGGAAGAAGGTGATGTTGAAGGTGATGAGCGAGCCCCAGAAGTGGATCTGGCCGCGCCGCTCGGAATACATCACGCCCGTCCACTTCGGCGCCCAGTAGTAGTAGGCCGCGAACATCGAGAACAGCGAGCCGGCCACCAGCACGTAGTGGAAGTGGGCCACCACGTAGTAGGTGTCCTGCAGCTGGATGTCGATCGGGGCCATCGAGAGGATCAGCCCCGTGAAGCCGCCCATCGTGAACACGAAGATGAACCCCACGGCGAAGAGCATGGGCGTCTCGAAGGTCATCGAGCCGCGCCACATGGTGGCGATCCAGTTGAAGATCTTCACGGCCGTAGGCACCGAGATCAGCATGGTCGCGTACATGAAGAACAACTGGCCCGTGACCGGCATGCCCGTGGTGAACATGTGGTGCGCCCACACGATGAACGACAGGATGGCGATGGACGACGTGGCGTACACCATCGATGCGTAGCCGAAGAGCCGCTTGCGGCTGAAGGCGGGCACGATCTGGCTGATGATGCCGAACGCCGGCAGGATCATGATGTAGACCTCGGGGTGGCCGAAGAACCAGAAGATGTGCTGGTACATCACCGGGTCGCCGCCGCCCGCGGGGTTGAAGAAGCTCGTGCCGAAATGGCGGTCGGTCAGGGTCATCGTGATCGCGCCGGCCAGCACGGGCATCACGGCGATCAGCAGGTAGGCGGTGATGAGCCAGGTCCAGCAGAACATGGGCATCTTCATCAGCGTCATGCCGGGCGCGCGCATGTTCAGGATGGTCACGATGATGTTGATCGAGCCCATGATCGACGACGCGCCCAGGATGTGCATCGCGAAGATGCCGGCATCCATCGACGGGCCCATCTGCAGGGTGAGCGGCGCGTAGAGCGTCCAGCCCGCTGCGGGGGCACCGCCCGGCATGAGGAACGAGGTCACGAGCATGATGGCCGCGGGAATCATCAGCCAGAAGCTGAAGTTGTTCATGCGCGCGAAGGCCATGTCGGACGCGCCGATCTGCAGCGGGATCATCCAGTTCGCGAAGCCGACGAAGGCCGGCATGATGGCGCCGAACACCATGATCAGGCCGTGCATCGTGGTGAGCTGGTTGAACAGCTCGGGGTTCACGAGCTGCAGCCCCGGCTGGAACAGCTCGGCGCGGATCAGCAGCGCGAGCACGCCGCCCACCATGAGCATGGTGAACGAGAACAGCAGGTACAGCGTGCCGATGTCCTTGTGGTTGGTGGCGAACACCCAGCGGCGCCAGCCCGTCGGGCCATGGTGCGCATGGTCGTGGGGGTCGTGCGCGTGGCCGGCGCCATGCCCGGTGTTGTCGAGAACTGCGCTCATGTCGGATTCCTCAATGCTTTAGCTGTTCTGCTCAGGACGTGCGTGGAACGGTGGCCGCTCACTTGCCGCGCTGGGCCACGATTTCCGAAGGCTGGACGATCTGGCCGGTCTTGTTGGACCAGGCGTTCTTCGTGTAGCTCACCACGGCCGCGATGTCGGTGTCGCTCAGTTGCGCCCAGGACGGCATGGCGCCCCCGGCCGCGCCCTTGAGCACGATCTGGATCTGCTTGGCGTGGTCTTCGTCCTTGACGATGGCCGAGCCGTCGAGCGGCTTGATGGGGCCGGCACCCTTGCCGTTGGCCTGGTGGCACGCCGCGCAGTTGGCGGCGTAGACCTTCTCGCCGCGCGCCAGGATGTCGGGCAGGGTCCAGACCTTGTTCGGATCGTCCGCCTTCGCGGCGGCTTTCTTCTTCTCGCCGGCCACCCACTGCGTGTAGTCGGCCGCGGACAGCACCTTCACGTGGATGGGCATGTAGGCATGCTCCTTGCCGCAAAGCTCGGCGCACTGGCCGTAGTAATCGCCCACCTTCTCCGCGCGGAACCACGTATCGCGCACGAAGCCCGGGATCGCGTCCTGCTTGATGCCGAAGGCCGGCACCATGAACGAATGGATCACGTCGTTGGCCGTGGTGATGACGCGCACCTTCTTGCCCACGGGCACGACCAGGGGGTTGTCCACCTTGAGCAGGTAGTCCACCGGCGCATTGGCGACCTTGCCGCTGTCGGAGAGCCGGCGGTGGCTGCTGTCGAGCGTGGAGATGTAGGCCAGCCCCTGCCCTTCGCCGGTGATGTAGTCGTAGCCCCACTTCCACTGGTAGCCGGTGACCTTCACGGTGAGGTCGGCGTTGGTGGTGTCCTTCTGCGCCACGAGCACCTTGGTGGCCGGCAGCGCCATG
Source organism: Acidovorax sp. NCPPB 4044 (assembly GCF_028069655.1). Lineage (NCBI taxonomy): Bacteria > Pseudomonadati > Pseudomonadota > Betaproteobacteria > Burkholderiales > Comamonadaceae > Acidovorax > Acidovorax sp. NCPPB 4044. The sequence goes on from NZ_JAMCOS010000001.1 coordinate 3,605,199, forward strand.
AGGATCACGATGATGAACGGAACGATGGTCCAGATCACTTCCACCGTGACCGACTCGTGGAAGTTGGCGGGCTTGGCGCCCTTGGACTTGCGGTGCTTCCAGATGGAATAGAACATCACCGCGAACACGCCCACGAAGATCAGCGTGCAGATGATGAGCATCATCCAGTGCAGGTAATGCTGCTCTTCGGCGATGCGCGTGACCGGAGGCGCGAGATTCAGCTGATTGACGGCAGGCCCGCCGGGGAGATCCTGCACGGCGTGCGCGGCACCACCCACCCATGCACCGCACAGCAGCAACAGGGAAGCCAGCGGGTTGGAAATGCTTTTCTTCATAGTTCTCACTTCTCAGCCTCAATTACCTTTCCCAGGGCTCGCCCGCATGGGGTCGGGCGTGCCCTGGGGCATGCGGATTCCGACCACCGGGGCATGGCGGCGCGGGTCCGCAAGGCCCCGGGTTCCGCATGAACCCGGTCTCATCGAACGCGCGGCGCTCTGGGCGCCGCGCGGGTGTCTCCTGTCCTGTTCTGCGGCCTGCCGCCGGGGGGCGGACAGGCCTGCACTGCGCAGCATGCCGTCCCCGTGGCGCGATTGCAATAGCGGAGGCGCCATCCACGGCCCGGCCCCGTACAAACCATGAGAGAGAAGGAGGCGGGGGTGCGACAGGCCGGCCGGCCCGTGCAGCGGAAGGCTCCATGGGCATTGCCGCACGCGGGACGCAAGGCCGTGCCGCATGCGCGCGCCCGACCGTTGCGCAACGCGCTGGCGGGCAGGCTCCATAGCCCGGAAATTGTAGCTTGCGGTTGATTCAGGTCACCCTCCGCGCCGCCCCGGGAAAACCCGCCGCCGTGCGGTCCCGGGCCCGCCGCGCGCACGTGGCGCCGGGGGCGCGGCAACCCCTGCCGGTCAGGGCGCGGGCTTGCGGCCCTGCAGAAGCATCGCGCGCATGTCCTGCAGCGACACCGCGCTGCTCTCGCTCACCTTCATGCGCGGGGTCGGCTTGAAGGCATGCCCATAGATGACCTCGAAGGTCAATGCCAGCTGGCCGCCGTGCGCCGGGCTAGCGAGGCGGTCGCCCAGCGCCTGCTCCATCCGTTCGCGCCAGCGCCGGCCCCGCAGCGCGGGAAACCGCGCGGGGTGCAGGTTGCGCCCGAGTTCGCGCAATTCCTGCAGCAAACGCCCGGGCGTGGCGAAGGTCAGGGTGATGTGCTCCATGTCCATCACCGGCTCGGCGAATCCGGCCTGCACCAGCATGTCGCCCCAGTCGTGCATGTCGGTCATCGCATGGCCGGCCGGGGGCCAGCCGAGGGCGGCATGCAGGCCGTGCAGCTCGCGCACGGTATCGGGGCCCAGGCACGAGAACATCAGGTAGCCGTCCACCGACAATGCGCGGTGCCACCGTGCGATCAGCGACTGGGGATCGGCGTCGAGGTGCAGCGCCATGTTGGCCCACAGCATCTGCACGCCGCCATCCGGAGGCAGCCCGAAATGCGGGGTACCGGCAGACCACCGCCCGGGGCTCCACCACGAGCGCTCCAGCGCCTTGCGCGCCACCGGGAGGTGCTGCACGGCCGTTTCCGCCACCCAGCAGGCCGCGCCGGAATACCGCTGCGCCACGAGCGCATGGCCCTGGAGCCCGCCGCGGACCGGGTTCCAATGGGCCCACGAGGCCGGCGCCTGCCGGATCCACTGCAGCCGGTCTTCCATGCGGCGCGCCACTTCTTCGTGCAGCCAGGGCGACTGGCCGGGCGCGGACGCATGCCAGCGCGCGGCGGCCACCGGATCGATCGTGGGAGGAAGCTGGTGGTCGGAAGGCTCGGACATCGGCGCAGGGCGTGGCGGAAAGCAGGTCGGGCAGTATATTGAGCCGATGTGGAAGCGGTGGATCTCAGGGATATCGGGCGGGCTGGCCTCGGCCGCGCAGGCCGTGCCCAGCCAGTGCGCCGTCTGCCGCGCCTGGCCGGCGCGGCGCGTGTGCGATGCGTGCGCCGCGCGTTTCGCCCAGCCGCGCCACCGCTGCGCGACCTGTGCGCTGCCGGTACCAACCGACGTGCAACGGTGCGGCCAGTGCCTGCGGCACCCTCCTCCCCTCGCGGCCTGCGTGGCCGCGATCGATTACGGCTACCCCTGGTCGGACGCGCTGGCCGACTTCAAATTCCGCGCGGACCCCGGGTGGGCGGGCAGCCTGGCCTTGCTGGTGCGCAGCGCGCCCTGGGCAGAGCCACTGCTGGACGCCGCGGATGCTGTCATGCCCGTGCCCCTGGCCGCCGCGCGTCTGCGCGAGCGCGGCTTCAACCAGGCGGCGCTGCTCGCGAGCGCACTGTCGCCCGCGCGGGCCGACGCCCGCACCCTGCTGCGGCTGCGCGCCTCCCCGGCCCAGAGCAGCCTGCCGCGCGCGGAACGCCTGCGCAACCTGCAAGGCGCCTTTGCGGTGGAGCCGTCACGCGCCGATCGCGTCGCAGGCCGGCGCATCGTGCTGGTGGACGACGTGATGACCACAGGCGCCACGCTGCATGCCGCCGCGGCCGTGCTGCGCGAGGCCGGCGCTGCCGAGGTCAGTGCCATCGTGGTGGCGCGCACACCCTGACGAAGGCGATGCGGACCGCGCCGCGAACCCGACGGTTGTAACTTTTCTTTACGAAGTGCCTCGGGAGGCCGCGCGGTGCCCCAGGGCCGCGGCCCACAATAGCCGCCATGTTCCACATCGTTCTCGTCGAACCCGAAATCCCGCCCAACACCGGCAACGCCATCCGGCTGGCGGCCAATACGGGCTGTACCCTGCACCTCGTGGAGCCGCTCGGCTTCTCGATGGAAGACAAGCTCATGAAACGGGCGGGCCTCGATTACCACGAGTACGCCGAGGTGCGCCTGCACGCCGGCTGGACGGCCTTCCTGCGGGATGCGCAACCGAACCCCGAACGCATCTTCGCGATGACCACCCACGGCGTGCACACGGTCTACGAAAGCACGTTCCAGCCGGGCGACTGGTTCGTTTTCGGCGCCGAGAGCCGGGGCCTGCCGCCGGAGTTGCGCGATGCCTTCCCCCCCGCGCAACGGCTGCGCCTGCCGATGGTGCCGGGGCAGCGCAGCCTCAACCTCTCCAATGCAGTGGCGGTCACGGTGTACGAGGCCTGGCGGCAGAACAGCTTTCTGCTGCCTGCGACGGCCTGATCCCCACGGGCCGCCGGCCGGCCCAACCGCCCGGTCAGGCCATGGACGGCGCCTGCATGGCTTCTTCGATGGACCGCCGCGTGCCCTGGCTCAGGAAATCGAGGAATGCCCGCGTGCGCGCCGGCATGAACTTGCGGCTCGGCAGCGCGGCGTAGAGCGTGAAACGCCCCGTCGTCCAGGGCGCCAGCACGCGCACCAGCCGGCCGCTGCGCAGGTAGGGCGCGGCCAGATCGAGCGGCTGCGGGCTGATGCCCGCGCCCCCCAGCGCCGCATGCAGCAGCGTGTCGGTGTGGTTGGCCACGCAGACGGGCTGCACCGCCACCTCCACCACGCGCCCGGCCTCTCCCGGCTCGATGAGGCGCACCACGCCCGGCCGCACCTCGGCGCGGCGCCGCAGCAGGCACTGGTGGTGCTTCAGGTCCTCGGGCACCTGCGGCACGCCATGGACCCGCAGGTACTCGGGCGATGCGCACATGACGCCGTCGATGGAGATGATGGGCCGGGCGATGACGTTGGCATTGAACCGCTCGTCCGCGCCGAGCAGGGTCACGTCGTAGTCGCCGATCGGCGGGTCGAGCGAGGAATCCACGTGGATCTCCAGCGTGACGCGCGGATGGGCCTGCCGGAAGCCCGCCACGAGCGGCGCCAGGATGTGCACCGCCAGCGCCGGCGGTGCCAGCAGCCGCAGCACGCCCGCGATGTCCGAGGTGTGCGCCTGCGCCACGGCAAAGGCCTCGTCCACGTCGGAAAGGATGCTGCGCACCCGCAGCAGATAGGCCTCCCCAGCCTCGGTCAGCGACACCTTGCGCGTCGTGCGCTGCAGCAGCCGGGTGCCGATGTGGCCCTCCAGATCGGCCACCAGCCGGGTGACGGCCGCCGCCGAGAGATCGAGCGCGCGCGATGCGCCGGCAAAGCTGCCTTCGTCGGCCACGGCCTGGAACACGCGCATGGTGAGCAATCTATCCATGACGGAAATGAAAGTGATCCATGCCGGCAGATTATTTCAATTTCGTGAATTAATCATTGCCTTGGGCGCTGTTTCTCCGCGGGTTAACCCTGCGTACAGTCGAACCCATCGATGAGCGACCCGTTGGGCTCACCGAGGCAGGACAAGACCGGCGCCTTCTCTCCCGAAAGCAAGCCGGCCTTGCCCGGACATTCCCCAACGACCCGGAACGACAGCCCAGAAAGGACCACACCATGAACCGCCATCCCATCGCACTCGCCGCCACCGCCGTCATCGCACTGACCGCCCTGGCAGCCCAGGCCGACTCCCGCGTGGAAGGCGACGGCTCCAATTACCCCGCCACCGCCAGCACCCCCAGCACGCTGACGCGCGAAGCCGTCATTGCCGACCTGGTGGCCTCCCGCAAGAACGGCACGCTGCCGCGCGGCGGCGACTGGAGCGACGTTCCTGCCCCGCTGGCACTGGGCAATGCCGACCGTGCACCGGTCGTGGCCCGCGAGCAGGTGCGCGCCGAAGCCGTGGCAGCCGCCCGCTCGAACGACATCCTGAGCGGCGACCACTGAGCCGCACGGCGCCGGGCGGCCGGATTACCGCCCGCACCGTCGGCGCACACCGCGCTGGCGGCCCCCAGAGAAAAAGCCCGCATGGAGCCATCCGTGCGGGCTTTTTCTCTGTGTGCGGGCTGCGGGCCGGGGGCCCGCGCCGTGGCGGTCAGGCCGCAGCGCCGTAGCTGCGCGTGAGCGATTCGGCCACGCAGGCGGGCTTGTCGGCCCCCTCGCGTTCGATGGTGGCCTGCCAGGTCATCTGCACTCCGTCGGGTGCCAGCGGCTCGCAGGCCAGCAGCGTGAGCCGGGCGCGCACCCGGCTGCCCACCGGCACGGGCGACATGAAGCGCACGCGGTTGAGGCCGTAGTTGACGCCCATGCGCGCGCCCTCGATGGCGAAGCACGATTCGAAGAACCGCGGCAGCAGCGACAGCGTGAGAAAGCCGTGCGCGATCGGCCCGCCGAACGGGCCCTGCGCCGCGCGCTCGGGGTCCACATGGATCCACTGGTGGTCTCCCGTGGCCTCGGCGAACTGGTCCACCTGGGCCTGCGTGACTGGAATCCATTCGGACACCGCCACCTCGCTGCCCACGCAGGCGGCCAGTTCCGAATACGACTGGAAGGTCCGTTTCATGGCCGGCTCCCCTGGGGATGGAGAGCGCCGCCCGCAGGGGCGGAGACCGGGGACGACGGGGAAGCGTGGAGGCCTTGTGTCATGCAGCGCACTGTAGTGCGCCGCCCGGCCCGCGGCTTGTCGGGCAGGCGACAGCCGGTAGGCGCCCGCGCCGCGTGGAAGGCTGTCAGTCCTGGCCGAGCCACTCGCAGATGGGCTGCCACTGCTCCAGGTCGCGCGCGACGCGCCCGCGCGCCACGTCGAAGAGCGACAGCCCCTGCGCCGCGAGGTGGATGTAGTTCTGGGTGTCGCGCAGCATGCCCAGCACGGGCAGCCCCAGGCCCTCGACGAACTCCTGCAGCTTGTCGGCCGCGATGGTGCGGGCATCGACGCGCATGCCCACGATGCCGATCTGCGTGCGGGCGGCCTGCCGGTGGGCGGCCAGCTCGTCGAGGAAGCTGCGCGTGGCGTAGATGTCGAAGATGCTCGGCTGCAGCGGCACGACCACCTTGTCGGCCAGCTTCAGGACCTCCTTGAGCGATACGCCGTGCAGGCCGGCCGGGGTGTCCAGCACCGCGTGCGCCGCGCCCTGCGGCGGGCGCAGCACGGTGCCCGCCGGGGTGTCCCAGTCGGCGATGGGCCGGGCGGCCGGCGGCCGCAGGCTGCGCCAGAGCCGGGAAGACTGCTGCGGGTCCAGGTCGCCCAGGGCGACGGTGTGGCCCTGGCTCGCGAAATAGCCGGCCACATTCATGGCGAGCGTGGATTTGCCGACTCCCCCCTTGGGGTTTGCCACTGCGATCACGGGCATGTGCGACTCCTCGAAAGCGGAACTCGATCGGTAGGGAGCGCCGATGGTAGCGTCCCGTTGCGACGGCACAAGATCCTGGAGCAAAAAACGCTCCATGCCGCCGGATTCATTCAATAGTTTGCTATTAAATATATAGCAAATCAGGCAGCGTGCTGGCCGCCGCGCTTGACGAAGAACAGCCCCGCGCCCACGGCCATGAGCAGGCCGCCGAACACGCGGTTCTGGTTGCGCACGGCGCGCGGGCTCTTGAGCAGGCGGCGCAGCGCGCTGGCTCCGGCCGCGTAGCCGTGCATGACCGTGAGGTCCACCGCCACCATGGTGGCGCCCATCGCCAGCAATTGCGTCCAGAGCGGGCGGGTTTCGGTCAGGAACTGCGGCAGCACCGCCACCATGAAGATGATCCCCTTGGGGTTGGTGGCGTTGGTCAGGAAGCCCGTGGCGCAGCGCTTGCGCCACGAGCCCGCCGGGGCGCCGGCGCCTTCGTCCAGCAGGGAGGCGCCGCCCGCGCGCCACTGGGTGAAGCCCAGGTAGATCAGGTAGCAGGCGCCCATCACCTTCACGGCGCTGAAGGCCGCCTCGGACGCCAGCAGCAGCGAGCCCACGCCCGCGCCCGCGATCACCAGCACCAGCAGCAGGCCCAGTTGCAGGCCGAGGATGGTGGCGCCCGTGCGGCGCACCCCGTAGGCGAGCCCATGGCTCATGGACAGCACGGCGCCCGAACCGGGCGAGAGGGCGATGAGGCAGGCGGCGGCCAGGAAGGCGAGCCAGGGCTGGAGGTCCATGGGTGGGCGCAGAAGGAAAGGGAAGGAAACAAAGAGGACGGGCGCACGGCGCGGCCGTGGAGGCTGGATGTTACCGGTGCACAATCGGCCGGAGCACCCCGGGCCGCCCGCGGTCCGCACTTTTCACCGGCTTGCAGCCCCGCTCCCGTCCGTCCACTTCCGTTCGACGCCACTACCGCGCCCATGGCCCACGCACCCACCTGGCTCACCTACGGTTTCCTCTACCTCGGCGCCGCCGTACTGGCGGTGCCCATCGCACGCGCGCTCGGGCTGGGCGCGATCATCGGCTACCTCGCGGCGGGCATCGCCATCGGGCCCTGGGGCCTGGGCCTCGTGAGCAATGTGCAGGACATCCTGCATTTCGCGGAATTCGGCGTGGTGCTGATGCTGTTCCTCGTGGGGCTGGAGCTGCAGCCCAGCCGGCTCTGGAGCCTGCGCCGGCCCATCTTCGGCCTGGGCAGCGCGCAGGTGCTGGGCTGCGCGGCCCTGCTGTGGGCCGCGGCCTGGGCCTGCGGGCTGCCCTGGCGCATCGCGCTGGTGGGCGCGCTGGGGCTGGCGCTGTCGTCCACCGCGATCGCGCTGCAGGTGCTGGGCGAGCGCAACCTGATGCGCACCGACAGCGGGCAGAAGGCGTTCTCGATCCTGCTCTTCCAGGACGTGGCGGCGATCCCGATCCTCGCGCTGCTGCCGCTGCTCGGCGCGGGCGCCGAAGGTGCGGCGGGCGCGGCCCAGCCGCACACGGCCAGCGGCCTCGCGCTGGAGGCCGCGAAGATCGTCGGCGTGGTGGGCGGCATCGTGCTGGGCGGGCGCCTGCTGCTGCGCCCGCTGCTGCGCTGGATCGCGCGCAGCCGCACACCGGAGATCTTCACCGCCGCCGCGCTGCTGCTGGTGGTGGCCACGGCCATGCTGATGCTGGCAGTGGGGCTGTCGATGGCGCTGGGCGCCTTCCTCGCCGGCGTGCTGCTGGCCGAGAGCGAGTACCGCCGCGAACTCGAAACCGACCTGGAACCCTTCAAGGGCCTGCTGCTGGGCCTGTTCTTCATGGCCGTGGGCATGACCATCGACTTCGGCGTGCTGATGCGCTCGCCGTGGACCATGCTCGCGCTGCTCTTCGGCTTCCTTGCCGTGAAGGGCGCGGTGATCTATGCGCTGGCGCGCGCCACCGGCATGGCCTACCAGGAGCGGCCGGTGTTCACGCTGCTGCTCGCGCAGGGCGGCGAGTTCGCCTTCGTGGTGTTCCAGACCGGCGCGGGTGCCGGCGCGATTCCGGCCGAGACGGCTTCGCTGCTGATCGGCGCGGTGGCGCTGTCGATGCTGCTGAGCCCGCTGCTGCTCACCGCGCTCGACCGGGTGCTGCTGCGCCGCTATGCGCGCCTGAAGGACCAGGCGCCCCCGGCGGTGGAAGAGATCTCCGAGCCGCAGGAGGCGCCGGTGATCATCGCGGGCTTCGGCCGCTACGGCCAGATCGTGGCGCGCATGATGCTGGCCCAGGGCGTGCCGGCCACCGTGCTGGACCACAGCGTGGAGATGCTGGAGGTGGCGCACACCTTCGGCTACCGGGTGTTCTACGGCGATGCGACGCGGCTCGACCTGCTGCGCATCGCCGGTGCCGCGCAGGCGCGCGTGCTGGTGGTGGCGGTGGACGACACCGAGCAGTCGCTCAAGATCGTGAAGACCGCGCGCAAGCACTTCCCGCAGCTGGAGATCGTGGCCCGCGCGCGCGACGTGACGCACTGGAACGCGCTGCGCGACCTGGGCGTGGAGCGCGTGGAGCGCGAGGTGTTCGAGTCCAGCCTCAAGAGCGCGCGCACCGTGCTGGAGCTGGTGGGCCTGCCCGCCGGCGAGGCCGAGGCGCTCGCGAACCGCTTCCGCCGGCACAACATCGCGCTGGCCGACCGCATGTACCCGCACCACAAGGACCGCGCAAAAATGATCGCGGTGGCCAAACAGGGCCGCCAGCAACTGGTGGAGCAGATGGCCAAGGAGCGGCAGGAAGCCGCGGCCTCCGTGCCGGACACCGGCGGCCCGCAGGATGCCGAGGCCGCCGCCCCACCCGCACAGCATGCAGGCCTGCCGCCAGGCGGCGCCTGAGCTTTCATCCGGCGGACCGAGCGGCACCGGGCCGCAGCCGCCGGCACCTTCCCCGAAGACCCGTTTGCGAAAGGACACCCGACCCCATGCGCCGTTTCGAACTGATCGAAGGAAACTCCAGCAAATTCTGGGAGATCGAGCCCTCCGGCTCCGACCTGAACATCCGGTGGGGCCGCATCGGCACGGCCGGCCAGAGCCAGACCAAATCCTTCGCCGACGCCGCGAAGGCAGCAGCCGCGCTGACCAAGCTGGTGACCGAGAAAACGGGCAAGGGCTACGGCGAGGTGGGCGTGGCGCCGGGTGCGGCCATCGGCGCCTCGCCGGCGCCCGCCAAGGCGGCGGCGCCTGCAAAAAAGGCAGTTGCGCAAGGGGCTGATGCCTCCGCTGCAGCCACCGCTCCCGCCCTTGCATCCGCGCCCGCGCCGGCGGAGAGCCTGGACGCGCAGTGCGACCGCGTCGTCGTCGCCTTCTGCACGCAGCTGGCCGAGGGCACGGTGAAGGTGGAAGACATTTTCTCGGCCGCGGTGCTCAAGCGCCAGCACGGCGTGAGCGACCAGGGCGCCTCGATGGCGTTCGAGCGCCTGAAATCCGAAGGCCTGCTGATGGGCTGGGGCACGACCGGGCAGGTCGGCAAGCACGCTCCGGCGCTGGCCCAGGCCCTGGTCGCCGAAGCGGCCGCGCGGGCCGCGGCCACGCCCACGGATGCACTCGCGGCCGCCCCCGCCGGTGACGGCGGCCCCGGTGCGGTGCCGCCCTGGCTGGCGCAGGGCGAGCCCGTGCGCCTGCCGCCCCAGATGGAGCGCGAGACCTATGCCTCGCGCCGTTTCCCCCAGGAGGTGAAGGCCGTTGCGCTGCCCCAGGCGTGGCAGCGCGTGCGCAGCGGCTGCGACTTCCACATCGACCTGCCCGGAACCGACGCTGCCCTGCGCGATTCGCTGCAGCGCGCCATCGACCGGCTCGGCCGGCCCACAGCCGAGGCCGATACGGAGGCCGACACGGCCCTGCTCACGCTGGCCCTGGCCAGCTCGGGCTACTACGGCGAGAACGAGCCCGCCGCCACCATCGTCGATTACCTCGTGGCGCAGTACGGGTTGCCCGGGGCGATCGACGTGCTGATCGCATCGCAGCGCCTGGAGGCGACGAACGACTACGACTCGCAGGCCAAGAAGCGCCGTGCGCACCTGTCCACCACCGTCACCCGCCCGATGAGCAACGGATGGCGCGGGCCGCTGGGCCAGGGCGAAGAGGCCTTCCGCCGCCACCTCGCGGCGGCCCCGCAGGCCGAGTGGGACACCTGCGCGGACCGCATCGAGGCCGCCCTGCCTTCCCTGCACCCGAGCCGCCAGCCCGTGATGGCGCTGCTGCTGCCCGACCGGCCCGCGCTCTCCGATGCGCTCGCGCACCGGCTCGCCGCCGAGAAGGAGGTGCCCGACACCGTGCACTGGCTGCTGCTCACGGCCTCCGACCCCGCCGCGCTGGCGCTGGCCGCGAAGACGCGGCTGAGCTACTCCGAGGGTTTCTGGGCCCACACGCGCATGGTGGCCACCGCCGTGCGCGAGCGCGGCACCGGCGCGGTGGAGGTGCTGGAACGCGGCGCTGCCGAGGAAGCCGCCGGCGGGGCGCTGGCTGCCCTGGGCACGCCCGAGGCCGTGCACGCCCTGGCCAAGGTCGCCAGCAGTTCCAAGGGCGCGCTCGCGCGCCTGTCCCTGGCGGCGGACCGCTGGCCGCTCGCGGCGATCGCGGCCCTCTCGCGGCTGGTGGCCGCGGACGGCAAGGACGCCGGCCTGCTCACGCCGATGCTCTCGCGCCTGCTGCGTGCGCACGGGGAGAGCGTGCCGCTGCTGCGCCCCTGGCTGGATGCCGCCGCGCAGGCCGCCGTGGACCGGCAGTTGGCCCTCATCACCGGCCCGGCCGAAGTCGCCGCCCGGGAGGAATTGCCATCCGTGCTGGCCGATCCGCCCTGGCTCGCCAAGACCACGCGCAAGGCCGCGGCGGCACTCTCCCTGGAGCCGCTGCCGCTGGCCCCCGTGGAGGAGTGGGCGCCCGGTGAACGCGAAGAGGCGCAGCGCCTCAACTCGTGGCAGGTCGGCCGCTTTGCGAAAGCGGCGCAGGACGTGCTGGAGATGGTGGATCTGCTGGGCTTCGAAACGCACAAGAAAAAGCAGCTCGCTCCCCTGGCCGAGGACGCAGCGCGCGCCATCCGGGCGAAGGACGCCGATGCGCTCGTCGTGGCATGGCGCGCCATGCTGGCCGAACGCAAGCGCGAGCGCTACTACTGGTATTCCTTCGACTGCGTGGCCGTGGCCACGCTGCCTCCGGCGCTCGCCGCGCCGTTCTGGAATGCCGTGGCGGGCGAAGCCGAAGGCTACGGCGTGGGCCATGCCATCGCCAAGCTGGGCCTGCCCGCGCTGCCGGCGCTCACCGCCATGGTGCGCATGAAGCCGGCCGAGAACCTGGCCTGGGCGATGCACTACGGCGCGGTGGAGATCGCGCCGACGGCCGCGCGCGCCTTCGCCAAGCTCAAGACCGCGCGCGACACCGGCCGCGCCTGGCTGCTCAAGTACCCCGAGCACGCGGCCTGCGCGCTCATCGCGCCGGCCCTGGGCAAGGCCGGCGAGGCGCGCGACTGCGCAGGTGCCGCGCTGCGCCTGCTGCAGGCGCAGGGCCACGGCGCACTGCTGCTGGAGGTGGCCGGCCGCTACGGCGACGAGGCCGTGCTGCAGGCGCTGCGCTCCGTGCTGGACGAAAGCCCGCTGGACCGCTTTCCCACCAAGCGCGCCAGGCTGCCCGAGTTCTGGCAGCCGCGCGGCTGGCGGCGCCCCGTGCTGCAGGACGGCCCGGGCCGCGGCAAGGCGCTGCCCGACGATGCGCTCGAAGCGCTCGGGCAGATGCTCTCGTTCCCGACCAGCGAAGAGGTGTATGCCGGCATCCCCGTGGTGCGCGAGGCCTGCACGCCCGACTCGCTGGCCGATTTCGCCTGGGACGCGTTCGGCGCCTGGCTGGCCGCGGGCGGGCCTTCGAAGGACGGCTGGGCGCTGACCGCGCTGGGCCTGCTGGGCACCGACGACACGGCCCGCCGGCTCACGCCCTTCATCCGCGCGTGGCCGGGCGAATCGGCCCACGCGCGCGCCGTCACGGGCCTGGACGTGCTCGCGCAGATCGGCACCGACGTCGCGCTGATGCTGCTGAACGGCATCGCGCAGAAGATCAAGTTCAAGGGCCTGCAGGACAAGGCGCGCGAGAAGATCGCCGCCATCGCCGAGGCGCGGGGCCTGAGCCCCGAGGAGCTGGAAGACCGGCTCGCGCCCGACCTGGGCCTGGACGCGCAGGGCACGCTGCGGCTGGATTTCGGCCCGCGCGCCTTCAAGGTGGGCTTCGACGAAACGCTCAAGCCCTACGTGCGCGAGGTCTCGGAAGACGGCACGGACGGCGCGCGCCTGCCCGACCTGCCCAAGCCCAAGAAGACCGACGACCCCGCGCTCTCGGCCGAGGCCGTGGAGCGCTTCAAGCTGCTCAAGAAGGACGCCCGCACCATCGCCAGCCAGCAGCTGCTGCGGCTCGAAGTGGCCATGTGCGCGCGCCGGCGCTGGACGCCCGAGGTGTTCCGCACCTTCCTGGCCGGCCATCCGCTCGTGCGCCACATCGTGCAGCGGCTGATCTGGGGCATCTACGAGGTGGAGGGCGGCGGCAGCCACGGCGGCCGGCTCGCGGCCTGCTTCCGCGTGGCGGAGGACGGCAGCGCCACCACGGCCGGGGACGATCCGTTCGACATCCCCGAGGGCGCGCAGGTGCGCATCGGCGTGCCGCATGCGCTGGAGCTGCCCCCCGAGGACGCCGCGGCGTTCGGCCAGATCTTCGCGGACTACGAGCTGCTGCAGCCGTTCGCGCAGATCGGCCGCGACACCTACACCCTGACCGAGGACGAGAAGGGTGCGATCAAGCTCGCGCGCTGGGTGAAGGCCAAGGTGCCCACGGGCCGCGTTCTGGGGCTCGTCAACAAAGGCTGGCGCCGCGGGCAGGCGCAGGACGGCGGCTGCATCTGGTACTTCAACAAGCCGCTGGGCGCCGACCGCGTGATCGAACTGCACCTGGACCCCGGGATCATCGTGGGCATGGTGGACGAATACCCCGAGCAGGAGCTGGGCGAGGTGCAGGTGGGCAAGCCCTCCGCATGGGGCGAGCTGCAGGATGCCGAGCCCATCGGCCGGCTCGACCCCATCTCCGCCAGCGAACTGATCCGCGACATGGAGGGGCTGCGCGCCTGACGCGCCCGGCCCCGGCGGCGCCCATACCGCCGCCGGGGCCCGCTTCCACACACCGCCTTCCCTTCTTCCCCCGTCTTTTCACACACCATGGCCGCCACCCGTCGATCGACCGCCCCCGGCAACGCCGGCACGCCGCTGCAGCGCGCGCCCGCCGAAATCCTCCACGCCGCCGAACTGGAGCGCCTGCGCGCGCAGGACGCCGACCCGCGCCCGCCCGGCTGGTCGATGGGCCTGCGCGCCGCGCGGTCGTTCATCCTCGGCGATGCGGCGCTGGGCATCGCGCCCAAGATCGTCGCGCCCGTGGCGAGCATCGAGCGCATGCTGGTGACGCTGGCCACCGGCCGCGGCCTGATGCTGGTGGGCGAGCCCGGCACCGCCAAGTCGCTGCTGTCGGAACTGCTCGCCACCGCGGTCTCGGGCGTCTCGACGCTGACGATCCAGGGCGGCGCATCCATCACCGAGGACCAGATCAAGTACGGCTGGAACTACGCGCTGCTCATCAACGAGGGCCCCAGCCCGCGCGCGCTGGTGCCCGCGCCGCTCTACCAGGGCATGCAGCAGGGCCGCATCGTGCGCTTCGAGGAAATCACGCGCGCGCCGCTGGAGGTGCAGGACTGCCTGCTCGGCATGCTCTCCGACCGCGTGATGGCCGTGCCCGAGCTGGCGGGCGAACACGCCATGCTCTATGCGCGCGAGGGCTTCAACATCATCGCCACGGCCAACACGCGCGACCGCGGCGTGAACGAGATGAGCGCCGCGCTCAAGCGCCGGTTCGATTTCGAGACCGTCTTCCCGATCCTCGACTTCGACCGCGAACTGGCGCTCGTGCAGGACGCCAGCGCGCGGCTGCTCGCGCAGAGCGGCATCCCGCACGCCGTGCCGGCGCCGGTGCTGGAGCTGCTCGTGTCCACCTTCCGCGACCTGCGCGGCGCACCGGCCGACGGGCAGCGCGGCGCGCCGGCCGATGCCGCCATGGACCGGCTGAGCGCGGTCATGTCCACCGCCGAGGCCGTGAACGTGGCCCACGCGGTCGGCGTGCGCGCCTGGTTCCTGGAGCGGCGCGAGGGCTCGCCCGCCGATCTGGTGGACTGCATCGCCGGCACCATCGTCAAGGACAGCGCCGACGACCGCGCCAAGCTGCGCCGCTATTTCGAGCAGAAGGCCGCCAAGCGCACGGGCGGGCACTGGCGCGCGTACTACGAAGCGCGCCACCGGCTGCCGTGAAGGGCCGCACGGTGCCGCACGGCGACCCCGTCATCCTCGGCGTGCGCCACCACAGCCCCGCCTGCGCGCGGCTGGTGGCGGCGCGCATCCGGGCGCTGCGGCCCGCGTTCGTGCTGATCGAGGGGCCGGCGGATTTCAACGGCCGGCTGGACGAGCTGTACCTGCCGCACCAGTTGCCGATAGCGATCTACAGCTACCTCGCGCGCGGCGACGGGCACCGCGGGTCGTGGACGCCGTTCGCCGAGCATTCGCCCGAATGGCAGGCCCTGCAGGCCGGGCGTGAAGTGGGCGCAGCGGTGCGCTTCATCGACCTGCCGGCCTGGCACGGCGCTTTCGCCCACCGGGAGAACCGCTACGCCGACGCCGCCGATGCCGAGCACCAGGCGCGGGCCGAGGCCTATGAACGCGCGCTGGCGGAAAAGCTCGCGGTGCAGGGCCGCGACGCGCTCTGGGACCACCTCTTCGAAGACGGCGCGCCCGCGCCTGCGGAGGCCGCGGGCGGAGGCGACGAAGGCCTGGCGCTGCGCCTGTCCACCTACTTCGGGCACCTGCGCGGCGAGGGTGAAGCCGGCTCTGCCGGCAACCAGGCGCGCGAACGGACGATGGCGCGCTGGATCGCCTGGGCCATGGCGCAGGGCCGCGGCCCGGTGCTGGTGGTGTGCGGCGGCTACCACGCGCCCGCGCTCGCACGGCTCTGGCGCGACTTGCCCGGCGACGAACCCGGGACGCCGCAGCCCGGGGAGGCGGACCTGCGCGGGGCGGACGACGCCGTCGACGAAGACGAGGACGGCGCAGACGGCACGGACGCTATAAAAAACATAGCAAACAATTCAATGGATCCGGCGACACCCGTGCGTTTTGGCTCCTACATCGTGCCCTACACCTTCCGCCGGCTCGATGCCTTCGCGGGTTATGCCTCGGGCATGCCGTCCCCGCAGTACTACCAGTGGCTGTGGGAGCACGGCGCCGAAGGCGCGGCCCGCGAGGCGCTGCGCAGCGTGGTGCAGCGGCTGCGCGAGCGCAAGCTGCCGGCCTCCACCGCCGACCTGATGGCGGTGCACGCGCGCGCGCTCGGGCTGGCGCGCCTGCGGGGGCACCGGCAGCCGCTGCGGTCGGACTGGCTCGACGCGCTGGCCGGTGCGCTGGTGAAGGAGGCGCTCGACGCCCCCCTGCCCTGGACCTACCGCGGCCCGCTGCGCCCGGGCACCGACCCGGTGCTGGTGCAGGCGATGGACGTGCTGGCCGGCGACACGGCGGGCCGCCTCGCGCCGGGCACGCCGCAGCCGCCGCTGGTCGCGGCCGTGCGCGCCGAGCTGGCCGCGCACGGCCTGCCGCTGCGCGGCACCGTCACGCTCGACCTGCTGCAGGAGAGCGACCGCGCCCGCAGCCGCGTGCTGCACCGGCTGGCCTTGCTGGAGCTGCCGGGCGTGGTGCGCACGCGCGGCCCGGCGCTCGCGCTGTCGGGCGAGCGCGGCGAAGCCTGGAGCCTCGGCGAGCCGATGGAACAGCAGGCCGCGCTGATCGAGGCGGGCGCCTGGGGCGCCACGCTGGAAGACGCCGCGCGCGCCCGCCTGGAAGACCGCCTGCGGCAGGCGCGCGGGCGCATCGCGCCGCTGGCCGAAGGCCTGAACCGCGCCGCCTGGGCCGGTCTTTCCGCGTTGAGCGACGGGCTGCTGCGCGACATCGGCGATGCCATCGCCCAGGAGCCGCGGTTCGAGGCGCTGGCGCCCGCGCTGGGGCTGCTGCACACGCTGCTGCGCCATGGGCAGATGCTCGGCATGGCCGGCGCGCCGGTGCTGCGCGTGGCGGTGGAGGCCGGTTTCGACCGCGCGCTCTGGCTGCTCGAAGCCCCGGCCGCGGTGGCGCCCGCCGACATCGAAGACCACCTGAGCGGCCACCGCGCGCTGCACCGGATCGTCGCCGACACGCTGGCCGACCTGGAGGACGGCACGCCCGATCCGCTCACGCTGGAGCCCGCGCGCGCCTTCGCGGTGTGGCAGCGCAAGGCGGCCGACCCGCAGGCCGCGCCGGTCAGCCGCGGCGCGGCGCTCGGTGCGGTGCTGGCGCTCTCGGGCCGCCTGGACGGCGGCGAGAGCAGCGACGGCGGCGTGCCCCGCACCGGCGTGCAGGAAGCCATGGACCTGCTGGGCGCGATGACCGCCGGCACGCTGGGCGACGCGCTCGCCGGCCTGCTGGCGCTGGCGCGCGAGGCGCTCGCCACCGAACCCGCCTTCGCCGCCGGCATGGACCGCCGCGTGCGTGCGCTGGACGACGAGGCCTTCGTGCAGGCCCTGCCGGCGCTGCGCGCGGCCTTCGCCTGGCTGCCGCCGCGCGAGCGCGGCGACCTCGCCGGGCAGGTGCTGGCGCTGCACGGCGCGCAGCACCTGCCGCGCCGCACGCTCACGGCCGCGAGCCCCGGCGGCCTGCCCCCCGAAACCCTGGCCCGCGCTCGCGCCGGCGAAGCCGCGGCCGCCGCGCGGCTGGCCGCGTGGGGCATCGACGCCGGCACCGGAGCCCTCCCATGACACCGCTGACCCTCCCCGACCCCCTGCAGCGCTGGCGCCTGTTGCTCGGCGAGCCGGCCGAGCCCGCGTGCGGCGGGCTCTCCGACGCCGCGCAGGCCGCGGACGCCGCCCTCGAATGGCTCTACGGCCGGGACGGCGACCGCGCCGAGCGCGGCGAGCGCAGCGCGGGCCTGGGGCCCTCGGCGCTCTCCACGCCGGACTGGATCAACACCATCCACACGCTCTTTCCGAAAGAGGTGATCGAACGCCTGGAACGCGATGCGGTGGAGCGCTACGGCATCGACGAGGTGGTGACCAACCTGGAGGTGCTGGAGCGCATCGAGCCGTCCGAATCGCTGCTGCGCGCGGTGCTGCACACCAAGCACCTCATGAACCCCGAGGTGCTGGCCGCCGCGCGCCGGCTGGTGGCCGAGGTGGTGCGGCGCATCATGGAAAAACTCGCGACCGAGGTGCGCCAGGCCTTCGGCGGCAGCCGCGACCGGCGCCGCCGGTCGCGCATGAAGGTGGCGCGCAATTTCGACTTCCGGCGCACGCTGCTGGCCAACCTGCGGCGCTGGGACCCGGCCCGCGGCAAGCTCTACGTGGAGCAGCCCCTCTTCATCAGCCGCACGCGGCGGCATGCCGAGCCGTGGGACATCGTGCTGCTGATCGACCAGAGCGGCTCGATGGTGGACTCGGTCATCCACAGCGCGGTGATGGCCGCCTGCCTGTGGCAGCTGCCTGGCATGCGCACGCGGCTGGTGGCCTTCGACACGCAGGTGGTGGACCTCACGGCCGATGTCTCCGACCCGGTGGAGCTGCTCATGAAAGTGCAGCTCGGCGGCGGCACCGACATCGCCAAGGCCGTGGGCTACGCGCAGTCGCTCGTCGCCAACCCGGCCCGCACCATCGTCGTGCTGGTGAGCGATTTCTACGAAGGCGGCTCCCCCAGCGAACTGGTGCGCCGCGTGAAGGCGCTGACCGGCGCGGGCGCAAAGGTTTTGGGCCTGGCCGCGCTCGATGCGCAGGCCGAGCCCGCCTACGACCGCGAGATGGCCGCGCGCCTCGTGAAGGAAGGCGCGCAGGTCGGCGCCATGACGCCCGGCCAGCTCGCGGGCTGGCTGGCCGAGAAAGTGCAGGCATGAACGCGCCGGTGCGGGCCGACCTGCTCGAACTCACCCCCGAGGCGCTGACGGCGCTGGCCAACGCGGGTTTCGTCAAGCGCGCGCAGAAGGACGTGGCGGCCGGCGTGCTCCCGCGGCTGGAAACCGAACCCGACGGCACGGTCCGCGCGGATTTCGAGGACGGCGTGCGCACCCGCCTGCCGCCCGGCCGCACGCTGCGCGATGCCGCCTGCACCTGCGCCGCCAGCGGCATGTGCCGCCACCGCGTGATGCTGGTGCTGGCCTATCAACAACGCAGCGGCACGGCGGGCGCCGCTGCCGCCGATGCGCCCACTGCCGGAGCGCCGACCGCGGAGCCGGAGGGCCCCTGGAGCCCCGCGCATTTCGACGACGCGGCAGTGGCGGCCAGCATGTCGCCCTCGGTGCTGGAGCAGGCCGCCCGGCTGGCGGCCTCGCGGCCGGTGGTGGCGGTGCAGCCCTGGCAGGGCCCCGCCGCCCCGCCCATGGCCCGTTTGCCGATGTGCACCGTGCGGTTCTTCTCGCGCAGCTCGCTCGTGCATGCACGCTGCGATTGCCAGCAGGGCAGCGGCTGCGCGCACGTCGTGGTGGCGCTGTGGGCCTTCCGCGCCGCGGGCGACCTGCCCGCGGGCACCGAGGAAGCCATGGTGGAAGTGACGCCCCGCGCGGCCCCCGCGCAGGCCGGTGCCGGCACCGATGGCGCGGACGCGGGTGACGCCGAGGCGGCGCCCGCGCACCTGCAGGCCCCCGAAGCGCAGCGCCTGTCGTCCCCGGAAGCGCAACGCCTGCGCGAGGCGCTGGATGCGTTGCTGCTGTCCCTGTGGCTCGACGGATCCGCCCAGCCGGCGATGGCCCTGGCCGCGCGCTTCGAGGCGCTGCGCGCGCAGGCGCAGGCGCTGGGCTGGCGCTGGGTGGACGACGCACTCGCCGAGCTGTGGCTGCTGCTGCAGTCGCTCCAGGCGCGCAGCAGCCGCCACGATCCGCTGCGGCTGCTGTCGGTGGTGGCCGAGCTGTGGGCACGCCCGCGCGCCGCGGCCCATGCCGAAGCCATGGCCGCGGGCCCGGCCGGCAGCCCCCGCCCCGCGCTGCACGGCCGCCAGATCCTGGGCGTGGGCGTGAAGGGCGAAGTGGCGCTGGACCACCTCAAGCTGGTCTCGCTGGGCGCCGCGCTCTGGTCCGACGAAACGGCCGAGGGCGCGAGCGTGCTCTTTGCCGACCCGGACACGCAGACCGTGACCGTGCTTGAACGCCAATGGCCGCGCGGCGAAGGCGCCGCCGGGCCCGCGCAGGCCCTGGCGGGCCGCCGCGTGGCGGGGTTCCCGCTGCGGCAGATCGCGGCCGGGCAGGTCATCACCAAGACCGCCACGCGCCGCGCCAACGGCCTCATCGACCTGGCCGCCGGCGCGCGCCAGACCGGGGTCATGCCCCTTTCGCCCGCGGCCTGGGACGACCTCGCGCCCCCGCTTCGGCAGGCCAGCGTCACGTCGCTGGTGGAGCGCCTGCGCGCGGCCCTGCCGGAATTCGTGCAGCCGCGCCAGGCAGCCTCGGGGGCCGCCAGCGGTTCCCCGGGCCTGCTGCACGTGGTGGCCTTCCACGGCATGGAGGTGCAGGGCTGCGAATGGGACGCGGCCGCGCAGGTGCTGCATGCGCGCATCGTCTGCGCCGCGGAGGGCGAGGACGGCGCGCCGGAGGGCGTGCCGTCGCCCGCGCTGCACCTGGCGCTGCCGCACCGGCCGGCCGCGCCCGGCGCGGTGGACGCGCTGGCCCGCGCGCTGGCGGGCGAGTGGGGCGCGCTGCGCGCCGTGGCCGGGCCGGTGGTGCTGCGCAACGGCACGGCCGTGATGCAACCGCTGGCCCTGCTCACCCGGCAGCGCGCGGTGGTGCCGCAGATCGAGCCGCCGGCCGCGCAGCCGCTGGCGCTGCGCACCGCCGCCGAAGCACCCACGCCCGTGCAGGCCCTGCTGGACGAAACCCTGCAATCGCTCGCCCAGTGGCTGCGCCAGGGCCTGCGCCACCAGCCCGGCGGGCTGGACGCGCGCGCGCAGTCCCAGGCCCGGCAATTGCGACAGGGCGGCCTGGATCGCAGCGCCGCGCTGCTCGAGGACCTGGGTGGGCAACTGCGCTCGGTCGACCGCAGGCCGCTGCTGGCAGCGCTCTCCACGCTGGCTCTGCTATTGCAGACGCAGAAGGGCTGAGGCGGCGGGTTCTGGCTCGTTGCTGTTCGATGAAAATTTCCCGCTTTGACGCTACTGCCTGCAGTGAAATGGGCGCAAAGCCGCGTTGAGTGTTCAGCCAAAAAGCAAGCCGGTGAGCGAGTAAAAAGCCGGGTTTCGATCACTGCCTGGATCGCTCTAGTGGCAGCCAATGCTGCAGTTCCTTGAAACCCCTTGGCAACAGGCTTCATCAGCCAGTGGAAACCCCGTTGAACGGCTTGTTGCACTCTCTCCGCTTTAACGTTCTACCCGACAGTTAGCATTCGCCCTCACTAAAAACTCGACAGTACGACGGGGGGGGATCGATGAGTGCAGAGCTCGCGGCCACGTTTTTCAACATGGGCTATGCCCAATCCGTGGCCCAGTCCATGGACCAAAATCAGGTCGATGTCCTGGTGCTCACCCAGGGGCAGTACATGAGCATCCTGCAGGACAAGGCGAGGAACAATCCATCGCTGGAGTTCAGTCTTCGCAAGATGCTCTCCACCTCGACTTTCGGACAGTATTGGCAAAAGACCTTCAGCCCGAATGCAGGCGAGCCCTGGGTCGGCCCTGTGGCGCAGGGCGCCAACGATGCCATCGCCATCACCAAGACGCTGAACGCCATCGGCATGGCGGGGATCACCAGCTACGTGAAGACCACGGCGACTGGCACCTACATCATCATCAAGGGCTACTCGGCCCAGCGCAGCGGCGCACTCCAGGGCACGCGCTACCTTGCGACGAATCCCAAGATGCTCAAGCTCGGCCTGGGCATGAAGAGCCTGGCGGGCATTGCGAAGGGCGGTTTCACCCTGGGTGTCTTGGTGTCCACGGGGATCGAGTTGATGGACTTCATGTTCAACAACGAGAAGACCATGTACGACCTCGTCGGCGGCATCGGCGTGGAGGCGGTCAAGGGGGGACTCGGGGCATTGGTAGGTTACGGTGCAGCCTATGTGGCAGGCGCGCTCACCACCGTTGCCATCACTCCGCTGTGCATCATGGCCGTGGTTGCTGTCGTTGCCGGCACGGTGTTGAATTCCATGGATCGCCAATATGGCATCAAGGACAAGGTGATTGCCGCACTCAAGATGCTTCCGGAGCAGACGGCCCAAGGCATGTACTACATCGATACCAAGGCGCAATCCTGGCAGGATGCTTTGCGCAATACCGTCGAGCAAAAGAGCAGGGAGGCGGGACACACCATCCATCAGGGTGTCAAAGACTGGCTCTGCCGCATCAGGTGCGTCCTGTACTAGCCACCTCATAGGAGCCCGTTTCGATGAGCGATATCCAACACATCCGGAGAACCATGGCCTGGGGCATTCCTCTGTATGCGGCGATCACTGCAGGGTGCATTTTCCTGATAAGGCATGAAGTGTTGCCAACGCTGGAAGCTATCGTGTCGCACGCGCCTGTGGTGCGTGTCGCGCCCACCGCCCAACTGGCGCCATTTGTCGCAATACTTTGCATGCTGGGTATCGTTTTGGGAACCATGCGCTCCATTCCCTGCGACGAAAGCATCACGAAGAAATTCGAGCGCGCTTTCAACGTCGCGGTCTTGGTCAGCATGGTTGTTCTGGTGCTGGTTCCGGTGACCGCTGTCGTCCAGCGCGTCTACATGCCGCGAGGAGGGTATTCGATGTGTGCCGAGCTGAAGGACGCTCCCAGCATGTGGTTCACCGACTGGGTACGCAATCCGGCTTGGTGCGTCAAGGGCAAAAGCCTGGAATGGGTGAACGAGCAGGCCCGTCTTGCAACTTCCACCGCATCTCCATGACGATTTTTCCAATGCAGGATTTTCGGATCGCGTTGTCGCAGTAGCTTGGAACTCCACGCAGAGCATTTCGTGGCCAGCATATGCTGGTCTTATTTTTGACATCACCCGGCTCATCCACTCCATTGCTACCGCCGCGTTTCGGGGCACACCGTTGGAGTGCAAATGTCGGCTGAAAAGACCAAGACCTCGCCCGAGGTGAACCAGCCCCGAGTTCCATGACAGCCGCCGAGGCGGCAAACAAACGAGTGCGTCGCACTGGCATCGCGATGGCGAAGTCCAGAAGCACGCCAGCCGCAGTGCGCGACGAGTTGCGTCTGACGGCCAACAGCAACCACCACCCGGGCGCACGCGGCATCCGACCCAACGCGTGCTGGTTGACTTCAAGGGACGGCTCTACACATTCCTACACCGTCTCGGATGCCAACACAGTGGCCATTGCTCACGCGTCCGAGGTCGTCACCGATACACGCCAGTGGGCCTGTCGGCTGGCCTCGCAACTCACCGGCCGGGGCATCGGCTGTGCGTGAGGCAGTAGTTCGGGCTGTGCACAGCATAGCTCTGCGATGCCAAGGGCTGCTCCATTGAAGTCGCGCCGATCATCAGGTCAGGTGCAGGCCGTTCAACTTACAGACAGCGCCCAGAGCCGCGAGACGATATGCCAGACGGCCGCGCCGTTCTCAAACTGAACTCAGCCTTTACATAAATTTAAATAAGAATTATTCTTAATAAAATTTATTCATTCTTTCGTCGCTTCGCCGCACCGCTGTCCAGCGGGACGGCGGTTTCTTTTCAGTCTTACTTCCATGGTCCACACACGTTCCGGCGCGGCGCATTCGCCTGCCCTCGCCACCGCTTTCCTGCGCCCTTTGATGGCCCGGTCCCCGGCCCGCACCCTGCGCCGCAGCGCGCTGACGCCGCTGGCGCTGTGCCTCTCGCAGGCCGCGTTCGCGCAATCCACCGCCTCGGCGCCCCCGGCCGATCCCGCCGCGCCCACGGTGCAACTGCAGGAAGTGCGCATCAACGCCAGCACCGAGAAGGACGTGGGCTTCGCTCCCACGGAGGCGCAGACCGCCGGCAAGGCGCCCATGCGCCGGCTGGAGACGCCGCAGTCGGTGAGCGTGGTCACGCGCGAGCAGATGGAGTCGCGCCAGATCACCAACCTGCAGCAGGCGCTGCAGACCGTGGCCGGCGTGAGCCCGGTCAACTTCGGCCGCCGCGGCTTCGACGACATCAACATCCGCGGCTTCCGTTCCACCGAATCCATCCTCATCGACGGCCTGGTGCAAAGCTCCGGCATGTGGACGCGCCTCACGCCCTACGGCTACGAGCGCTTCGAAGTGCTCAAGGGCGCGGCCTCGGTGCTGTACGGCCAGGTGCAGCCCGGCGGCATCGTCAACGCCGTCAGCAAGCGGCCCAAGCGCGAGGCGCTGAGCGAAGTGGGCGCCGAGGTGGGCAGCTTCGGCCAACGCACGCTGCAGGCCGACATCAACCGCCCGCTGAACGAGTCGGGCAAGGCCGCGATCCGCATCAACGCACAGATCTCCAACAGCGACGACCCGACCGATTCCATCTACCGCCGCGACCGCTGGATCGCGCCGTCGCTGTCGCTCGACCTGGGCGCGCAGACCGACCTGGTGCTGTTCGCCACCTACAGCCAGAGCAACTGGATGCGCCAGCAGGGCATCACCCCCTACGGCACGCTGCTGCCCAACCGCAACGGCACGGTGCGACCCACGCTCTACACGGGCGATCCCGCCTTCGGCCACTACGACATCGAGAGCACCTCGGTGGGCTATGCGCTGGAGCACCGCTTCTCGCCGCAGCTCACGCTGCGCCAGAACGTGCGCTACGAGTCCGAGAAGGGCACGGGCAATTTCGTCTCCAACCAGACGCTGCAGTCCAACCAGCGCCTGCAGAACCGCCAGGCCACGCGCCAGTACCTGGAAGACGACATCCTCGCCACCGACACCTCGCTGCTGGCGCAGTTCTCCGCGCTGGGAGTGCAGCACCGGCTCGTGACCGGGCTGGACGCGCGCACCGGGCACTCGTGGCAGGGCCAGCGGCGCTGCACCATCGGCGCGCTCGACCTGTTCAACCCGGTGTACGGCGTGGCCACCACCTGCCCGGTGGGCTACACCGCCAACGCCCCGGAGAAGCTCAACGTGATGGGCCTCTACGCGCAGGACCAGATCAAGTTCGATCCGCAGTGGACGGCGCTGGTCGGCATCCGCCGCGATTGGTCCGACAACAGGATCACCGACCACCTGGCGGGCCAGGCGACGCGGCAGAAGGATTCCGCCACCACGCTGTCGGCCGGCCTGGTGTACGAGTTCACCCCGGGCTGGGCGGCCTACGCCAGCTACGGCGAATCGTTCCTGCCCGTGTCGGGCACCAGTTTCAGCGGCTCGCCCTTCGCGCCGGAAACCGGCAAGCAGTGGGAGACCGGCCTGAAATACGAGGCCCCGGGCGGCGGCCTCACGGGCTCGCTCGCGCTGTTCGACCTCAAGCGCCGCAACGTGACCACGGCCGACCCGGCCAACACCGGCTTCAGCGTGCAGACCGGCGAGCAGCGTGCGCGCGGCCTGGAACTCGAAATGGGCGCCGAGCTGCAGCGCAACCTGAAGCTGACGGGCGCCTACACCTACACCGACACCGAGGTCACGCGCGACAACAACGCCGCCATCGTCGGCAAGCCGCTCAACCTCACGCCGCGCCACACGCTGGCCCTGTGGGCCACCTACAAGCTGCCGCAGATGCCGCAACTCACGCTGGGCGCGGGCCTGCGCCGCGTGAGCAAGCAGGTCGGCTCGTACCCGTTCACCCTGCCGGCGTACACCGTGGCCGATCTCTCCATCGGCTATTCCGGCACCAACTACCGCATCACGGCCGGCGTGAAGAACGTGTTCGACAAGGCCTACTACGACGGCGCGATCAACGCCAATGTGGTGTCGCCCGCCCTGCCGCGCAACTTCAGCCTCGGCCTGACCTACTTCTTCTGATGCGCGGGGCGCCGCGCGCGCCCCGCCGTCGGGAGGGCCTGCCGCCGCCATGACCAGCCAGCGCACGCTCAGCCGCCTGCTCGCCCTGCATTCGTGGGCGGGCATCGTCACGGGCCTGCTGCTGTGCATCGTGTGCTTCTCGGGCGCGGTGGTGGTGTTCAAGAACGAGATCGACCTGTGGGCGAACCCCTCGCTCGCGCAGCTTCCGCGCCCGCAGCAGCCCGCGCCGCTGGACACCGTGCTGCAGCAGCTGCTCGCGCGCTATCCCGGCGCCACGGTGGAAGCGATCGCGCTGCCCGACGGCGTCAACCCGGCCTACTTCGCCTTCGTGCGCGAAGCGGGCGCGCCCGCCGCGCAGCGCACCAAGATTGCGCTGCGGCCCGACACTGGCGCCGTCGTCGGCCCGGTGGACAGCCAGCTCGGCCAGTACCTGCGCATGCTGCACGTGTTCCTGTTCTTCGGGCCGCGCTGGATCGTGGGGTTTCTCGGCGTGGCGATGCTGGTGCTGATCGGCACGGGCATCGTGCTGCACCGCAAGATCCTGGCCGAGCTGTTCACGCAGCGGTGGAGCCGCAGCCTGCGCGTCGTGCTGTCGGACCTGCACAAATCGGCAGGCATCTGGGGGCTGGGGTTCCACCTCCTCATCGCCACCACGGGGGCCTGGCTGGGGCTGGCCCCGCTGTTCGTGCAGGGCTGGGCCTACGTGGCCTCGGCGCCCGCCTCCCAATCCGCGAAGGCCCCACCGCCACCGGCCCCGGCCCCGGCGCAACCCGCGCCCTCGCTCGACGCCCTGCACGCCGCCGCCCGGCAGGCGGTGCCGGGCCTGCAGACCCGCTACGTCTCGCTGCGCCGCTGGGGCACCGGCGCGGGCGAGGCCGGCTTCACCGGCGGGATCTCCGGGCACCTGGCGAGCAGCGCGCGGGTCGAGTTCGACGGCGCGGGCCGCCTGCGGCAGGCGTTCGATCCGCGCACGGCGGGGTTCTGGCCGCTGGTGGATGCGCTCATGGAGCCGCTGCACTTCGGCGATTTCGGCGGGCTCGCGCTCAAGTGGCTCTACTTCATCCTGGGCATGACGCCGGCCTTCCTCTCGGTCTCGGGCACGCTGATCTGGCTCGATGCGCGCCGGCAGCGGCAGCGCGGGGCCGGCCCGGCCGCGCGCTCCTGAACGCACGCACCGACGTCCGACACCCCAACGCCATGGCCCGGTTCTACATCGCCCTGCATGCCGCCGTGCCCGCCGCCCTGGCGGCGGTGTTGCTGTTGCACCTGTTTCCGCCGGCCGGCCTGGAGCCGCTGGCACGGCGCCCCGCCTGGACCGTGTGGGCGCTGATCGCGGGCTGGCTGCTGCTGTCGGCGCTGCTGGCGGCCGTAGGCGCCCGTGCCTCCACGCTGTGGCGCTCGGCACTGGCCCTGGCCGGCGCATTGCTCGCCCTGGCCGGCGCCGCGGGCTGGGCGCTGGGCGCGCCGCTGGCCCCGGCGATGCTCGCGGGACTGGGTGTTTCGGGCCTGGCCTGCGCGGGCATCGCGGCCTTCATCGGCCCGAAACGGGTGCAGGCAGAGCGCCCCGTGCGCGCCGCCGCGGCGCACCGCACCGCGCCGGACCACAGCCGGCGCGGCGGCCTGCGCCGGCATGCCGTGCACCTGCCCTTCTGGCTGGCGGGCCTGCTGGCCGTGGAATCGTTCCGGCTGGCCCATGTGGCCGCGGCGGGCCCGGCCCGCCCGGCGGCCATGCTCGGCCTGCTGCTGGCCTGCCTGATCGCGCTGCCGGCCGCCACGCTGCGCCTGTGGCTGCCGCGCACCAGCACGGCGCTGTGGGTGCTGGCGGCGCTGTCGTACGCGGCATTGGCCGCCCGGTCGGGGCTGGCCCAGGCAGGGGTGGCCGCGGGCCTGTGCGCCGTCGCCGCAGTGCATGCCGCGCGGGGGCGCAGGCACGGCGGTGCGCCACAGGCCGCTTCGCGGAGCGCGGGATGAACGAGTGGCTGAGCGGCTGCGCCGCGCTGGCCTCTCTGGCGGCCCTCGGCCGGTGGGCCCGTGCCGTGCCCACGCGCGCCTGGGGCGAAGGGGCCGGCACGCCTCGCACGCGCCGGGCCGCGCTGGCCGCCGTCCTGGCGACGCTGGCCCTGCAGGTCACCGCAGCCGCCATGGCGGCCGGCCCCGCAGCGGCGGCCGCGCTGGTGCCCGCCGCGTGGATGGTGCTCGGCTGGGGCCTGACGCTGGCGATGAACCAATGGCCGCAGGGCAGCCTGCGCTGGGCGCTGCGGCTGGGCGATGCCGGCCTGCTGGGATGCGCCCTGGGGATCGGCGCGGCGCTGCTGGCGCACTGAACGGCGGCGCCTGGGCGCCGCGCTGCGCGTGCCGGTGTCAGTCCACGCTCGCGCCCGACTCCCGCACCACCTTGCCCCACTTCACGCTTTCCTTCTGGATGAAGTCGGCAAACTGCGCCGGCGTCTCGCCATAGGCTTCGGCGCCCTGCTCGGCCAGCTTCTTCTTCGTTTCGGGCTGCGCCAGCACCTTGACGATGGCGGCGTTGAGCCTGGCCACCACGGGCGCGGGCGTGCCGGCCGGCGCGAACATGCCGAACCACGAAGTGGCCTCGTAGCCGGGCACGCCGGCCTCGGCGATGGTGGGCACGTCGGGCAGCTCGGGCGAGCGCTTGGCCGTGGTGACGGCCAGCGGGCGCAGCTTGCCCGAGCGCACATGCTGGATGGCCGAGGGCATGTTGTCGAACATGATCGCGATCTGGTTGCCCAGCAGGTCGGTCACGGCCGGCGCGCTGCCCTTGTAGGGCACGTGCACCATGTCCACCTTGGCCAGGCTCTTGAACAGCTCGCCCGACAGGTGGATGGAGCTGCCGCTGCCCGAGGAGCCGAAGTTCACCTGGCCCGGGTTCGCCTTGGCATAGGCGATCAGTTCCTGCACGCTCTTGTAGGGCTGCGCGGGGTTGGCGACCAGCAGGTTCGGCACGTTCGCCACGCGCGTGAGCGGCGCGAAGTCCTTGATCGGGTCGAAGGGCATCTTCTTGTAGAGGGCCGCATTGATCGCGTGCGTGCCCACGGTGCCCATGAAGAGCGTGTAGCCGTCGGCCGGCGCCCGCGCGGCCACCTGGCCGCCGATGTTGCCGCCCGCGCCGGCGCGGTTGTCCACCACGACCGACTGGCCCAGCTCGGTGCCCAGGCCCTGCGCGATCACGCGCGCCAGGATGTCCGTGGTGCCGCCGGCCGCGAAGGGCACGATGATCGTGACGGGCTTGCTCGGATAGGCCTGCGCGGCCGCCGTGCGCGGCAGCAGCGCGGTGGCCGTGCCGAGCGTGGCCAGGGCCAGCGCGCCCAGCGCGAAGGTGCGGCGGCGCGAGGCCGGCAGGGTCGGGGATGCGGCGCGGGATGGCGTCATGGTGCTTGTCTCCTGGTTTCGTTTCGGATTCGGAAAGGGGAAATGCCGTGCTGGCACGCGCGCGTCGGAGCGCGGCACGGCACGCGGGGCCCGGCGCGGGAACGGCGGAGCGGGTGCGCCGCGCAGCGCGGTCAGACGGGCGCCACGCCCAGCGTGGTGCCGCCGCAGACGTACAGCACCTGCCCGGTGACGAAGCCGTTCTCGGGCGCGAGGAAGAACAGCGCGGCGCGCGCCACGTCCTCCGCCGTGCCCATGCGGCCCACGGCGATGCTCTTCAGGATGCGCTCGGTCTGCGGCGCGCCCTCGGGGTTGCTCTGCCGGAAGAGTTCGGTGGCGATGGGCCCCGGGCCGATGGCGTTCACGGTGATGCCGTCAGCGCCCAGCTCCATGGCCAGGGTGCGCGTCATGCCGATCATTCCGGCCTTCGTGGCCGAATACACCACCCGATCGCCCTTGCCCAGCGCCGCCCGCGACGACATGTTCACGATGCGGCCCTGCCCGCAGGCGCGCAGCGTGGGCAGGAAAGCCTGCACGAGCAGCATCGGCGCCCGCAGGTGCAGGCCCACCACGTCGTCCAGCTGGGCGGTGGTGGCCGTGTCGATGGTGCCCGGGCGCGTGGCGCCCGCGTTGTTGACCAGCGCCGCCACGCGGTGGCGTGCGGCGATCTCCAGCGCGGCCGAGCGCGTGGCGGCTTCATCGGTCAGATCGGCCTGGAACGAGGTGAGCAGCGGGTGGCGCCAGTCGGGCAGCACATGGTCGAGGTTGACCACCGCGCGGTCCTGCGCCAGCAACGCTTCGGCAATGGCGCGCCCGATGCCGCTGCTCGCGCCGGTGACCACGGTCACCGCGGGCGTGGAGGCTGCGCTCATACGCGCTCCAGCACCACGGCGATGCCCTGGCCCACGCCGATGCACATGGTGGCGAGCGCGTAGCGGCCGCCCGTGGCGTGCAGGCGGTTGACGGCGGTGGTGGCCAGGCGCGCGCCGCTGGCGCCCAGCGGGTGGCCCAGGGCGATGGCGCCGCCCCAGGCGTTCACGCGCGCATCGTCGTCCGCCAGGCCCAGCTGGCGCAGCACGGCCAAGCCCTGCGCGGCGAAGGCTTCGTTCAGCTCGATCACGTCCAGCTGCTCCAGCGTGAGGCCGGTGAGCTGCAGCACCTTCTGCGTGGCGGGCGCGGGGCCGATGCCCATCACGCGCGGTGCCACGCCGGCGGTGGCCATGCCGACCACGCGCGCCTTCGGGGTGAGGCCGTGCCGCGCGGCGGTGGCTTCGTCCGCCAGCAGCAGCGCGCAGGCGCCGTCGTTCACGCCGCTGGCGTTGCCGGCCGTCACCGTGCCGCCTTCGCGCACCACGCCCTTGAGCCGGGCCAGCGCCTCGAGGCTGGTCTCGCGCGGGTGCTCGTCCTGGTCGACGACGATGGCGTCGCCCTTCTTCTGCGCAATGGTCACGGGCGTGATCTCGCGGGCCAGGTGGCCGGCCCGCTGCGCGACCACGGCCTTCTGCTGGCTGGCCAGGGCCATGCGGTCCTGGGCCTCGCGCTCGATGCCGAAGTCCTGGGCCACGTTCTCGGCGGTCTCGGGCATCGAATCGACGCCGTACTGCGCCTTCATGCGCTGGTTGACGAAGCGCCAGCCGATGGTGGTGTCGTACACCGCGTTGGCGCGACCGAAGGCGGTCTCTGCCTTCGGCATCACGAAGGGCGCGCGGCTCATGCTCTCCACGCCGCCCGCGATCATCAGGCCCGCCTCGCCCGCGCGGATGGCGCGCGCCGCCGAACCCACGGCGTCCAGCCCCGAGCCGCACAGCCGGTTGATGGTGGCGCCGGGCACCTCGATGGGCAGGCCGGCCAACAGCGCGCTCATGCGCGCCACGTTGCGGTTGTCTTCACCGGCCTGGTTGGCGCAGCCATAGAGCACGTCGGCGACCGCCGCCCAGTCGACATCCGGGTTGCGCGCCATCAGTGCCCGGATCGGGATCGCGCCCAGGTCGTCGGTGCGCACGCTGGAGAGCGCGCCGCCGTAGCGGCCGAAGGGGGTGCGGATGGCGTCGCAGATGAAGGCTTGGGGGGAAGTCATGGCGGGGTGGTCTCCGGAAGGTTCTTGGAATGGACGGGCCGGGTCAGGCCGCGCGGATGGGCAGGCCGACCAGCCGCTCGAGTTCGTCGGGGGCGAGGCCCGGCACCGCATCGATCAGCACCAGCCCCTCGGGCGTGCACGCGAACGTGGCCAGGTCGGTGTAGATGCGCTTCACGCAGCCGATGCCCGTGAGCGGATAGGTGCACTGCGCGACGACCTTGGACTGGCCCTGCTTGGTGAGCAGGTCCATCATCACCCAGGTCTGCTTGGCGCCGATGGCGAGGTCCATCGCCCCGCCCACGGCCGGAATGGCCCCCGGCTCGCCCGTGCTCCAGTTGGCCAGATCCCCCGTGGCGGAGACCTGGAAGGCCCCGAGCACGCAGATGTCCAGGTGGCCGCCGCGCATCATCGCGAAGCTGTCGGCATGGTGGAAATAGGCACCGCCCGGCAGCAGCGTGACGGGCTGCTTGCCCGCGTTGATGAGGTCGTAGTCCTCCCGGCCCGCGGCCGGCGCGGGGCCCATGCCCAGGATGCCGTTCTCGCTTTGCAGGATGACCTCGCGGCCCTCGGGAATGTGGTTGGCCACGAGCGTCGGCTGGCCGATGCCCAGGTTCACCGTGGCGCCGTCGTGGATGTCCTGCGCCACCCGGCGGGCCAATTCTTCCTTGCTACGTTTTTGATAGCTAATCACGCAATGTTCTCCGCGGCATGGAGCCGCTTTCATGCCGATTTCCTGAGGCCGCCGGCCTGCGTGGCCACGCGGTCGATCCGCACCACCCGGCTCACGTGGATGCCCGGTGTGACGATGGCCTCGGGGTCCAGCCCGCCGAGTTCCACCACCTCGTGCACGGTGGCCACCGTGTGCCGTGCGGCGGTGGCCATCACGGGCCCGAAATTGCGCGCCGACATGCGGTAGGTCAGGTTGCCCCAGCGGTCGCCGCGCTCGGCCTTGATGAGCGCCACGTCGCCGTGGATGGGGTACTCCAGCACGTAGTGGCGCCCGCCGATCTCGCGCGTCTCCTTGCCCCGGGCCAGTTCGGTGCCGTAGCCCGTAGGGCAGAAGAAGGCGCCGATGCCAGCCCCGGCCGCGCGCAGCCGCTCGGCCAGGTTGCCCTGGGGCACGAGTTCCAGCTCCAGCTGGCCGCTGCGGTAGAGCCCGTCGAAGACGTGGCTGTCCACCTGGCGGGGAAAGCTGCAGATGATCTTGCGCACGCGGCCGGCCTTGAGCAGCGCCGCCAGGCCCGTGTCGCCGTTGCCGGCGTTGTTGTTCACCACCGTCAGGTCGCGTGCGCCCTGGGCGATGAGCCCGTCGATCAGTTCGCCCGGAATGCCGGCCGTGCCGAATCCGCCGATCAGCACCGTGGCACCATCCTGCACACCCGCGAGGGCCTCGGCCACCGAGTCGGCCAGTTTGTCGATCATGGAGAGAGTCCTTTGCCTCGAACGCCCGGTGCCCCTATTGCGCCGGATTTTGTTCGCATATAGAACAATTGTTCGCTAAAAGAATCATACGGCCACACCCATGGAAACCGATCCCCCTCTTATGGAAAACCCCGATGCCGTCGCAGACCCCTCCGGGAGCGATGCCACAGGCGCGCCGCGCCCCGGCGACAGCTACGTCCAGTCGTTCGCGCGCGGGCTGGCGGTGATCCGCTCGTTCAGCGCCGCCGCGCCGCAGCAGACCCTGAGCGAGGTGGCCGCCGCCGCCGGGCTGACCCGCGCGGGCGCGCGGCGCATCCTGCTCACGCTGCAGACGCTGGGGTACGTGGAAAGCGACGGGCGGCTGTTCCGCCTCACGCCGCGCATCCTGGAACTGGGCTTCGCCTACCTGTCGTCCATGCCCCTGTGGGACCTGGCAGAGCCCGCCATGGAGGCGCTGGTGGACCGGGTGCACGAGTCCTGCTCCGCCGCCGTGCTGGACGGGCACGACATCGTCTACGTGCTGCGCGTGCACACCCACAAGATCATGAGCACCAACCTGGGCGTGGGCTCGCGCCTGCCGGCGTTCTGGACCTCGATGGGCCGCGTGCTGCTCGCCGACCTGCCCGAGGACGCGCTGGCGGCCCGGCTGCAGGGCCTGCCGCGCAGGCGCTTCACGCCCCACACCCTGCTGGACGACGAGGCGCTGCTGGCCCGCGTGCGCGAGGCCAGAGCGCAGGGCTGGTGCCTCATCAACCAGGAGCTGGAGGAAGGCCTCATCTCCATCGCCGCCCCGCTGCGCAACCGCGCGGGGCGCACCGTGGCGGCGCTCAACATCAGCGGCCAGGCCAACCGCACCAGCGCCGAGATGATGCAGCGCGACCTGCTGCCCGCGCTGCTGCGCACGGCCGAGACCATCTCGCGCATGCTCGGCACGCGGCGGGGCTGAGCCGCACGGCCCGGCCGCTACACCAGATCCGACGTACGGGAAGCCAGACGCGGGGGCCTCTTCGCAATCATTTCGCTTTTCCACCACCTTGCTCGCTATTCATGACGGATTCATTAACGAATAGACGGAAATTGCATGAGCTGACTTCGCGGCAGACATGAAGCAGCACTTGGTGTGAACAACAACCTATGGGAGAAGAGAAATGACAAAGATCGCTGAGATAAAACCTGTCTTGCGTGCCGTAGCACGCATATTTGCCCTGGACACCACGCCCGACAAACTCCTGGAAGGCACTCCTTTCCAGGTGAATGGGCAGACTTTCTCGCTTCAGCAACCCCCCGGCGACGGAGCAGCCGGCATGATCGTGGTGCGCAGCGAGCTGGGCACCGTTCCCGAGGCCAAGCGGCTTCAGGTGTACGAGATGCTCCTTCGCAGCAATGCGTTGTCATCCGGCGCGTTCAGCCCCGTGGCGGGGATGCAGCTCGACGGATCGGCTCTGGTCATGGACATGGCCCTGCCGCTGGCGACGCTCGACGCAGGCATGCTCCATGGCGTGCTCGAACGCATGGCCAGTTCGGCGGAGATCTGGAAAGGCACCCAGGGGTTCACGCAAGCACTGGACGGCACCGAGTTGCTGCCTCCTTCCGCAATCCCTGCCACAGGCCAGGCCGTGCATTGAAGGAGCATCGCAATGCCATCGCCACCTCCCTCGCTCAGCCGCACATCCAGCGGCTCGTCCCTCCAATCCTTCTTCTCGGCCATTGATCAGCAAGAAGCCAAAGCCCCGCAGCGCCGCAGCAGTTCGTCTTCATCGCTGCCAGCCCCGGCCGACCTGCAGACACGCGTCTCCAACACATCGGCCGAAGCATCCGGTAGCAGTCGGCCCCGCGTCACGTCCGAGGAAATGGCACTGCAACGCAAAAAAAGCCAGGTGCGCCTCGAAAACCAAGCCAGGCTCCAGCAACACAACGAACAGGTCAAGAGCCAACTGGAGATGTCACAGACCTCCAACACATCGTTGCGCAACCCAGAGCCGGCTGCACCGTCGATCACGGAAGACGAGGACATTTTTTTCGATACGAAGACCTCCCAAGAGGACAGCGAAGAATCGTCCATGCTCGGCAGCAGCCACGTGGACTCCAGCCTGGGCGATCCATCGGCGAGCAACATCCCCAGGATGCCTCCTCGCCGCCCCTCTGTAGGCTCCAATCTCGGCACCGCAGGCATGTCGCAACGGACCGAATCCGCCGACCGCTGGCCGGCCGGTACCAGCGTCTCCACCCGATTCGGGAACGGCAATCCACCGGCGCACGGCCTCGGGAATTCGTCCCGCCATATCCTGGGCCTGTCCGGCCCACTCGGGGCATCGGGCCCACTGGAGTTCAGCGCACCGATGAATGCGCGGACTTTCGACGAGGCCAGCAGGGTCTCCACCGTGGTGTCGGTGAGATCCTCCGTCGTGTCGAACGTGACGCACGCGATCCATGCCGACCCGGATCCTGCGGACATCGAAAATCCCGCAACGGACGATGCCCCGCAGGCCGGGCCTCCCACCTGGGGCGACACTCTCGCAGCCCTGGGCGCCACGGCTGGCCAGCGGGCCGCGACCTACTTCGGCGCGCATGCCGGCGCCTGGGTCCTGCAAGCGGCCTCCGTGGCCATACTGGCAGGCGCGAGCAAAGAGCAGCCGTCGCGGGAAGCCATCGCCAATCTGTCCAATATCGTCGGCGCAGCGTCGAGCGCCGTGCTCAAGGAAGCCATCGGCGAAACCATGAAGACCGTGCCCAGTCTGGGCGCAACGATCTCCCTGCCGGGGGCCACGACCCTGCAGCGCGAAGGGCCCCGCGTGATGGCAGGCTTCAACGACATGTGGACAGCCATCGCCGCTGCCATGACCAATGTGGCAGTCAACGCCGAGATCCGCCCGATGATCGAAAAGGCGCTCACGGACCGTGGCATCCCCTCCGAAGTGGCCCTGCCGATGTCCATGATGGCAAGTGCGTTCGTGCAGCGCATGATCAGTGCCTCCGCCGACACCGTGTCGGACCTGACCAGTACCATGGCGAAGTCGTTCCTTCCGGGCGCCAGAGCCGGCAACGTCGTAAATCCGCAGATCGACAAGCAGACCATGCTGGGCGGCATCACTGCCCGTGGCCTCATCAACTTCGGGCTCACTCTGCCACTGGGGCCGCTGATCACGCTGCGCAAGATCATGTCGGGCAACGACAATGACTTCCAACGGTCTGCAGCGTCCAACGCCATGGCCTGGGCCGGCCTGAACGGCTGGATCGTGGCCAAGGCCCACATCTCCAGTTTCTACAAATCGCTCGGCGCCACGGCGACGGAACCGTCGTCGCAGCCGCAGTCGGATGTCCCGATATTCGCGGGACCAGAAAATCTGGATATCTCCACCATCCTGGAGCAGGACGAAAACCGCAGCGGACAAAGCAGCCCATAGATACCGCTGAAGGCCGCCCCCGGCATCCGTGCCGGGGGTCGCTCGGTCCTGGCGGCCGCATTGCCGTGCTACCCTGCGCGGCATCATGTTCAACCCCTCGCAAGCCGATGTGCGGCGCTTCTTCTGCGCCGTGCACGCCAAGGCCCAGACAGGCCAGCCGATGGAGGCCATCGAGACGCTCGCCAGCCTCTGGATCGCCGAACATCCCGAATACCACGCCGAGCTTTCCGACGTGGACGCGGCCCTCGCCCGCAACTACGACGAAACCCCCGGGCGCACCAACCCCTTCCTGCACCTGTCGATGCACCTCTCGATCAGCGAGCAGTGCAGCATCGACCAGCCGCGCGGCATCCGCCAGGCCGTGGAGCTGCTGGCAGCGCGGCTGGGCTCGCTCATGGACGCGCACCATGCCGCGATGGAATGCCTGGGCACCATGCTCTGGGAAAGCCAGCGGTCGGGGCGCCCGCCCGACGGCAATGCCTACGTGGCCTGCGTGCAGCGCCGCGCCACCCGGGACTGACGTCCATCCAGGCCAGGCACGCTAGCTATAATAAAAATAGCAAACTATCCATTAACAGCAACGGCAGCGCCCCAAATGAACCCACTCCATCTGGCACGCTGGCACCCCCGTGGCACGGGGCGGAACTGACGTGCGGCGCCGCCGCCAGATATCGCTGCGCGCGGCCATCGCCGTGCCCTTCGCGGTGCTGTTCATCGGCACCGTGGCGCTGCAGGCCGTCACCCAGCACCGCCAGATCGATGCACTGATCGACCAGGAGAGCGTGCGCCTGCTGGATGCGGTCACCCACACCGCCAGCGACCGGCTGGTGCATTTCCTGGCCACGCCCTTCCAGGTGCAGCGCAGCGTCGCCGACGCGATCGGGCGCCACGGTCTGCACCAGCCCGGCGACCTGCGCGCCGTCCATGAATACCTGCGCGCCGTGCTGGACGCGCTCTACAGCGAAGAGCGGCAGATCAGCCTGCTGGGTTTCGGCAGCCGCGACGGCGAATACGCGGGCATCCGCCGCGACGACGACGGCCTGAAACTGGTGCTGCAGGACCGCAGCACCCAGGGCCGGCTGCAGGTGCACGGCGCAGGCGAGGCGCGCGACACGCTGTCCGCTTCCGTGACCGGCTACGACCCCCGGGTGCGCCCCTGGTACGCCCCCGTGGCGCGGTCGGGCCGCCCGCAGTGGTCGGACATCTACACCACGGCGGGCGAGCGCGGCGACGTGATCATCGCGGCATCCTCGCCGGTGGTGGCCGATGGCCAACTCGTGGGCGTGGTGCAGGCCGAGGTGCGGCTCGACACCCTGAACCGGTTTTTGCACCAGGAGCCGCTGCTGGGCCACGGACAGATCTTCGTGCTCGACGCGGAAGACCGGCTCGTCGCCCAGTCGACCCCGGGCAGCGTGGTGCTGCCGGAAGTGCCGGGCAACCACCAGCGCGACCGCGTGCTCGCCACCCAGAGCCCGAATGCCGCCATCCGGGGCGCCGCGCAGGGCCTGCCCGCGGGCACGCACGACGGGGACGCCTCCGCGTTCTCGTACCGCACCGAGGGCGAACGCTATTTCGCCCGCGTGACGCCGTTCACCGGCGTGGCCGGCATCCACTGGCGCATCGTCGTCGCGCTTCCGGAATCGGACCTGCTGGGCGACACGCGCACGGCATCGCGGCAGGTGCTGCTCGCCACGGCACTGATGGCGGCCTTCGGCCTGTTGCTCGGCCTGTGGGCGGTCCAGCGGATCGCCGCGCCGATTCTCATGACCGCCCGCGCCGCCCAGCGCATGGCCGGCGGCGACTGGGACACCGAACTGCGCATCTCCAGCCCGCTGCGCGAGACCACCTCGCTGGTCCAGGCCTTCAACGACATGGCGGGGCGGCTGCGCCACTCCTTCCAGCAACTGCGCGAACAGCTCCTGGGCGACCCGCTCACGGGCCTGCTCACGCGCCGCGGGCTGCTCGAAAAAGCCGCATGGCCGCAGGCCCGCCGCGCCGTTCTCGCGCTGGCCGGGCTCGATGCCTTCCGGGCCGTGAACGACAGCATGGGCCTGGACACCGGCGACCGCCTGCTGCAGGCCATCGCCGAGCGCCTGCGCGCCACGCAGCCCGGCACGGTCCTGGCGGCGCGCCTGGGCGGCGACGAATTCGCGCTGCTGTACCTCGACGCCGACGCGCTGGCACCGCAGGCCATCGGCCGGGCCGTGCAGGAAGTCTTCGCCACGCCGTTCTCGGTGGGCGAGGACGAGGTGCTGCTGCCCGCTTCCGTGGGGCTGGTGGCGGGCACATTGACCAGCGAGCGCCTGGCGGAATGGCTGCGCAACGCCAGCATCGCGCTCGGCGAGGCCAAGCGCCTGGGCCGCAGCCAGTGCGTGGCATTCGAGCCGGCCATGATGGAACGCTCGCGGGAACGCGCGCGCCTGGCCATCGAGCTGCGGCAAGCCCTGGAGAGGCAGCAGTTCCTGGTGCACTACCAGCCCGTGGTGGACCTGCGTTCCGGCCGCACCATCGGCGCCGAAGCCCTGCTGCGCTGGAGCAGCCCCGGCCGCGGCCTGGTGCCGCCGGGCGTGTTCATTCCCGTGGCCGAAGAGTCCGACCTCATCCTCGGCCTGGGCGAATGGGTGCTGCGCACCGCCACGCATGCCATCGCGCACCAGTTGCCGCACCTGCCCGAGGATTTCGACATCCACGTGAACGTCTCCGCGCGGCAGCTCATCCAGTCGGACTTCCAGGAGACGCTGCACCGCATCCTCCAGGACAGCGGCCTGCCGCCGCGCCACCTCACGCTGGAACTCACCGAATCGGTGCTGCTGGAAGACGACGGCGTGACAGGTGCCCGGCTCGCGGCGATCCGCGCGCTGGGCGTGAAGATCGCCATCGACGATTTCGGCACCGGCTACTCGTCGCTCGCCTACCTGGGCCGCCTGCCCTTCGACTGCATCAAGGTGGACCAGCGCTTCGTTCGCAACCTGCTGCACTCGCCGCAGGACGAAGCCATCGTCACGGCCGTGCTCAGCATGGCCAAGGGCTTCGCCGTCTCCGTGGTGGCGGAAGGCGTGGAGACCGCCGCCGAAGCCGCACGGCTGCGCGCCATGGGCTGCGCGCATGCGCAGGGATACCACTTCGGGCGGCCCGCGCCGCTCGACCAGATCAGCCTGTCAGAAGGCACCTGATGGCTTCGGGCGCAGGGCGTGGCCTCGCCCAAGGCCGCTGCCCGCAGCGACGCCCTGCTGGCACACCGGGCGCGGCCCCGCGCCATCGGCGCGCCGTGCGTGCGCCTTTGCAGGCCAGGGAGGGCAAGCGACGGGGCGGCTGAAACTGCGCAATAACCGCAGCCTCTCGCCGCGGCGGAGTTATTTGCCCCATAGGGATATTGCCTCACCCATGAACGCATATTCACCCATTTGAA
The DNA here is from genome assembly GCF_028069655.1 of Acidovorax sp. NCPPB 4044. Lineage (NCBI taxonomy): Bacteria > Pseudomonadati > Pseudomonadota > Betaproteobacteria > Burkholderiales > Comamonadaceae > Acidovorax > Acidovorax sp. NCPPB 4044. The sequence continues at coordinate 3,643,983 of NZ_JAMCOS010000001.1, forward strand.
AATGGGTGAATACCCTGGAATATGTCCAGGAAGCGGCGGGATTCAGCGGAAACGCGATTGGGGAACCACCTGCAATTCACCGTCGAGCGAACCCAGATAGCCCGACAGGGCCTTGAGTTCGGCGTTGGAGAACTGCTTGGCGATGCCCGCCATGATGGCGTTGGAACGGCCGAGGGTCGGGTTCTTCTCGGCCTTGTAGGCCTTGAGCGCGACGAAGAGGTAATCGGGGTGCTGGCCCGCGATCTTGGGGTACGACGGATCGATGGGCTTGGAGAAGTTTTCTCCGTGGCAGGACACGCAGGCGCCCTTCTGGAGCAGTTGCGCCACCTGGGCGCTCGGCTCGCGGGCCGGCTTCGCGGGCACGCCGCCGGGGCGCACCTGCGCGGCGTAGTAGGCCGCCACGTCGGCGATGTCCTGGTCGGAGAGCGAATCGGCGATGCCGCGCATGGTGGGATGCCGGCGGTCGCCCTTGCGGTAGGACTCCAGCGCAGCGGCCAGATAGCGGCCGTTCTGCCCGGAAATCATGGGCACCTTGTGCACTTCGGGAAAGCTGGCCTGGTAGCCGGGAATGCCATGGCAGCCGATGCACATCGCGATCTTGCCCTCTCCGGCCTTGGCGTCTCCCTGGGTGCCCTGGGCGTGTGCCGCGGCGGTCACGCAAGCGACAGCGACGGCGAATATCGTGGACAACTTCTTGTTCATTTTGCGCGCACAATCCAATGGAGTTTGTCGGTGCTCGGGGGGCCAAAATGATTATAGCCAGCGCCCGTTCCGGCCATTTATCAACGATTACCCTCACCGCTTCACCAACGCCATGAAATTCCAAGGCTCCGAGAGTTATGTCGCCACGCCGGATCTGAAGCTCGCCGTGAATGCGGCCATCACGCTGCAACGGCCCCTGCTGGTCAAGGGAGAGCCCGGCACCGGCAAGACGCTGCTGGCCGAAGAGGTGGCGCGCACGCTGGGCCTGCCGCTGCTGCAGTGGCACATCAAGTCCACCACGAAGGCGCAGCAGGGCCTCTACGAGTACGACGCCGTGAGCCGCCTGCGCGACAGCCAGCTGGGCGACGCCGAGAGCAGCGAGCGCGTGAAGGACATCCGCAACTACATCGTGCAGGGCGTGCTCTGGCAGGCGTTCACGGCCGATGCGCCCGTGGCGCTGCTGATCGACGAGATCGACAAGGCCGACATCGAATTCCCCAACGACCTGCTGCGCGAACTCGACCGCATGGAGTTCTACTGCTACGAGACGCGCGAACTCATCCGAGCCAGGCACCGGCCGCTGGTCTTCATCACCTCCAACAACGAGAAGGAACTGCCCGACGCGTTCCTGCGCCGCTGCTTCTTCCACTACATCCGGTTCCCGGAGGCGGAGACCATGCGCCAGATCGTGGCGGTGCACTTCCCCACGCTCAAGAGCGAGCTGCTCGCCGCGGCGATGAAGACCTTCTACGACGTGCGCAATCTGCCGGGCCTGAAGAAGAAGCCCTCCACGAGCGAGCTGATCGACTGGCTCAAGCTGCTGGTGGCCGAGGACATCCCGCTCTCCGCGCTGCAGAGCGGGGACGACAAGGTCGCGATCCCGCCGCTGGTGGGCGCCCTGCTCAAGAACGAGCAGGACGTGTCCCTGTTCGAGAAGCTGGTGTTCATGAACCAGCGCCACCGGTGATGCCCATGGCGGCCACCCCTGCAACAAGACTGCTCGCCGAGGGCCTGGCCGATGCGGCCGGCTTCGTGCTGGGCGCACTCGCCGGCTTCGGCCTGGCGCGCTGGCTGGGCTTCGACGTGTTCGCGCCCGGCTACGGCGCCGCCAGCCTGATCGGCATCGCCCTGACCGGGCTGGGCGGCGGCCTGGGGCTGCAACTGGCACGCCGCGCGCTGCGCCGGCGCCGCGCACCTGCGGAGTGATGCATGGCCTCTTTCGTCGAACCCGTCACCTTGTCGGACCGCGGCGTGCGGCTGGAGCCCCTCGCCCTCTCCCATGAGCCCGGCCTCGCCACCGCCGCCGCCGATGGCGCGCTGTGGACCCTGCGCATCACCTCCGTGCCGGAGCCCGGCGCCACGCGCGCCTACATCGAGGCCGCCCTCGAAGGCCGCGCCCAGGGCCACCGCTTCGCCTTCGCGGTGGTCGAGGAGGCCACCGGCGACGTGCTGGGCACCACCAGCTTCCACGACATCCTGCCCGCGGTGAAGCGCGTGGAGATCGGCTACACGTGGTATGCGAAGCGCGTGCAGCGCACCCACGTCAACACCACGGCCAAGCTGCTCATGATGGGTCACGCGTTCGACACGCTGGGCTGCCACGTCGTAGGCTGGCGCACCGACAACTTCAACTTCGCATCGCAGCGCGCCATCGAGCGGCTGGGTGCACGCAAGGACGGCGTGATCCGCGGCCACGCACTGCGCCGCGACGGCACCATCCGCGACACGGTGATGTACAGCCTCCGGTCCGGCGAATGGCCCGAGACGAAGGCGCAGTTGCTATACCTTTTAGAGCAACACCATCAATAAATCCGCCGACATGGAGCCTTTTTTGCCTGAACCGGAGCGCCCTGCATGCTGATCGATTTCTTCTACGCGCTGCGCGCCGGCCAGCTGCCGGTGTCGGTCAAGGAATACCTCGCGCTGCTCGAAGCCCTGCAGGCCGGCGTGGTGGGCCCCAAGTCCGATGACGGCTGGAGCATCGACGACTTCTACCACCTCGCGCGCACCGTGCTCGTGAAGGACGAGAAACACTTCGACAAGTACGACCGCGCGTTCGCCGCCTATTTCAAGGGCGTGGAACTGGTGGCCGACTTCCGCAAGGAGATTCCCGCCGACTGGCTGCGCCAGGTGCTCGAGCGCGAACTGACGCCCGAGCAGAAGGCCGCGATCGAGAAGATGGGCTGGGACGAGCTCATGGAAACGCTCAAGAAGCGCCTCGAGGAGCAGAAGGAGCGGCACGAGGGCGGCAGCAAGTGGATCGGCACCGGCGGCACCAGCCCCTTCGGCCACGGCGGCACCAACCCGCAGGGCGTGCGCATCGGCGGGCAGGGCCGCAACAAGAGCGCCGTGAAGGTCTGGGACCAGCGCGCCTTCCGCGACTACGACGACACGCAGGAGCTGGGCACGCGCAACATCAAGGTGGCGCTGCGCCGCCTGCGCCGCTTCGCGCGCGAAGGCAACGAACTGGAGCTGGATCTGCCGGACACCATCCGCAGCACGGCGGCCAACGCGGGCTACCTCGATATCCGCATGGTGCCGGAGCGCCACAACAACGTGAAGGTGCTGCTGCTCATGGACGTGGGCGGCACGATGGACGAGCACGTGCAGCGGGTCGAGGAGCTGTTCTCGGCCGTCAAGAGCGAGTTCAAGCACCTGGAGTTCTATTACTTCCACAACTGCGTGTACGACTACATGTGGAAGAACAACCGGCGCCGCTTCGCGGAGAAGTTCCCGACCTGGGACATCATCCGGAAGTACAACCGCGACTACAAGCTGATCTTCGTGGGCGACGCGACCATGAGCCCCTACGAGATCGTGCAGCCCGGCGGCAGCGTCGAATACAACAACGAGGAGCCCGGCGCGGAGTGGCTGCAGCGGCTCACGCACGCCTTCCCGAAACATGCCTGGATCAACCCCGAACCGCAGGGCGTCTGGCAGTACCGGCAAAGTATCGGCCTCATCCTACAGTTGATGGGGGGGCGGATGTACCCGCTGTCCCTCAAAGGGCTCGAAGAGACCATGCGGCTGCTGTCAAAATAAACCGCATGCCCAGCCTGACCACAGCGCCGGCCCATTGGCCGGCGTTGCTGCTTCTGAGTCTCGTGGCGCTCCAGGGCTGCAGCTTGCTCCCCGGCGCCCGCGACAAGGCGGACAGCGACGAGAACACCCCCACCCTCACTTCCGATGCCGGCGACGCCGGCACGGGGGCCGAGGCCTTCACGCTCGAAGTGCGCGGCCCCGACGCCGTGCGCGACCTGCTCACGCGCCACATGGAGCTGCAGCGCTTCCGCAAGCTGCCGGACCTGCAGGCCAGCGAACTCTCGCGCCTGCTCGGCGCCGCCGAGGCCAATGCCCGCGAACTGCTCGCCACGATGGGCTATTTCAGCCCCACGCTGACCATCGCGCTCAAGGAGACGCCCGGCGCCGCCGCGCCGCGCTCCATCACGGTGGACGTGGAGCCCGGCCCGAGGACCACGGTGGCGAGCGCCGAGGTTTCCTTCACCGGCCCCGAGGCGGAATCGCCGGAGTTCGCCCGGCGCAAGGAACGCATCCAGCGCTCCTGGTCGCTGCAGCCCGGCCAGCCCTTCACGCAGGACGCCTGGGACGGCGCCAAGGCCGACGGCCTGCGGCAGCTGCAGGCGCGCCGCTATCCCACCGCGCGCATCGACACCAGCCGCGCAGAGATCGACGCCGACCGCAGCGAGGCCCAGCTGGGCGTTACATACGCTCCCGGCCCGCCCTACCGTTTCGGCGCGCTGCGCGTGCAGGGCAGCGAGCGGTACGACCCCGACGGCGCACGCCGCATCGCGCGGCTGCCCACCGGCGCGGAGTATTCCGAGAAAGACCTGCTCGACGCGCAGGCGCGACTGGCCAGCAGCGGCTACTACGACGCGGTGTTCCTCGCGCTCGACCCCGACGTGGCCGACCCGCAGGCCGCGCCCGTCACCGCGCAGGTGCGCGAGTCGCCGCTGCAGAAGGTGATCTTCGGCGTGGGCATCTCCACCGACAGCGGCGCGCGCCTGAGCCTGGACCACATCCACAACCGCATGCCCGGCCTGGGCTGGCGCGCGGTGAGCAAGATCTCCATCGACCAGAAGAACCGCCTGCTGTCCACCGAATGGACCGACCTGCCGAACGAAAACGGCTGGCGCTGGTTCACCGGCGGGCAACTGCAGCGCGAGGAAACCGGCAGCTACGACACCGACAGCGGCCGGCTGCGCGGCGGGCGCACCAAGAGCGCGGGGCACATCGACCGCAGCTACTTCCTGCAGTACGACACCGCCAAGAGCCGGGGTCCCGAGGCGCCGCCGTCGAGCAGCGCCATCAGCGCGAACTACGGCTGGACGGGCCGCTACTTCAACAACGACACCTCGCCCACGCGCGGCTACGGCATCGCCGCCGAACTGGGCGTGGGCACCACGCTGCGGCCCGAGCGCGACCCGTTCGTGCGTGCGCGGCTGCGCTGGCAGTCGTTCGTGCCCATGGGCCGGGTGGACATGGGCGAGGGCATCGCGCGCAACAGCCGGCTCTCGCTGCGGGCCGAAGGCGGCGCGGTGATCGCGCGCGAAGGCGCCGACATCCCCGTCACCCAGCTTTTCCTCACGGGCGGCGACACCACCGTGCGCGGCTACGGCTACCGCAAGATCGGCGCCCGCACCGACAACGACACGCTCTACGGCGGCCGCTACCTGGCCGTGGGCAGCGTGGAGTGGCAGCGCCCGATCACGGTGCGCGGCAACCGCACCGATTTCGAGAGCGCCGTCTTCGTGGATGCCGGCGCCGTGGCCGACCGCGTGGGCGACCTGGACCCGCGCGTGGGCGTGGGTGCGGGCCTGCGCTGGCGCAGCCCCGTCGGCCCCCTGCAGGCCGACATCGCCTATGGCGTCCAGGCCAAGGCGCTGCGGCTGCACCTGCGCCTGGGCTTCAGCTTCTGACAGGCACCCGCCGCTCCCCGACCGTTTTCCCGCGCTCCGATGGCCACGCACCAGACACCCAACCCCTACGCCGCCGCCGCGGCCCCCCGCCCTCCCGCGCGCCGGCGCCGCGCCTGGCGCATCGTGCTCTGGACGCTCTTCGCCCTCGTCATCCTGGTGCTGGCCCTGCTGGGCGCCGCCTGGTGGTGGAGCGGCACCGGCAACTCGCTGGCCACCGCGCTGGCGCAGGCCACCCGCTACCTGCCCGCCGGCCAGACGCTGGAAACCCGCGACGTGGAAGGCTCCGTGCGCGCGGGCGGCCGCATCGGCTGGCTGCGCTGGAGCAGCCCCACGCTGACCGTCGAAGTGCAGGACGCACGCATCGGCTGGAGCCTGCCGCCACTGCTGCAGCGCGAACTCGCGCTCGGCGAAGTCCATGCCGCGCGCGTCATCGCCACGCCGCGCAAGCCTGCCGAGCCGCAGCCCGACGAACCCCTCCAGCCGCTGGAGCAACTGGTGCTGCCGCTGCGCATCGACGTGCCGCTGCGCGTGGACGAGATCACCTGGGCCGCCGACAACCCCGTCACGGTGCGCAACCTCGCGGGGCGCTACCGCTTCGACGGAGAGCGGCACCGCGCCACGCTCGACAGCCTCGAGCTCGCGCAGGGCCGCTACACCGCCAGCGCCACGCTGCAGGCGCTGGCGCCCATGGCGCTGGAGCTGACCGCCGACGGCACCGTGCGCACGCCCTCGCCGGGCGGCGGCGCCGACCTGGAGGCCACCGCCCATGCCGAAGTGCGCGGCACGCTGGCCACGGCCGCCGCGCGGCTGGATGTCACGGGCCGCCTGCAGGCCGTGGCGGCATCGGCCGCGGCAGCGGCGCCGCAAGCCGGTGCCTCGGCGCCGGCACCTGCGGCCTCTGCTGCCGCGCGCCGCAACGACGGCGCACCGCGGGCCGCTGCTTCCAACGCCCCCGCGAGTGCCCCATCGGCAGCCAAGGCGACACCCGCCGCCGAGCCCATGCAGGCCGATGTCCAGGCCCGCATCGCCCCCTGGGCGCCGCAGCCCCTGCTGCAGGCCCAGGCCGAGGTGCGGTCGCTGGACGTGGCCGCGCTCTGGCCCCAGGCCCCCAAGACGCGGCTGAGCGGCCGCCTGGCCGCCAACCCGGTGCCCGTCACGGCGCCGGCCGCCGCACTGCAGCCGTCCCTGCCGGCCTCCACGGCCTCCGCTGCCTCTTCGCCCTCCGCTGCGCCATCAGCTCCGCCCGCGGCGCAGCCCGCCACCGGCTGGGCCCTGTCGGCGCAGCTCGACAACGCGCTGCCCGGCCCCTGGGACCGCGGGCGCCTGCCCATCGAATCCATCGACGCGCGCGCAGATTTCGACGGTGCCCGCTGGACCGTGCCCCAGGCCACCGCGCGCGTGGGCGGCGGCACCGTCGTGCTCGAAGGCGCGTTCACGCCCGCCACGAAGGCGCTGCAGGGCGACCTGGAACTGCGCGGCGTACGCCCCGACGCGGTGATGGGCACGCTGGACGCCACCCCGCTCGCCGGCCGGGCGCGCGCGCGCAGCGACGGCTCGGCAGCCACTGCCGCCGCCACCGGCGCTGCAGCAACGGAGCCCCCGCCCCTCATCCGCTTCTCGGCCGACATCCGCGCGGCCGGCAGCGCGGGCCGGGCGTCCGCCCCCCGCACACCCAAGGCCGGTGCGGCCGGCGTGCCGCTGCGCATCGACCGCCTGGCCGCCGAGGGCACGTGGCAGGGCACGGTGCTCACCCTCGCCCAGCTGCAGCTCGACGCGCTGCAGGCGCAGGCCAGCGCGCGGCAGTTGCGCATCGACACCGCCGCGCAGTCGGCCCAGGGCCAATTGCAGGCCTCGGTGCCCGGCGCCACCGTGCAGGCCGATGGCCGCATCGCGCCGCGCGCGGGCGCCGGCTCGCTCGACGTGCGCGTGGCGGATGCGCAGCGCGTGCAGCGCTGGATCGAATCCGTGCCCGGCCTGCGCACCGCGCTCGGCGGGGCCGCGCTGCAGGGCGAGGCCCGGCTCGGCGCGCGCTGGAACGGCGGCTGGCAATCGCTGCAGGGCCAGTTGCAGGCCGCAGGCCTGCTGGCACGCCCTGCGGGCGCCGCGGCCACCGCGCCGGGGCCGTTCGACCTGAACGCGCAATTCACCACGCCGCGCTGGGAAGTCGCGCTGCCGCCCCGGCCCGGTACCGGCGCTGGCCCGGCCACCGTGCGGCTCACGGCCGTGCGCGCGGACATCGCCGGCTCCGTCGCCAACGCCACCCTGTCGCTCGACGGCGAGGCCCGCATGGACGAGCGCCGGCTGGACCTGCGCCTGCGCGGCTCTGCCGGCGCCCCCGCGGCGGGCCAGTGGCGCGCGCAGATCGACGCGTTGCGGCTGCAGGCGCGCGACGGCCAGCAGCCCGGCCCATGGACCGTGCAGTTCGCGCAGCCGCTCACCGTGACCGCGCGCACCGCGCCCACCCTGCTGGTCGAAACCACGGGCGGGCAGGCGCGCGTTTCCGGCCCCGCCCCGGGCGAGGCCACCCTGCGCTGGGAGCCCGTGCGCTTCGCGCGCACCGAGGCCGGCGGCATGCAGCTGCGCACGCGCGGCCAGCTGCAGGGCCTGCCCATGGCCTGGGCCGAAGCCTTCGCCCAGGGCAGCGACGCGCTGGACCGCATCGGCCTGCAGGGCAACCTGGTCTTCGACGGCGACTGGGACGTGGACGCCGGCGACACGCTGCGCGCCTCCGCCGGCCTGCGCCGCACCGCGGGCGACATCCGCCTGCTGACCGGCAGCGCGCCCGCCGCCACCGTGGTGCGCAGCAGCGGCCCCAGCGCCGGCAGCACCTCCGGCACCAGCATGGGCCGCACGCAGGCCGCCAACGCCACGGCCACCGACACACGCGAAGGCCCCGGCACCCCGGCCGGCGTGCGCGCCGCCGAACTGCGCCTGCAGACCGAGGGCGAGACCGTGCGTGCGCGCCTGCAGTGGGACAGCGAACGCGCGGGCCAGGTGCAGGCCGAGGCCAGCACGCGCCTGGGCCGCGAGGGCGGCGGCTGGCAGTGGCCGGCCGATGCGCCGGTGGCGGCCACCGTGCGCGCGCGGCTGCCGGACGTCGGCGTGTGGTCCACGCTGGCACCGCCGGGATGGCGCGTGCAGGGCACGCTCGACGCCGACGTGGCGCTCTCGGGCACGCGCACCGCGCCGCGCTGGAGCGGCACGCTCGCGGCCGACCAGCTCGCCGTGCGCTCGCTGCTGGACGGCGTCGATCTGCAGAACGGCCGCCTGCGCGCCGCGCTGCGCGGCGACCGGCTCGACATCACCGAATTCCGCCTGAGCGGCGGCCAGGGCAGCAGCGCGCGCATCGCGGGCTTCAGCGGCAACCGCACCTCCGCGCCCAAGGACGGCGGCACCCTCTCGGGCACCGGTTCCGTTTCGTGGGCCGGGCTGGGCCAGGGCGACGCGGCGGCGGGCGGCTCGGGCATCGCCATGGACTTCAATGCCGAGGCGCGCGCCCTGCAGGTGCTGGTGCGCTCCGACCGGCAGGTCAGCGTCTCGGGGCAGGTGCGCGCGCAATTGCGCCAGGGCCAGCTCTCGCTGCGCGGCAAGCTCACTGCCGACCGCGCCACCATCATCCTGCCGGAGGCCGGCGCGCCCAGCCTGGGCAGCGACGTCGTCGTGCGCTCGGCCGCCAAGGACCGGGCCACCGCCGAGGCCGCGCAGCGCGAAGGCGCCCGCGCCGGCCGCGTGGAAGCCGCGCGCCCACCCGACATCGCGCTCACGCTCAACCTCGGCGACGACTTCGCGCTGCAGGGCCACGGCATCACCACGCGCCTCACGGGCGAGCTGGAGATCCGCGGCGCCACCGTGGCCGGCGGCCCGCCGCGCGTGACGGGCGAGGTCCGCACCGTCGAAGGCCGCTACCGCGCTTGGGGCCAGTCGCTCAACGTGGAGACCGGCCTTGCGCGCTTCAACGGCCCCTACGACAACCCCGCGCTCGACGTGCTGGCCATCCGGCCGAACATCAGCGTGCGGGCGGGCGTGCAGGTCACCGGTTCAGCCAAGGCGCCGCGCGTGGCGCTCTACTCCGACCCCGAACTGCCCGACGCCGAAAAGCTCTCCTGGGTGGTGCTGGGCCGCAGCGCCGCGGCCGGCGGCGCCGAAGCCGCCCTGCTGCAGCAGGCGGCGCTCGCCCTGCTGGGCGGGGGCGGCGGCAACAGCGGCGCCGGCAACTTCGCCAACCGCCTGGGCCTCGACGAGATCGGCTTCCGCGGCCCCAACGCCGGCAGCACCGGCGAAGACGCCTCGGGCGCCGCGCTCACCTTCGGCAAGCGGCTCTCCAAGGACCTGTACGTGACCTACGAGCGCAGCCTCTCGGGCGCCCTGGGCACGCTCTACATCTTCTATGACCTCACCCAGCGCCTCACGCTGCGCGGGCAGACGGGCGTGCAGAGCGCGGTGGACCTGATCTACACGCTGCGCTACGACTGACGGCGGCGGTTGCGGGGCCCCCGGCCCCGCAACCGCCCCGGCAGACCCCTGAAGCCCGAAAGGATGCATTCAGGCATGAAAACACATCCATGCCGCCGGAAACATTCAATAGTTTGCTATTAAAAATATAGCAAACAGCCCGCAGGCGATCGTGCCGGGCTGGGGGTGCCTGCCGCCCGCAGGCCGGCCACCCCCTCAGTGCCGCGAGCCCGGCGCGAGCTGGATCGTGCCCACCGACGGCGACACCTCCAGCGCCGCCCGCGACGACAGCCAGTGCACCCAGAACCCGCGCATCCACGCCAGTGCATACAGCACCGACACGGCGAACACCCCCCACTGCCCCGTCCGCCAGCTGGCCCAGAACCAGAACGGCTGCCCCAGCAGCCCGAACACGCAGGCCCACCGCCGCCACCGCACCGTGCGGGCCTGCGAGAGCCACACGGCAAGGGCACCGAAGCAGGCGATGGCGATCTGGTCGAAAGGCATAGGCGGAGCATACTGGATATATAGACAGTTCTCCAGCCGAATTTCCGCCGGGAGGGCGCGCGCTCCAGGCGCCGCGGAGTCCCTGCCGCCGGGCCTTACAATCCGCGGTTCTCCTCGTAGTTCAACGGGAGATTACAGAAGCTAATAACAAATCTGTATCACTTTCGTATCTTCGGCTTGTGAAGTAAAGCTCTACACGGAACCAGTCGAGGCGTTACCAGCCTGAAGACGTTGCCCAGAAATAAAGGGTTCCGGATTCCGTAGCGCGGGCCACCTAGGCGGTTCGTTTTTTAAGCTGTTTTATATACTGTATAAATGAACAGCATCGCAAAAATCCCCGCTCCGCTACAGCTCAGCGCGGAGGGGATTCGTCTGCCGATGGCTCACGCCTCTGTGCGTGCCGGCTTTCCGTCTCCCGCAGCCGACTTTGGAGAGACGCGGATTGACCTGATGGCTGAGCTGGTCACCCATCCGCAAGCCACTTTCTTGTTGCGGGTTCGCGGCCTCTCGATGCAGGAAGCAGGTCTTGGTGATGGCGACATCATCGTGGTGGACCGAGCCCTAAAACCCGCAAACGGTGACATCGTAGTAGCCGTGATAGATGGAGATTTCACTGTCAAATATCTTCAGCTTCGCGCAGGCCACGTCAAGCTGAAAGCCGCCAATCCCACCTACCCGGACATCACGCTCAAGGATGGCCAGATCGTTGAGGTCTGGGGCGTGGTATCTGCTTGCGTGAAGCAATTTCGTTGAGGGCGCCATCAGGTGCACACGTATGTACGCCCTCGTCGACGGCAACAACTTTTATGTGAGCTGCGAGCGGGTCTTTCGCCCGAGCCTCCAAGACCGGCCAGTGGTGGTACTGAGCAATAACGATGGGTGCGCAATCGCGCGGTCAAACGAGGCCAAGGCACTAGGCATCGCCATGGGAGCGCCGTGGTTCCAGATTCGACATCTTGAAGAGACTGCCGGACTTGTGGCCCTCTCGGCGAATTTCGTGCTTTATGGAGACATGAGCGACAGGATGATGAGCCTGGCTGCAGGCATGGGACCGTCGCAAGAAATTTACAGCATCGACGAATCGTTCGTGGGCCTCCACGGCGTGGGTGGCGACTTGGTGCAGCGTGCTCACGCAGTTCGTGCGCGCATCCTCCAGTGGACGGGCATACCCTGCGGCATCGGTATTGGCAGTACCAAGACCCTTGCGAAGCTGGCCAATCATGTCGCTAAGACTGCCGAGCGCAAGCCTGGAAGCTATCCGGCAGATCTGGCACAAGTGTGCAACCTTGCCAGCTTGCCCACCCAGGATCTAGAGGACGTGCTGCGCTGCACACCGGTAACCGACGTGTGGGGCGTCGGCCGCCGCATAGGTGCTCAGCTGATCGAAGCAGGTGTATGTAATGTGCTGGACCTTGTCCGGCTGGAGCCGGCCACCGTCCGCCGCCGCTGGAGTGTGGTGTTGGAGCGCACGGTGAGAGAGTTGCAAGGCATGCCATGTGTACAGCTGGAGGATGCCCCCGAACCCAAAAAACAGATCGCATGCACGCGGTCCTTCGGCAGCGCGGTGACAGACTTAGGGCCGCTGGTGCAAGCCGTAAGCGAGTTCGCAAGCCGCGCGGGCGAGAAGCTACGCGAGCAGCACAGCTTGGCCGGCCAACTACTCGTATTTGCCCACACGTCACCCTTCCGGCCCGGCCCACGCTTCAGCCGCACGTTGGTAGTCCCGCTACGTCGGCCCACGGCCGATACTCGCGAACTCGTTCAGGCTGCCATCGCTGGGGTACGGCGGATGTTCCGGCCCGGATACCAACTGAGCAAGGCCGGGGTGATGCTGCTGGACTTGCAAGCCGACACCGTGCACCAGCACGAACTAGAACTGGAGGAGGGAGCAGGACGCGACCGTGCTCGGTTGATGCACGCGCTCGATGCAATCAACGCGCGCTACGGCAAGGGCACCCTACACGTCGGCGCTACGGGCGCAACGGACCCGTCGCGCGATTGGGGCATGAAGCAGGCTCGACGCACGCCCCGGTATACGACGCATTGGGCAGAAATGCCGATTGCCCGGGCATAGCGGGCATGGCCAATGCATCAAGGGGCTACGGTTGCCTGCCCTCGGGTGGGCCGGAATCGTCCAAGCCTCCTGCTATCGCCTGAGCATGTGCAGAGCGCTCCTCGAGCAGACGCTTGATGTCGTCCCACACCCCTGGCGGGATGCTCCGCGTACCAGCCAGCCATTCCCGGACGCGCCGCGCATCAGAGAGGCCCAGCGCCTGCCGCGCTCCTGAGAATCGAATGAAGTTTTGTCACGGCCTGGGGCGCAGCCCACCGGCAAGGGCCGTTGCCGGCGCAGGCTTCCTGCTCCCAACGGGCCAGGATTTGGACGTCGGTCCACCCCTTAGCGGTCAGGTAGGCGTAGTCGTCTGCGTCGTATTGAAGGTGGTTTTGAATTGCGGTGCTCATGGCTTGATTGACGCTCTGAAACGCCACATTTCCTAGCGATCAGCGAGTGCCCGACGGCAGCGTCGGCCACTCGCTATGGCTTGACTGCGCGCGTCAGAACAGGCCAGCGGGCTCGGAATCGCGGTCCCAGCTGTAGATGATCAACTCCGTCCGCTCTACTCCCTTGCCGCCGCCAGCTACGTGGTAGGTAATAGGAAACGTCTCCATCTGCAGGCCTGTGAAGACCCTGCGGACGTCCGGATGGTCGTTGATGCTGAGTATGGCCTTACCCTTGAGTTGACGCATGGTGGCGGCCATGGCCTCGTACTGCGACCACTCAAAGGGGACGCCATAGCCCTCGGTCTGCCAGTACGGCGGGTCCAAATAAAACAGCGTGTGCGGCCGGTCATAGCGGCGCATGCACTCCTGCCAGTCGAGCCGCTCGATGTAGGCACCGTGTAGACGCATGTGAGCTGCGCTGAGCGATTCCTCCAGGCGCAGCAAATTGACCGTGGGTGCCGGCGCAGTGGTCGCGGTCCCCCACGTCTGTCCCTGCACCTTGCCGCCGAACGCCTGATGTTGCAGATAGTAGAACCGCGCTGCGCGCTCGATGTCGGTAAGAGTCTCGGGCTTCGTTTCCTGCGCCCACTTGAACACCTGCCGCGAGGACAGCGCCCACTTGAACTGACGTACGAATTCCTCAAGGTGGCGCTGCACGACACGGTACAGGTTGATCAGCTCGCCGTTGACGTCGTTGATGATTTCAACTTCCGCCGGTGGCCGCAAGAAGTACAGCGCGGCGCCGCCCGCAAAAACCTCTACGTAGCATTTGTGTGCTGGAAAACGCGGGATGATGATGTCGGCCAGACGGCGCTTGCCGCCCAGCCAGGGGATGATGGGGGTTGCCAATTGTGGGCTCCACAAGTTGATACACTCCGCCGGCCTGTACAGGTAGGCGGGGCCTTGGTTGGGCTCACAGGCATGCTCTGTGGGGTCGATGGCTTAGCCGGTGTTCGTAGCACCGACTGGGTCGCCTCGTTCTTTTTGCTGTGCACACGCGTGCACAGGCTCAGTCGATTCGTGGCAGCGGCTCCATGTCGTTGCGAGGCCCTGCTTCGCGGTCGACGCGCGCTTGAATCTCCTGCAGTTGCAGGCGCTCATCACGCCGCAGCCGTTGCTTCAGCCGGCGCGCCAGGCGCCGGCCTTCGCGTTTAGTTGGCGCGCCGGGCATCGCGCCGGTCCTCAATGTCCAAAATCTGATTGACTTGGCTGGCCAGTTCGGCGTGCTGCGCGCGGCACGTCGCTATCTGGTCGGCTGTGCTTCGCTCGCTGGCATAGCCGGTTGCGTCAGCTCCAGATCCGGCAGCGGCCGAGGCCGCACCCGCAGGTTGGCCGGTAGCGGCTCGCAGGCCCAGACCGCCGGCGGGCTTGCCGATGTTGTTGAGCACGCGGACAGTGTCACCATCGAGGCACTGGCGATCAGAAGAGAGCAGAGCGATTTGTGCACGGGCTTTTCCCAGTTGAGTGTTGAGGCCGGCCAGCTCGGCGGCATGCGTGCCGGCTGCGCGGTCGTTGAAGGCGCGCTGCTGGCGCGCGTCGGTTTCGCGCGCCTCGGTGGCCATGCGCTCGTCCTGCAAGCGCTTCGCCTCGATGGCGCCGTGGCGCCATTCCTGCGTGCGCCAGGCTGCCGAGCCGCCCAGGGCAGCGGCCGCGACCGCCACGGCCGCGTATGCGTAAAGACCGGTGAGCACTACTCGCCCTCCTGCACGCCCAGTTGCGTGCCCTTGCCCGTGATCGTGATCACGCGGTTTGACGGCTTAATCGGGATGCGCGTGGACACGTGCACCCAGGCCTTGCCGCCAATGTGCTCATAGATCAGCTGACCAATCCCTAGCACCGACACAACCGGCGCCAGCGAACGCGCGACCTGCGCCGGCTTGCCGAAGCTAGGCGCAATGAAGTCCGCCGCCATACCGGCCTGATGATCGCTGGTGCTGACACCACCCACCGCTTTGTTGACGGCTGGCGCGCGGTAGCCACTGGTGATGATCATCGGCACGCACAGGTGCTCGCGAATGCGTTGCAGCATGTCCGCCAGCTGCTGCAGCCGAACAACGGTTTCCGCCGGCGGCGTGTTGTCTAGGCCGAGGCGGGCCGCCGTGGTGCTGGCTGTCAGCTCCTCCAGCGTGAAATGGGTAGTGAGTTGCATAGGTCTATCCCTCCTTGATACGGGTGCGAACAATCAAAGCGGCGAAGCCCAGCGCTATGCAGGCGTCGCCAAGGTCGGGCAATGGAAGGCCCAGGACGGGCCGCGCGACAGCACAGCCAGCGCCCAGCGCCAGCAGCAGCCAGGCAAGGGCCTTGAGCCATTCAGTGGTGCGCTCGCGCGGCCCAAGGCCACGCCGGCATGGCGCCGTGCGCTCCAATTTGTTAAGGGACTCTGCGAGCACGACAACGCCGCAGGCCCAATGGATGAC
This sequence comes from Acidovorax sp. NCPPB 4044, assembly GCF_028069655.1. Lineage (NCBI taxonomy): Bacteria > Pseudomonadati > Pseudomonadota > Betaproteobacteria > Burkholderiales > Comamonadaceae > Acidovorax > Acidovorax sp. NCPPB 4044. The sequence continues at coordinate 3,659,500 of NZ_JAMCOS010000001.1, forward strand.
CAGGAGTGCGGCTGTCATGGCGTACCTCCCATGGATGGCGGCGCTGGTGGCGCCGCTGCCTGGCCGCTGAAGCGGCGAATGGCAGATGACAGGATCTGCTGCGCGCCGCCGCCCACCGCAAAGGCGCTCCCGAGCAGCAAAGACTCAGGCACGGCCGCGATCAGCATGGCGAGGGGCGTGAGGTAGCCCGCCGTCAAACTGCTGGCGAATGCCACAGCGATACGGCGGACGGTTGTTCGTGCCAGCTCGCGCCAGGTGTCGCTCGATCCAGGCACGCTGTCGAGCAGGATGATCGCCACCAGCGCCCCCGCGAAACCAGCGATAAGCAGATCCACGCGCAACCCGAGTGGGACGCCAAAGACGGTCAACGCCGACGTGGAGACGGCAGCAGTGGCCACCGTGATGATGCCTGCAGCGCTGGAGGTGGGCTCAGGCATAGGGAGGCCCTCCAGGCGTAAAAAAACCCGCAGGAGCGGGCTCAGAAATGCAAGTGCGCATGGTCATGGACAAGCCCTCTCAATCGCGGCGACAAGCAGCAGCGCAAGGCGGTCGCTGGCCTCCTGCGTACGGTGAACGTTGTCACGCACGTCGGTCGGGCCGCGGTAGTCCTGGCCCCACCCTGCATGCTGCAGGCCCAGCTCGGCGGCCACGGCCCGCGTCACGGCATCGAGCTGCCGGCGGCGCTCGATGCGCTCGAGCGTGAACAAGTCCGCCACGGGCAGGTCCACCAGACCCGTCAGCACGGGCAGCCGGCCCTCTGCCTGGATCACCTGGATGACCTGGCGCAGATCGGCTTCGAAGCGCTTGGGCGTGCGCATCTCCAGTGCATCGTTGACGCCCAGCCCGAGCACCACCACGCGCCCCTGCCGGCGCACGTCCGCAAAGCGCGGCTGCGGGCCCAGTGGAAACGCATCGGCCGGCGCCCCTGGCCAGGGCTCCCGATAGCCGACCACCAGCGCGTCAAGATCCAGCCCGGTCGCGGAGTGGTCCTGCACGGTCCAGCCAGGCCGCGCGGCCTGCAGCGACTGCACCAGGGAGACGGGCAAGCCCGGCGAGCGCGCGATGCTGTCCGCGAAGATGTCCACGCTGACCGGCTCGGGGGGCTGCGCCTGGCTCGCGCCGTCGCTCCCGCCACCGCAGCCAGTGAGCAGGATGACCAGGGCGAAGATCAAGGCCAGCGTCATGGGCGTTCCTCTGCCGCGACCGGCTGGCCCACGATGGCCTGCGCATCAATGTCATGCCCCGCATCGTGCAGGATGGCCAAGCCGGCCGGGAGGTCTGGGTTGTCCAGATCGATCCACTTGCGCACGCTCGCATCGCGCACCACGGCCCGCACCGTGGGGGTCTCGTCGGCGAGGATCGCCCACTTCGCCGCGCCGAACCTGTCATAGAACGCGCCCACGCTGATGCGCCGGCCGAGGTCCGGCGAGGGCACAGGCCCGAGCATGGGCATACCCGCACCGTTGAGGCCCAGGTAAGGGCGGCCGATGCCGTCCGTGCCCGGGTCTTCGGGCACCTGGACATAGCCCTCGGCATCGATCACGCCCGTCGTACGTTGCACCCCTGCGAGCACACCGTTTTGCACAAAGATGTAGATGGTCATGTAGGTCACCAGAGTTCGATAACGATCCAAGAAATTTCCACGTTGCCGCCCGTAGCGCTGCCCGAGAACGTGAGCTGCGATGCACTGAGCGACACCTGGAACGTGCCGTAGGTCTGGGTGGAACTTGAAGACTCCTGCCCGTTCGCGGGCGTCCATCCGCAGATCAAGACGCTGCTCTTGGCAGGGTCGACGGTGGAGATCGCGACAGTGAGCGAGCCCGCTGCGTTGCCCACCGCCACCCCGGCCTGCCAGCTCTTGACACCGGCTGGCGTTGCGATTGCCGTAGCCATCAGTACACCTCCTCGATCTGCCACGACACCGTGCAACCCGGATTGGCCCCGGGCACGGCGGTGCGCGTCACCTCAAGCGTCGTTGCGTTGAGAAACCGGATGCGGCCAGCGCCGACGTACTCCCCGGTGTAAGCATTGGTATCGCGAATGCCAAGCAGCACGAGGCGGCACTTGGAGATGTCCACCGATGAAATCGTGATGGACCAAACGCGCGTGCTGTTGGCGCCGCTGCTGTTGGTGCCGCGCTGGACCACCTTGACGCCCGAGCCGCGAAGCGCGGTGTAGCTTTGCTGGGCCATCAGACGACCCCCCAGGTGTTGGTGGAAGCGTTGAAAAAGAAGTCGTAGCGCGTGTTGGCCCGGTTGAGCAGCACCGTGTCCCCAGCGGTGCCGAGCGAGAAGCCATTGCCCGCCACGGCGATGTCGCTGACGGCCACCGTGTTGTCGGCCCGGGCATTGGTGACGACCGCGAACGTGTCGCCGTCCTGCGGCGTGGTCGGGATGCTCCACGAGGCGGCCGAGCCGCTGAGCGCCGCGGCGATGACGTTGAGACGGTTGAGGCCGCGTGTGCTGTCCCCGTACATGTGGCCGCCGCTGACAGTGAGCGTGGACGTAGGCAGGACGCGCGCAGGCTTCCAGCGGCCCCAGGTGGCCCCGGTCTTGCGCCGTACGAAGTGCAGGCCGGACGCGGCGCCACTCGCGGCGCCTGGTGTTGCGGTCTGCGCCGCCCGCGCGGCAGCGCCGGCGCCGAAGCCCAGTGTCTCCACCACCCAATCGATGGTGTCGCCCCAGCCGGCGCTCGCGCTGTTGGCGGTCACGCACGGGAGGTGCGCGGCAGCGAAGGCGCTGTTGGCCGCACTGATGATGGTCACGGTGTTGAGCGGAGCGAGGTCCGCGTCGGCATAGGTGCCGGCCGCGATGGTCTGCACCCCTGCTGCCGCGCCGCTGGCCGCCAGGCCGAGCTGCCAGCTCGCCAGCGTGCCCGCGCCGCTGGTGGCGTTGATGGCAAGCGTCAGCTGGCCCGCAGCCCTGTCATGGGCCGTCACCGGGCCGGCCATCGAGATGGACGGATCGGCCGTGCTGGCCGCGCTGACGTACTGCCCGATGACGAAGGATTTACCGGCCTCGATGGCAAAGGTCCGCGCGCCCAGGCCAATGGTCAGCGAGGTCGCGCTTGTCGCCGTGAAGCCGAACGCGGCCACGCTCACGGCGGTGTCGCGCGCGGCCTCCGCGCCGCTGCGTGCGTTGTTGGCAAGCGTGACCTGCTGGCCGGCCGCAGACAGTGCCGCCTCGGCGCCGATGCGGGCAGTGTTTGCCAGCCCGGCTTGCGTGGTGGCCGTGCCGGCCGCGCTCTCCGCGCCCTGGCGCGCGTTAGTGGCAAGCCCCGCTTGCGTGGTTGCCGTAGTGGCCGAGTTTCCGGCGGTGTTGCGGTAGCCCAGCGCCAAGACCGCCTCGTCGTATGCCCGATCACGGGCGGCCTCTGCATCGGCCGCACGCTCGTTTGCGAACGATGCGTTGGAATAGGTGATCTGTGCATACGCATGCAATTCCGGGGCGACCGTGGATCGCCACCGGCTTGCCCAGTCGTAGGCCATGGTGTTGTAAGTGCCCAGTGCTCGATAGGACAGGGCTGGGAATTCCGGTATCGCGGATTGCGCGGGTACGGGTACTAATGGCATATCAAACGGCCCCTCTCACTTTGACTGTCAACCTTGCTTCTTTGGCGTTCTCCGCCCGAACCTTGCCCGTAACCAAACCGACCCCCGACAGGTATTCATAGCCAGGGGTATCGGTGGCAGACACGGACACAGGCACATCCAAAATCCGCTTAAGTACGGCTGTTGCATAGACCGCTTGGGACGCGTTGATCACGCAGCTGAACGACAGGTCGATAGCGGCATAGCGCTTCTGGATGCGCCACGTACCATCGGGGAACGACTCGATGTAGCTATAGCTCTTGGGCTCAGCCTCGGCGCCATACTCCGTCCCTCCGCTACCCGTCCCCGCCAGGTCAAGCCACTCCCCGATGTGAATGGTTCCCACCCCGACGGTTGTTGTCGCGGCGCCGGTGAGCGTCACAGTCACTTCCGCAGTGGGGGACAAAGGGATGTCGCGAAGCTCCAACTGATCGCGCTTGCCCAATGGCTCGAACAGCAATTCCCACAAGCCCAGGGCTTGCTCCCACAGTTCGACATCGACTGCCTTGGTGATCGCCCCACCAGGTGCATCGCGCACCGTGATGGCGGCCCGATCGGACTGCAGACCATCCAGGCGCACGTCACGGAAAAATCCGGGCTGCATCACATAGGTAAGCGCTCCGGTTGCCTGCGCAGGCGTCGACGAATAGTCGTCAAAGGGCGCAAATCGATTGCTCGGAGCCTTGTACTTCCAATATTCCGGATCGCGCTCGGGCGGAATATTGCGGCCGTTGGCCACCTGTACACACGTGTAGATCGCGTGATTGCTCACGCGCTCCGCCTGAAGTACATAGTTGCCCCCGGCCACCCAAGCCGCTTCGCCACGCGCAGGATCTGGCTCAGGCACGGTAGTGCCTGGCTTGACCATGTCGGCGGTGATCTGGAGCGGCACCAGCACGCTCACGCTTGCGTATCTCATAGCATCCCCTCAAGTCGTTGACACCGGACGCATGCGAAACGCGTAGCCCTCAAAGCTGCGCTCCAGCATTTCCGCGATGTCTGCCCGGCTGGTGTTTCCGCCGTCGATTTTTTCGCCCAGCTGGCTGATGCCCAGAGCAATCCTCTGGAGCACCTCTGCCACGTCCGGACCTGCGATCTGACCTCCGGTGCGCAGCATGCTGCGCGTGTCGCTGGCGGTATAGATCCGCGCTGGAGGCATGTAGGCCAGTTCTGGCCCTTGCTCCCCGACCACTGCCCACCCTCCAAGGTGGTCACCTCCAGCGGCAAACGCGGGGATACCCACGCTGGCCGCAGCCTTGACCCAATCAGATTCGAAGTAGCCGCTCAACAAATGGAGGTCGTTGAGGGTGCCGCCCGCAGCCTGAACGGCAGCGAGCAGACCCCGCAGATCCCCAGTCCCGTCGAACGCGTGGTACACGGGCGCCAAGCCATCCAGGCGGTCAATCACCGCTTGGTCTATGACAGGCTCATACCCCACCCCCGCCGTGCCGTAGCTGACGACCCGGTTGTATCGAGCCGGCTGCGCCACCTGCGCGCCGCCAGTGCCTCCACCCCACGAGGCGCCACCATCGGCAGGTGCGTCCAATCGCACTGGCGCCTTGGTGTTGTCACCTATGGGGGCGACCATCGCATCGCGCAGATCACGTAGGGCTTGAGCAACCGACAACGTCGCTTCGATCTCGCCACGGGACAAAGCAATTTGCTCCTTCCAATAGTCGAGTTGGTCGTCCAGCAGTTGGATCTGCTGTTCAAGCGCCTGCTGCTGCTGTTGCGCAGCCGTCAGCTGCTTACCGCCCGCTGCCTCCAGCGTTGCCAGTTGCCCGGCGAGAATGAGCCGATCCCGATCCAGTTCGTACTGGGTGGCATAGTTGTTGGCGTTGAGCCCACCCCGCGCCGCCGCTATGGCCTCGGTCAGGGAACCGCTGTCTGGCCCCTGGCCACCCGCCAGCACGCGCTGCACCGCGTCCTCGATGAAGACCCAGCCTTGAGCAGCTTGCATTGCCGCCGTGCTGGTCACCTCGCCACGCAGCGCAACCACCGCGCCGTGCGCAATGTCCACTACGCGGTCCCACATCGAGACCGCCTCTGCGGCAGCGGTTCGCGACACCTCAAGCACCTTGCGTTGGGCTTCGGTCGCGCGCTCCAGTGCCGCATAGGCCTTGTCCACCTTGCCGCGGGCTGCAGCCTCAGCTTCCTCATGCTTGCGCTCCGCCTCCGCCTGCGCCTCCTGGCGTTGTCGCTCGGCTTCAGCGGCAGCTTTGGCAGCATCCTCTGCCGCCCAGGTAGTGGTAGCCAGGAGAGCCATGGCTGGGTCCAGGGCCTGCAACGCGTAATACTCCTTCCAGCGCCGCAGCTCTAGTGCCTCTTGCTCCTTGCCTTGCGCGATAAGAAGCCTTTGCTCCAAGTCCCAGCGCGTATCTGCAATCTCTTGCTTGCGCCGGGCCGCATCCTCTTCCGCAGCTGCGCTGTCTGCTGCCTCTTTGGTCAGGCCTGCAAAGGCACCGCTGAGTTGCAGCAGCATGGCAATGGCTTTGCGCCCTTCCTCCGTGTTTTCGTCCTGCGCGTCAATGAGGGCCCGGTACTGCGCGCGCGCATCGCTGGCGTCGATGTCAGGTAGCTCGATGTCGATGGTCGCGAGCTGTTTGCGCAGCTGCTCCTGCAGGTTGGCTTTTTGCTCCTCTTCGCTGAAAAAGTTTTGGTAGTAGCTGCTCAGGTTGCTCTGCAACTGCGTGAACCCGCCGGATAGCTCAGCGATACCCGCGGCAGCATCGAACGACATGGCCGCCAAACCATCGAGTCCCATGGACTTGAGCGACGCCTTGAATTGAGTCACCCCTGTGATCTGTGCGTTGATAGCCAGCAGCAATGCATCGACCGCTTCGCCGGTCAGCGCCTCAGCATCCACGTCGATCATCTTTTTGATCGTGTCAGGGATGTCGGTGACAGACTGCAGCGCCTGAATGGTCCCCTGCTTCAGATCCAGAGCGAAATTGCCAAGTGCCGTCTCCAGATCGGGCGAGTTCGTGCTGAATTTTTCATACAGGGTGCCAGCGTAGTTGTCCCCCTGGCCCGACTCACCGAATCGCGCGCCGTTGCTGAGCAAGCCTCCTGCGAACACGCCGCCACGGCCTTTTTCGCTGGTTTCCAGGCCGGCCCAAAAGCCGGCCACAGTGACCTGCGAGCCCAAAGCCTTGAGCATGTCGCCAATGCTCTGAGCGGTGCCCGAGACCGCCTTGCGGATTGCATCCTCCTGCGCAACGGGATCGCCTTCCATTCGGTAGGCCTGGCCGTCGGTCAGCGCAACACGCTGGCCGTTCGAGAAGTCGCGGTCGTACTGCTGCCCCTCGTAGGTATAGGTCTGGCCGCGACGCTGGTTCGTGACTTCGCCGTTGTATGACACGCCGAACTGACCACCGACCCGCGTTTCCCCTTTGAACGATCCGGCCAACGACACCAATGCGCCAATGCCCAAGGCAATGGGGCCAAGAGCGCCCGCAATGGTTCCGAGGCCGCCCAAGATGTTGCCAGCGCCCATCGCGATACTGCCGGCATCCAGCGCCCCGAACAGACCGGCCTCTCCGAAGAGCGCGCCGAATCCTGCGTTCAGACCCATTCCGAACGATCCACCACCGATGCCCAGCAGCGAGGAAACATTGCCAAGACCGCCGGTCAGCGATGTGCCACCGCTCACCGCGCCAGCAACACCACCAACACCCCCGGTCAGGCCCAGCAGCTGGCCCACGATGCGCACGACAAAGGGCTGTGCAAAGGCTTTGTACAGCGTGTCCGCCACGGTCGTTTTGAACGTGGTGGCCAGAGACTTCGTGAACGACTTCCAGCTGCTACCGCCGCTGTTGAGCATGTCTGCAAAGCCCTGCCGGAAAATGTCGTCGTACTGTTTGACGGCATCCTTCCAAGCACCGGCTTGCTCCTCTACCGCCTTTGCAATGGCCGTGCGGTCGAACTTGATACCCAACAGATCGTTGCGCTCTTTCAGCAGCACGATCTCGGCCTGCAACGCGATCTGCTCGCGCGTCATCGTGCCGCTGATGGCCGCCTGACGCTCCAGCTCGGCCAGCGTCGCCTCCTTTGTAGCGATGGTCGAAGCATTACGGGCCCGGATGATGGCGAGCTGGCCGGCTTCGGTGAGACCGATCAATTCGATTTCATCGCGCAGGGTTTTGTTCTGCTCGGTCAATGGGCTCAGCGCCTGCTCCAGGGTCTGCGCCATCTTGAGGCGCTCGACCCGGGCCGCCTCCAACTGCTTTTGCTCCTCCCTATGCGCGATCACTTGCTTTTCGGACGCGTACATTTCTTGAAGCCGCACACCGATCAGAGCGGCCTCGTCCGCCTTGAGTTTGACCTTTCCGGTGCGCAGCTGTTCCAGGACTTCCAATGCCGTCTTGTCGGCCTCCGTCAGCTTCTCACCCGATGCCAATTCCAGTTGATTGGCAGAGGTGCGTTTGTTGATGGAGTCCAGCAGCGCGTCAATAGGCTCCTTCGCTTCCTTGCTGGCCTTCGTGTTTTGCTCCAGCACATTGGTGAAGTCGAGTTTTCCCCTAGCCTTCTCCGCGACGCTCCCCGTGGACTCGATTTCCCCCATACGCGCGCGGATGCGGCTCCCCAACGTTTCCTCGTTGAAAGCCGCAGCCACCGAGTCGCCAAGATCCTTGACGATGGCCCCAGCCTGCGACGCGCCGGCCCTGAGACTGTCCAGCGCGCCGCCAAAGTCGCCGCGAAGCACCTTGCCTACCGCCTCCCCTACCCCACCGAAATAAGCGGCCCCAGCGGCCGCGTAAGCACCAAGGCTCTCGGCCATCAGCTTGACGCCCCGGATCACGTAGGTGGCTGCATCCGCCACGTAGGTCAGACCCGTTATGGCATCCTTGGTCCAGCGCGCAATGCTGCCGTCCGCAGCCAGGCGCCGCACTTCGTCGCGCATGCCCCCGGCCCCATTCATCACATCCAGCAGCGCCTGCGCGCCCAGGTCCAGCGCGGGAATCATGCCGTTGGCCAATTCCTTTTTCCAGGCATCGCCGCTGGTGGACAAACGTGTGAGGTTGTCGTCCAGGTTTGCCGCAGCAGCAGCCTGCTCGGTGGTGACCTTGGCCTGCAGCTCGCCAACGCTGGCCAAGTCGGTCAAGAAGGGCAGCATTGCAGCGCCTTGCTTGCCATACAACGCCATGGCGACGGCCGATTTACCGGTGCCATCCTCAAATTCAGACATGGCCTTCGCCACGGCTTGCATCTGGTCTTCCGGCCGCATCGACTTGAATTTGTCGAAGTCGAGGCCCAATGCCTCGATGGCTTTGCCAGTGCCTTTGCTTTCCTCCGTGGCTCCCGCCAGGTTGCTGGCCAACTTGTTCATGGCCGAGCCGATCTGCTCAGGCCCCATGTTGTTGAATTTGCCGACTGCCATCAGCGCCGAGAGCGACTCCACCGTCGCGCCCGTCTGCATGCGCAGATCATCGAGTGCGGCACCGGTCTCTATGGCACCGGTCAAAATGCCCTTGAATGCCGCAATGGTGAAGCCCGCAGCCAAGCCGCCAGCGATGGCGCCGGCAGTTGTTGCCAAGCCAGTCTTGAGCCCATCCATCGTGTCCTGGATGCGCTTGCTGGCGGCAAGCGCGGCCTGCTCGCTCTTGTCCATGCCTCCCGTGAATTGGGCGTAGTCAAGCCCAAGGCTGACGACAAGCGAGCCGAGTGCGGACATAGTTCTATTCCTTCTCTGTTCTTTTCTCTTGGTCCGCGATGAGCACTGCGGTTTCCATGACGCGCAAGTCGGCAATCAACGCGCGCCGCCGCCGGGGCCGCGCATGCTGCTGTACCCACGCGATCAATGCGGCATAGTTGATGCCCACACGGTGCGAGACCGGCAAGAAGCCGCCACCCGGAACTGCGGTAAACGATGTGACGTAGGTCCACTGCGTTCGCAAGGCAGTGAAGGCTTCAATGACTGGCGCGTTATCCGCATGCACCGCAAAGGTTTCATCCAATGGCTGCGCATCAGGGTCAGGCAATTGCGCGCGGACTTTCTCGATGTCTTCGGGCGGAGCGCCCCAAGCCTGCATTGCTTCGACGATGGACTCGTCCACATCGAACGCCCCCGAATCACAGGGGCGGATGCCGGCCCACCAGCGCGCCGCCTCGATCAGTTTTTTTGCTTGGCGCCGGTGTTGTGCTGCCAATAGGCCTTGGCTGCTTCACGGCATGCGCCGATAAGCCGCAGGAAGGCGGCGAAGTTCTGTTCGTTGAATTCCACGGGCTTGCGCTCTTCATCGACCATCTCCCAGCCAACTAGCACGCGCTTGAGCAGCTCGGTGTTCTTCAACTCCAGCAGTTCTTCGCGTTGCTCTTCGTCGCTGCGCCTGAAGATGGCAGTAAACGATTCTTCGCGCCAGGCGCCGGATGGCGTAGCCACGTTGACCTTGACGAGGGCCTTGAAGGTTTCAGAAGGTGTGAGGATGAACATGGTGAGTACCTTGAATGCAGATTGCGGAAACGAAAAAGCCACCGCGATGGGTGGCTCCGAAGAAAGTGAACGGGCCGCCGCGCGGGCGGCCCAAAGGTCAACGAACGATGATGCTCAGTTCGTCGTCGCCCAGGTCGGGCATCAGGTCGAAGGGCAAGGTCAGCATGGCATCACCGCCATCGTCTTGGATGGAAAACGGACCGCACTGGATCTGCGGCAGCTGCAACTCCACGATGTTTCCGGGCACGGTGCCGTGCACGAGAATGGCTTCGCCCAGCGTGCCCTCGCGTACCACTTCGCCCCAGTCCTTCGTGGTGGCCTTGGGCATTTCCAAAGTCACACTGCCAGTAGGTTGCCTGTCAGGGCTGCTAGCTCCGGCGCAGTTGATCCGTTCCTTCCACTCCAGCTGGTTGGCCATGGCGATCGAGAACGCACTGGTGCAGGCCTGCAGGCCGTAGAACGTGAAAGTGGGAGTGTTCTTCTTGCCTACGGTCTTGGGCTGCATGAAGGCGCTGTAGTCCACGCCAGTGGGCATCGCACCTTCCGTCAGCGGTGCATAGGTGCCGATGAATTCGAACTTCATCACCGGAATGCCCTTGGCGTTGAGTTCGAACGAGACGTTGCCTTTGGCGTCCTCGATGACGTACTTCGTGCCGTCGATGTATCCCCACAGCGTCAGCACCGGCTCGCCCTCGCTGACGGGCATGTACACCACGTCTTGGCCCACGGTGATGGTTTCCGAGAAACCGCAGGCCCGCAGCACGGGCCCCCAGGCCGGGGCCTTGCCAGCCACGCCGCTGCCTGCCAGCTCGACCTCGAAAGTCAGCTTGCGGTGCTCGCCCGCAAACAGCTTGCCGCTGTTGCCCTTGAAGGGGCGGATCAGCTGGCGAGGAACTTGGTCGCCGGCGATCAGTTCAGGGCTTTGCGCCCGGCACATGATGGCGTTCGCCGCTGCCGTGGGTACTGCCGGTGTGCCAACTGCGGTCTGCACCGCAGCGAGCAGCAGCATCTTTTTCATGGATTTTCCCATGGTCGTCCTTTCAAGGTGAACATTGAGATTGCCAGCGCACTACGCAACTGGCTCGGCTGCAGGCATGGCAACGGGTGGTGCCAGGGTCCGCTTTCCGGTTTCCGGATCGCGCAAGTAGGTGCCACCGATGCCCGCGAACTCATCGCGAGGCCGCCGCAGCGTGGGCAGGTGGTGGGCCGGCTTGGTCGGCCTCGTTGCAGCGGTTTGTGCATACGTGTGCACAGACTCGTCGGCCGCAACTGCGGCCGCCTCCGCAGGATCTGCGGTGCGTTTGTTCATGTCGATCTCCAAAGGTTAGTAGCGGGGAGTGCGCAGGCGCACGGTGAGATAGCGGGCGTAGATTTCGGGGTCGGATTCGTAGTCCCCATCGCCCGCGTCTTCTTCGTACTGGAAGACTTCCAGACTCTCCAGCACATCGCGGAAAGGGCCGCCGCCATCGAGCGGCAGCAGCGCATCAAGCTCTTCGATGGTGCGAGCCATCACCAGCAGATTTACGTCATGCCTTGAGTAACCACCCGCCATGCACCATGCCTCTTCCGGCGCGCTGTCTACGTCAAACACCGCCGCCGGCCACACGGGCGCGGGCGGTAATTCGACAGCCCACGTATTGGCAAGTACAGGGCTCAGTGCCGCATTCAGGAGTTCGTGGATGGTCATTCCTTGCCTGCCTTCTCCAACTCCTGCTGCAGGCGCTTTTCCATAGCGTCGATGGCTTCTTTCTTGCCCTGCTCCAGGGCTGGACCAAGGAAAGGCGTCGCTTCGCGGTAACGGGTACGAAGCTCCTGAAAACGCCAGTAGTACGGGTCGTCTTCATACCGCTTGACAATACGACCGCCGCGACCTACAGCCAGCTTGGCGGTCGACTTTTGCTTTTTGGTGAGGTTGCGCCCGTGGCGTACACCCAGGTTGTATTGCACCGTGTCTGGTGGCGACCGAGACTCGCGCTTGATGACGATGTTCTTGATCATCGAGCCAGTGCGCTTGAGGCCGAGGGCCTGCGCATTGGCTTTCGCTTTGCGCTTGAGAACACCCCCTGCGGCTACCACCATGGCGCGGCCGGTGCGGGTTTGCATGCCGGTCTTGAGCGCGCGAAAGTTGCGGCTCAAGCTGCCGATGCCCAGGACTTCCTTTCTAGCCATCGTTCACCCCCGTGTCGGTGGTCAGCACCATCCAGCCGGGATAGTCAGCCAATGGCTTGACGTGCTGGATATTGTGATAACGCGCCTTGTGGAGGACGCGCATTTTTTCGGTGATGCCGTCGCGCAATCGCACCACGAACTCGACCCGCGCGACGGCGACCACGCCGCCTGCGGCGGTGGCCGCTCTCTCGGCCCCCCCATGGTCCCGCCGCTGCGCCCAGCAACTGAGATGCTCTGCCCAGGTGGTCTTCATGCCGCCTGAGTTCCCCTTTGTTATGGTGGGCGCCTCGATGCGGATGCGCGCGTCCAGCTGCAGAGAGTGCATCACGCCCCCATATTTCGGTGGCGCCGCAGCATGCTGAACGCAGTGCTGCGCTTGCTTTCTCGGTCCTGCATGGCGTTGTTGCCCAAGGCCGCATCAAGCAGCAGGAGCTGCGCTGCAATGATGTCCGGGGTGACCACAATGCCCCGGACGTCTGCGGCCTGGATCATCGCGGCCTCATCGCCATAAAGATTGCCGTCCAGGTATGCCACTGCCTCGGCATTGGCCTGCTCAATGGCGTCAGGTAGATCGGGTGTCAGGTCTGCATCCAAACGCAGCCGCATCAGTGCCTGCTCAGAGGTGGGTTTTGTTTCCATGATGCTCTCTCGGGTCGCCTTGCGATGCGCCCAGCGTGGCGGGGCACATCACATGGCGCGCTGGTTACGGGTTGAGGTCCGTGCCGTTGGTCTGCGGATCGGGTCGGCCTTCACCGTCTGCAGGCTTGTCGCCAGCTGCCTTGGCGCCGGGGTCGCTTGAGTCACCGGCTTCGGAGCCTGCGATGTCGGTCTGCGCGTCTTTCGTCGTCGTGGGTGTCAACGTCACCGCGATGGATGGCCCCGCCAGTTGGGTCGAGGTCGGCCCAGCCTGTTGGGCAGGAGCCGGTGCCGCTTGCTGCGCGGAGGTCGGCTTCGGCGCCCGAGTGCCTGCAGGCTGACTCGGAGTCCTCGCGCTGCGGCCCGATTGATGCGGCGCAGGTGTGGCGGTCTGGTCGTGGGACCGGGCCACCATGCCGTGGCGCAGGTAGTGCTTGACGGTCTCGTCATCGAGGCCGGTGGGCAGGGGATCACCTGGCTGCAGGACGACACCGTCGCGCAGGAAGGGCTTTGCGATCTTCATGTTGGATCTCCAGAAACGAAAAAGCCAGCCCGCAATAGGCTGGCATGGGTCAGGCATGCGCTTGGCGGTTAACCGAGCGATGTTGTTACGTCAGGCAGGAAACACGCCTGCCACCATGGCCTGGGGGCGCTCCACTGTGAGCGCCAGGCGCTCCTCGCACAACATGGCGACCATGTTCTTGATGAAGAAATCGGCGTGCTGTTCGGCCACGCGCACCGACACCTCTTCGCGGTCATAGACCGTCGCAGCGAACGCCGAGCCGGCCAGGAAGTTGTTGGCCGCCAGGTTGTGGCTTTCGACCACCGTCTTGCCCCAGATACGGGGTGCGGCGCCGTCGGTCGGCGTGCCGAAGATGTAGGCCCCTTCGGAGGTCTTCATCATCTGGATCACTGCCCAGTCTTCGAGGCTCAGCACCGAAAAGGTCGCCGGGTATTGCGCCCTGGCGACCTGCAGGAAAGCCCAGCGCATGTGGTCAATCTTCGTGTAGCCGGGCATCCCGTTCGCCACAGCCGGCATGCCGGCAGAGCTGTACACCGTGGACTGCGGGATCAGGCCCAGCAGGTTGCCGTTGGTGCCGTCACCCAGCAGCAACTGCAGGTCTTCCTTCATCTTGAGGCCCTGGCGCAGGCGGCCATCGACCAAGCCCTGCAGCTGAGGCACGTCGGCCAGTACCTGGCGCGAGATGGGAATCCAGTGCGCGATGGTTTCCACCGGCGTGCTCTTCTTTTCGAAGGTAATGGCCGACTCAGGCTTCGCCGCGCCTTCGCCGTTCTGCGGGCCGGCATTGTTGGTGAAAAGCTTCTCGCGCACCCACTCGATGGAGCCGCTAGCCACAGACACCGACATGAACAGGTCACGCACCGTAGGCGGCGTGTCCGGTGCGGTGATCAGGCCTGGCAGGCGCTCGGGCTGGATGAAGGCGCCGGCACTGGCCGCGCCGCTGGTGAGGGCGGCCTTAGCGAACAGGGGGCCGGCCATGGTGCACAGCTCGACGGTGCCGCCCTTGTAGTTGCGAGCGGCATCCGACGCGGCCGCCAGCTGGCCGAGGCTCTTGCGCTGGTTGCCAGCATCGCCCAGCAGGCCGGTGGCTTTCTTCGCCAGCTCGGCCACTTCGGCGTTGATCTTGTCCAGCGACTTCTCGACCTTGTCGACCTTCTGCACCGCGTCCTGGTACGCGGCCTTGGTGACGGCATCGGTGCCGCCGGTCTTCAGCTCGTCGTGCAGCTTGCTGACACGTGCGTCGAGTTCGGTGTGTGCCTTGCGCACTTGCTCCACCGTCTCCTTCGCGGCCTTGGCGGTGTCCGTCAGCTGATCGAACATCTTGCGGATGTCGCCGCCGGTCTCGCCCGTCACGGCCACGGGCATGGCGCCGACGGCCGCCAGCGCTGCCCAGGTTTCAGGGGAAATCAACGGCGAACCGGCGGCAGCGAAAACGACTGCGACAGCCAGGACGGCCAGGAAGGCCCAGTTCAAATACTTGCGGGTGTTTTGCATGTTCAGTTCCAGTTGAATGCGTGCGTGAGGTTCTTGAGTTCGTCTGCCAGCGTCTCGCTGTCCAGGCCACCGTCCCGGTGGCCCAGCGACTTGAAGCCGCCAGACGCCAAGGCCTTCGCCTCGCGCTGGCTGTATCCGAGGCCACGCAGCTGCGCCTCGAAATCTCGGGTGGTTGCGGCCTTGACGCTGTCGATCAAGGCCTCCGGGTTCATGCCGAAGGGCACCAGGGAGAATTCCCACAGCTCCGCGGAGTTGATGATTCGCACGTAGTCGCCGCCGCGCTCTTCCCAATCCGCTCCGTCCGGCAGGATGTCGAAGCCCACAGAGAGGCCATCCAGCACGCCAGCCTTCATCAGCTCGTAGGCGTCCTTGACGTAGCCCACGCCCAGCGTGAGCTGGCCCTCGACGCGCAACCCGTGAGCGTCCTGCGAGTAGGTGGCCTTGCCTGCCAGCTTGCGCAGGTCGTGGTTCATGGCGATTCGCACCTGGCCGTCTCGGGTGGTCTTCACCTGGCGGAAGGCGCCCGGCATGATCACGTCGCGCCCCAGGTCCACGTTGTTGAACACGGCCGCGTAGCCGGTGAAACTGCCGTCCGGCTTCGTTTCCTTGATCTCTATCGGTGCAACGATGCGGTCCATCATTGGCCTCCAGTCTTGTTGCGGGTCAGGATCTCGCCCAGCAGGTCGCTGGGCGCCATGTTGAGCGGCACGTGAAGGTCATCGGCACCCTCGCGCGTGTCCATGTTTTCGCGCTGCCGGATCTCGTTCTGAGACATCGCGCCGGCCTGGCGCATCTTTAAGTAGTAGTCAGCGCGCTGGCTGCTGTCGCCACGCAGCAGGCCGTTCACGTCGAACTCGAAATACATGCCGCTGGCACGCTCGCCAGCAGTCAGCAAGCAACTGTTCAGGGCCGATTCGATCCGCACCAGATAGGCCAGCAGCGTGTAGTCCAGAAAATGCTTGTTGGCCTGCTCGGTGTTCGCATAGCTGGCCTTGTCCATCTCCATCAGCATGTGCAGCGGCACGCGGTAGATCCGCGCCATCTCTGCGATCTGCAACTTCCTCGCTTCGATAAACTGCGCTTCGTTGTTGGGCGTGCTCACTGGCGTGTAGGTGGTCTCACCATCCAGCACCGGCAACTCGCCCTTCTCACGCGAGTCGTTCAGGTATTTCGCAAAGCCGGCCCGGATCTGATCGCGGCTTTTCTCCCCGAACTCGGTTTTGGTCGTCAGGATGCCTTGCGGACGCCCTCCGCTGCCGAAAAACTCAGCGGCGTATTTCTCCAGCGCGACCGACAGAGCAAGACTGTTGTTATGCAGCCGATGGGGTGCATAGCCTTCCAGTTCGCCCACGCCACCAAACCCACGCACCGGCATGACGTCCTCGCGCCGTTTTGCTACCCGCCCACCATGGCGATCAGACAGCCAGTAGATGATGGAGCCATCGCGCTGTATCTCAGGCTGCACGCGGCTCTTGTGCACGGGCTGGATGCTGATGATCCGGCCCGTGGATTCGAAGCGAGTCACCGGGTTGTACGCCTGGCCCATCGTGGCGATGGACACCACCATGCTTTCTTTCCATTCCGGCGCGGTAAGGTAATCACAGGGCTGGTCGTGCACCAGGGTGTAGCGCGGATCATCTTTCGCCCGCTCGCGCCCCTTGCTGGTGGTGCGGTAGAGATGGAGTGGAAGGGTGCCCACCGTCTCTGCGATCAGCCGGATGGCTGACCAAGCGGTGGTGATCTGCAATGCTGTGCTGTCGCCCACGTTGACGCGCGCCCAGGTCGGGCCGCCTCCTATGCTCACCGTCTTCCATCCGTTCGGATTGGTAAGGGTGAGGTCGGTGGCGTCCGCGCCCTTCAGCACCCACTCGGCACCGCGCAGCAGGGATCGGCGTATCAGGTTCATGTCGTCGTCGCCTCTTCTGCGGCAAAGGAGTCCCAATAAGCCTTGGCCTTTTGGGCTGCGGTGTCAGGCTCTGCAAGAGCCATGGCGCGACCGAGTGCCATCAGCATTGCAATGGCACCGTCGATCTTGTCTTCTTCGCGATTCTTAGTCGGGCTCTTCAGCTCGTTGTATTTCGATGTCAGCACCACCAGGTTGCTCACCATCCACGACATGACGGGGTTGCCGTCGTGACGCAGCTTGCCAGCGAGCACCAGGGCGTGCACCTCTTGCAGCGGCTCAGTGAAAAACGAGGTCCGTTGCGTGATCTCCACCATGGGGAGGTTGTCATCCAGCAGCTTGCGAGCCCAGTAGCTGGATAGTCGCGGGTCATAAGGAGCCTCCCGCAAATCATGCAGATCGCGGTCAGCCTTCAGGTCTTTCGCGATCTCATCGAAATCGGTCAAGTTGCCCGGACACACCTTGACGTGCCCCTCCTCAATCCAACCTGACAACTGCGCCGTTTTGCTCTCCCGGGCCGCCACTTCGTTGAAATAGAAAGTGGGGATCACGTACCAAATGCCGTCCCGATGGAACACCTTCACCTTGGCCGCGAAGTCGTGCTTCTCGGCCAAGTCGGTGGCGGCGTAGCACTCTTCGTCGCGGAACTGCTCGGCCCTCAATGTCGGATCGGCGCAGGCGTGCCACCCCTCCATATCCATCCAATTAGTGCCAGCGTTGGTCCACACATTCAAGTGCTTCGTCAAGAAGTTTCCACGGCTGCTGGGGGTCGCCAGTGCCTTCGTTCGAGTGGCCTCCAGCTTGTCCAGCTTCGCGCTGATCCCCAGATTGGGGTTGGCCTTGCGCCAAACCTTCGGATCTTTCCAGTCGTCGCCCTCGTCGATGGTGTAGATCACCCCGAACCATGTCTCATCGCTGTGCGTTCCCTCCAGCACCTTGATGGTGTAGCTGCGCAATTCGAAGCAGATCCCGCCGGTGTCTTTCCCCGCCGTGGTGATCGCGCTGATCAGCGGCTGGCTGCGTGCGCCGTCCGCTGACTCGATCACGTCCCACAAGTCGCGCTTCTTGTGCGCATGCACCTCATCAACGGCCGCGCCATGCACGTTAAGGCCGTCCTGCGTGCTGGCCTCGGCGTTCAGGATCTTGAAGCTGCTGGCCGTGCTGGGGCAGGTGATGTCGTGGCGCCCTACGGTCACCCCGAAGCGCTCACGAAACTCGCTGTCGCGCAGCACCATCTCGCGCGCTGTGTCGAACACCTCCCGCGCCTGCTCCCCCGTTGTTGCGGCGCTGTACACCTGTGCGCCGGGCTCGTCGTCCGCGAACGCCAGGTAGAGGCATCGCCCAGCAGCGCGGGTTGACTTCGCATTCTTGCGGGCAACCTCCTCATATGACCGGCGGAACCGGCGCAGCCTGGTCGTCGCATGCACCCAGCCGAACAGCTGGAACTCGCAGAAGATCTGCCAGTCTTCCAGGCGGATCTTGGCGTACCGCACCATGCCGTCTTCGTAGATCGGCTTGGCCCACTCGCCCTTGATGTGGCAGAGCAGTTCTTGGAACTGGCAAGCCCGCCCGCCCTTCCGGACGTCGATCACGTACGGAAAATCGGGCGTGTTCTGACGCGCCAGGTCGTTCAAAAACCGGCGGCAGGCCAGGCGCTCAAACTTCCCCGCCACCTCCTCCCCATCCACCACCCGCTTTGCGTACGCTTTCGCGCGCTGTGCGTATTCGAGGTGGGGTCGGGACATGGTGGTGGATCAGGAGAATTCTGCGAAGCCTCGTGGTTGGCTGGCGGCCGTGGATTCAGGTGCGCCAGCTGCAGGCGCGTCTCCTTCCGGGGTCTTCCCCGGATCGCCGCCCTCGAAGAGCTGCAGCTGGGCGCGGATGGCCGTGGTGACGTTGGCCTGCTCGGCCGGACTGAGCCCGAACTTGGCGAGCAGCGACAGCATCATCTGTCGCTCGCTCTTGAGGATCTGGTACAGAGGGTGCTGCTGCGGCATGCCGTTCGGCGTCATCACGGTGAACGCGCCCATGGGGTCTTCGTTCTTGTCGCGCAGCAGGTTCTGCTTGGCACGCATCGAGTGGCGCAGCGCCTTCACGTCCGCCACCGTCTCGCACAGCTCCTCGAAGATGTCGCTGTACACCACCGAGATCAGGTTGTACCGAAGCAGCTCGGCGCCCAGGCGCTTCCAGACCTTGCGAGCGCCGACGCTCAGATCCTTCGGCACAGTGGGCATCCCGGCTTCAGGCCGGAATGTGCTGTCCAGATTCACGGCCAGCGAGCGCTTGCCGCGATTGCCCTCCAGCACTTTCAGCTCTGTCGGCTTCGCTGCCGGTCCACGTTTTCCCATGGTTCACCTCCTACCTGGTCACCCCCCCCACCCCCTGAAACCTGCGCGCGCAAAAAATTGGGGGAGCGGTCGGTTTCCGGCGTCTACCTGCCAGACTTTTTCGACCCCCCTCCCCCCTGGTCGGGCTCGGGCTCGCCCTCGGCGTGCGCCTCTCGATAACCCGACCAGGCGCGGCGCACGCCCCGGGCACGCTCGGCCTTGCTCTTCGCCTCGTGGCAGTCCCTGCAGAGCCCCTGCACGTTCGTGTCGTCGTCCGGCCCACCCTCCTCCAAACACACGATGTGATCGCGCTCGGTCGCCAGGGTCAGCACGCCCTGCCGCTCGCACTCCGCGCAGAACGGCTTCGCATCGAACAGGGCCGCCCTCATGCGCTGAAGCGGCCGGCCGGTGATCCGCTTCGTGGCGGTGGGCTTCTTCGCCCAGGTCGCCTTCGGATGCTTCGGGCAGCGGCCAGAGCCATCGCGCACCAGCACTCCGCATCCGGCATGCGAGCAAGGGCGTGGCGCGGCAATGGGCATGACAGGCTCCAAAAACAAAACCCCGGCGAGCGCTAGCCTGCCGGGGTTCTGACCTGTTGACGTGATCGCTACGTGGTGGGCGCGTACCAATCACAAGGTGCCTGAAATGTACTCAAAAGCTCTAGCCTGTAAAACTCCCACGTGCCGCTTCGCGCTTCCTCAATAGCTCCGCCGCACGATCCTCTAACCACATCGCAATGGCTTGGTCAGCTTGACCAAGCCTCGCGTGCATCGTCGATTCAGCCACACCCACCCGATACGCAGCTTCGACCACACCAAAGTCGAAGACATAGACCAGAACAAGAGCCTTAGCCAGCGAGGGGCGCGTGTTCTTGAACGATGTAATAGCGCGGTCCGTCTCCAACGCCTCCGATTCAGAAACCGGGATGACCGATCCACCGCATCGGTTGCGCGCCCAAGCATCAGACTCGACCCAGCCGGCCAACACCGATTGCGATGCAAAGCCACCGCTTCCGTGTCCACCACGTGACGCCCACATCCCCCAGTTTTCGAGCCGCTGCTGCACCCACTTAATTCGCGCCATCGTCACCCCCAGCTGCGGCGGGCGCGCTACCGGCATCCCGCGACCGCCAAGCGCTCGCAGGCCAGATGCATACGTGTGCACAGCCCATGATCACCATAAAGTTGGCCAGCTCCTGCAAGGTGTCCTGCGGTAGACCCGCCGGCGTGCCCACCACGTGCCCCGCCTCGATGGCATAAAAGCAACCGCGTTCACCGCGCAGGCCACGGCGCACATAGGCATATGCGTCGTTACCAATGTGCTTCGCCCGATCCTCGATGAGCGCCCACGTGTATGGCATGCGGGTCTTGATGACATCGATCTGCCGCGCCACTTCCTCTTTGCTCGCCATTTGCCGCTCCTTTCCCGGGCCGTCCACCCGTCCACTCTTTTCTACTGACACCACACACACAGCAGGAGAGTCGCGCCCGCGCGCGCCCACACACGCACCTGCCCGCCTGCGCCCACACCTGGGCACAGACATACGTTCAGACAATGCAGCGGCTCCAACTGTTGGTATGGCCCCATCACCACAGCCGCTGGCTCCATGGCGGACGCTGGACGCATGGACGGATCGCACACGCGTGCGTCCAGGCGCCGGCCCGCTGAAAGGTGGCGTTACGTCATAGGCCCGTGCAAGGACATCCCCGCAACGGCACCACAGCGCAGGCCGCGAATCGCGCCTCCCGCATGCGTGGCAGTGCCGTGCGTTTCAAGCACCCGAGGCTTTTCCGGCGACGTGCGCGCCGATCCCTGCCTACAGAGGTGCATAGTCCTCGTCCTCACCCCAGGGCGCCGCATCGGGCGTCGCAGGGCCTTGCGGTGATGGGGCCGGATCAGCCGGTCCCTGTTCACCATCTGGATCGTCCACGATGATCGGCGGCCACACACCAGGGCGCTTGTATCCGCGCCTGCGCTGCCCGCCCCCTTCGCGGCCATACTCCCAGCCGTTTTCATTCAGCCAGTCCCGCACCTGGCCCTCCAGCATCGGGCTGCTCTTGCCAGGATCGGCGCCCAGCGCCTGCACCAAATCAGGAATCGTCACGAAGGTGGTGTGCAGCGTGAAGCTCTTCTGCGCCGTACCCTCGGCACCTGGCACCCCCTCGCGCGTCAGCAGTGCCCACAGGCGACCCTGCACGCCGGTTTCCACCAAACGCAGTTCTTGCTCCGGTACGCAATAGGCCGCTTCATCCTCCGGGCTCGGGTAGTACTGCTCGCCGGCCTCGTAGAGCGCCAACGCCTCCGCAAACAGCTGCCCCCGGAACTTCTGCAGCCAGGTCAGGTTGGTGCGGCCCGGCACCAGCACCGGCCAGAAGCGACGGTTGCCGGTGATGTCGAACAGATACTGCTTCTTGTTGGTGGTGCACCAGATGACCACCTGGCGCGGATGGTCCTGCACATACCGGCCATAGGCGCCCCGATACCGATCTTTCTCACTGGAGAAAAACGCCTTCACGGCCTCGGCGTCCGCCCGGCGAAACGCCGTCATCTCGGACAGCTCATAGGCCACGATGCCCGCGATCTGCTCATAGGCATCCTTGCCGGTGCCGATGTCGAAGTGCGTGTCGCTGAAAAACTCTTTGCCCACCAGCGTCTTGACCAGCGTGGACTTGCCGATGCCGCCAGTGCCCTCCAGCACGATGGAATAGTCGAACTTGCAGCCCGGGTCCATCACACGCGCCACATGGCCCATCACGATGTACTTCCCCACCAGCTGCAGATAGCGTTGCCGCCGCGGCTTGTGGTCCTCGGGCTTCGTGCCCAGCACGTGGATCAGCCACTTCTCCAGGCGTGGCACCTCATCCCACACCTGCGCCTTCACCCAATCCCGGAACGGGTGCACGCGGTTCTCGTCGGCCGCCACGTTGATGGCCTGCTCAGTGGTCTGCGCGCTGGCCTCGCCCGTGCCGTAGGTCTTCTCGATGTAGTTGGCCAGCCGCAGCACGTCGGCATCCGCCAGCGGGCCGGGCGCGCTGCGCCATGGGAATGCGCGCACCGTCACGGGCTGCTCGCGCAGCTCATCGAACGCGACACACCCTGCCAGCTCGGGCGCCACTCGCAGCGCCTCGATCAGCGCACTGCGCCGAGGTTTAAGCAGCCAGCGCCCCCGCAGGCGCAGGCGGGCCACCTCGTCATCAAGGTACGCGCCGAACGGGTCTTCGCCATCGTCCGGCCCATCGCCACCGCCGCCGCCTGGGGTCGGGTTGGCGCCAGCCGAGGGAACGTTTTTTTTCGGGGGCTCGCCACCCTTGCCGCCGCCCGCCGGTGCAGGCGTCGACACGTCCGCGAGCAGCGCCCTGGCCGTGCCGAAATACGCCTGAACGCGTGCAAAGTCCCAGCCGTCCACTTCGATGGCGTCGCGGCAATCCCAGCCAGAAGGTTTGACACCAGGGCCATCGATGGGCAGCAGCTGCACGGTGCAGCCATGCGTGTCGCGCAGCTGCGCGCCGATGCCGGCCATCGCCTTCGCGCCTGGCTGCTGATCCGCCGGCAGGTATGGCTTCGAGGCCTTCAGCGCCTCCTGTGCCAGGGCGTCCGGCGTCGCCTTCATTTCGGCGCGGGTCAACTTCTCCCGGTGCGAATCGCAGTCCGGCCACAACACCACCGTGCTGCCGGCCAGCCACGACCAATCCGCCTTCGCCCAGCCATTGCTGCCGCCTGGCCAGCTCGCCGCGCAATACACGCCCGGCGCGCCCGCCTCCAGCAGCTGGTGCAGACAGTCAGCTTTTCGCTCGCCCTCCACCAGCACCACAGTGCGGCCCCTCGGCGACGTCCCGCCAGGGTAGTACAGAGGCCGGGGCTCATCCCAACCACGCCATTTCCAGGCTTCGGAGCCATCGCGCAGGCTGCGGCTGTACACATAGGGCAGCGTCAGCTTGTCGCCATCGCTCTTCAAAAAGCGGATGACGAACCCCCACAGCACCCCGTCCACCTCATAGCGCCCGGTGTGCTCGATCTTGTCCGGCTCGCGCCCCTTGGGCGCTGGATGCCAGAACGTGGGCTGCACCGCGTGGGCCGGCACCGGCTGGATCGTCTCCCAGCACTCTTTCTCAGGCACTGCTTTCGGTGATGGCGCAGGCCGTGGCGGTTTCGGCGGCGGCGCACCTGCAGGCGCGCCAGTCACGATGCCCGCCACGCTCTCCAGCCCTTCTTCTCGGGCCACCTGCGCAGCAGCCTTGGACATGCTCAGGTCGTGGATGGCGGCATACAGCGCGAGCAGATCGCGTCCAGATTCGCCGGTAGAAAAGTCACTCCACTTGCCGTCCACCATGTTGATGGAGCAGCTGCGGCCACTGCCGCCGCCAAGTGACCCGCATTTGTACTCGTGCCCCTCACGTACGCCGCCAGGCAACCACTCTGGCACGAGCTCATTCACCCGTTGCAGCAGCGCATCGGCCAGGTCGGAAAATTTGATTGGCGGAAGCGGCTCACGCGACATGGGCCACCTCCGCCGCGCGCAGCACTACACAAGCCAGCGTCCCACCGCCGGCGGACTTGCATACAGATGACATCGGTGGCCTACCCCACCCAATGCGTTAAGACGCGCGCCAGGCCCTGCAGTGGACAATCCTGGGCCGGCATCCAGCCAGCCGGCACGTATTCAGCTACGGGCCGATTTCGGTACTCCACGCGCCGCTGCCGGATCACACACACCACGCCCGCTCGGCGCATGTTGGTCAGCGTCGCCTCAGCGGCCTGCAGGCCTACCTGGGCCCGTGCCGCTATCTCCCGCAGGGTCGGCGCCCGGTCAGGCGTGGCTAGGGCCTCGCAGGCCTGAAGCAGGGCCATGCGCACCTCTCCCGCGGGCCTCAAGATGCCACCTCGGGAAAGTCGGTGCCGTCAGGCAAGCCCTTGCGGCGCATTTGGTCCACCGCCTTGAGCAGTTGGGTCGCGGTCGATATCAATTCGCTCACCTCGCGCCGGATCCGCGTGTGCTCGTTGCCGGAAATGTGGCTGTCGGCCAGGCTCTCCGTCACTTCACGCACCACGTGGCTCTGCTCCCGCAGCATGTCGCCCAAGCGCGCGAGGACGGTGGAATCGCCTTCCTGCAGCACTTCCGGCAGCGGGAGCGTCATGCGCCCGCACTGTGCCGCAAAGGCCTCAAGGATGCGCATGTCCTGCGATAGGACGGACATAGCCACGGCGGTCTCCACGCCCAGTTTGGCCGTGCCCGTGCGATTGACTTCGTGCGCCAAAGTAGTGGCGGCCTTGCCCACCCGTGGTGCGAGCGACGCGGCGCCGCCCGGGTAGGCGGCCACCAAGTTGTAGGCGGCGTCCATGACGTTCATAGCAGATACCCCCTCGCGTTGTTACTGACAGCCGACGGGCACGCTGCGAGACTGCGGCCCACATGAAAAAAAAGCACCCCACACGCCACCATGCGAAGAGTCGCGCGCCTGCACGCGCGCGACACACCATCAGGGAGGAGTCCACGAAAACGCCCGGCGGCATGGCTGCGGGCGTGTGGGGATGCGAAAAAGAAGCGTGCATCCCTCTGACATACGATGAGAGTCCTGACACAACCATCGAGAGGGAAGGCAACAATGAAAGACAACGACGAATTACCACTGGCACCTGTGGCTGGCTGGCAACTCAAATCCATCCCTGCATACGGAGCGCTGGTCATTTGCTTCGACTACCTGAGCCACGAAACGCAGACACCAGAAGAAGCTCAACAGTCTCAAAACTTCGTTTTGAACACTGCCCAAGCTCGCGAACTGGCACAGCGAATACTTGTGCAATGCGACAAGCTGGAATCCGGACCTCCTCAAGGCACCGGCCTCCCGAAGCACTGAGCCGGACATCAGCCATTGGCCTGCACCTCACGCAATTGCAAAGTGCCTGCCGCAGGGAGAATCTGGGCGCTTCTGGACATCTGAATCACCATTTCACCGGGCAACTGATCCACGGTGCGCATGTCGCAGTGCTCGATGAAGTACACGTCCGCGCCCGGCTGCTCCCGCAATGCGTCGGCGCGGTTGTGGAAGATGAAGGGGTCTTGTCCCGCGCACCGCTTACCCTTCCGCTCAAAATATTCCGCGTAGGCAAGAATGAGCGTGGACTTGCCGCTACCGCCACGGCCAACAACATGAAAGAACATTGCCATGGGAAAACCCTCCATCGAAGAACTAAGGGATGCCAAACTAGACATCGAGGAAATCAAGCGTTATTGCGAGCGGTTGAGAGCCGACCTCTCAGCCACCAACGCAGCGCTGTTTTCAGTCTTTGGCTCAATCCCCGAGGTGTATCGGGATCGGGTCTTGAAGCAGTTCGCGAAGCAGTCTGTGGAGCGAGAAGAATTCTTCGCCCGACGACAAGACCCACTGGAAGAACAAGCGCTAGAGCTGATGCAGGCAGCGGAGCGGCGGATCTACGAAGCCCTCCAAGGGACGGACGCCGCACGACGCGCCGAGGGGCTCTGAGCGCCAGCAGTTCGCCCATCTCGTATTGCCAGAGGAGCGCGTCAGCCATGGGGCGCCTCCGTGACAGGACCAGACGTGCCCGAGGTTTGGGCTGCAAGCTCGGGCCAGATGAGATGCCAGTCGTCTGGCCGCAGGTCTCGGCGCGTGACGAGTCCGCCGGTTGCCCGCTCAATAGCTGAGCAGTCCTCAGCCTTTGGAGTCGTTCCTCGTTTTCGCCAGTTGCTGATGAGCGGCTGAGACACGCCTATAGCTTTGGCCAGCTTGCCAACACCGCCCATCCGAGAGATTGCCGTATCAAGTGCAGTCATGCCTCAATCATCACTCAAGTGATTAATAAAAGCAACCCAAAGTTATTCACATGAGTGATGCAATCCCCGGCATGGAAACGCAAGGTGAACGGTTAGCTCGACTGAGGATGCAGAAGGGCCTTAGTCAGGCTAAGCTCGCCTCTCTTGTTGGGTTCAGTGGTCAAGGCGCCATTGGCAACATAGAGCGGGGTACACGGGGCTACGGTGCCAGCATCATTGACATTGCGAAAGTGCTCGGGACCACTCCTGAGTACCTCCGGATGGAGGAGCCTGCCGTTGGGGCAGTTCCAGCTGATGCTGCAGCGGCGCCGAACATAGCGCCCGGACCAAACATCAAAGGAAGAGGCCGCTATCCACTCATTTCCTGGGTGCAGGCGGGGGAGTGGACTGACATTTGCGATAGCTTCCAACCAGGGGACGCCGAAGAGTGGCCGACCTCGCATCACAATCTTGGGGAATGCGGCTTCATGCTCCGTGTTCAGGGGGACTCCATGACCGCGCCCCCAGGGTCACCGTTCAGTTTTCCGCCTGGCGTTCTGCTCCATGTGAACCCCGAGAAAGACCCGACGCCTGGGCAGTTCGTGATCGTCCGGAGGAGCGGCGAGAACGTGGCGACCTTCAAGAGGCTCGCCATGGTCGATGGAGAACTGTTCCTCGAAGCCATTAACCCCGATTGGCCCCGGCGCTACCTACCACTGAAAGAGGGAGACGCCTTCTGCGGGGTTGTCGTGGACGCGTCCTTTGGAAACTTGCCGTAGCTTAGAGAACGGCAGCAGCAGCCCGCCCCTGCGGCGGGCTTTTTTGTGGACGCACCGCAGGCAGAAGGCAAAGGCCCGCGAGCGAAATCAATAACTTTAGTGTTGATTTAGAAAATAACTTATGTGATGATTTGCCCACGCGCCATCCTGGCGTGCAGGAGCAAACATGCCGTTCACCCAGCGCCAGTACCGCGCAACTCTCATCCCTGACCACGTCGAGCCCGAGGACGTCGAAGACCTCGCCTACGCCGGGCACCTCCCCACAAAGCACCTGACTGCGCCCAGCGCCGAGCAGGCCATGCGCATGGCCGCACAGCAATCCGGGCTGCGCGTGCTCAAGACCGAACGTATCGGCGAGGTGGCTTGATGTTGGCCGCCGCAACACCCAGTGCACACGTGTGCACACCGCAGGCAACCGCACGCCTACTGCGAACGCACGTTCGCGGACGAGTAATCGATGCCCAGGCAGTCGATGGCGGCGTCGTACACCTTACTGTTTGCGCAGAGCAGCAGCACGGCGGCACCTGGCGGCGCCTTCGACAGCACCTGGCGAACGCGCTCTTTCGCGCCGGCGACGTTTGCCACCCCGGCCAGGATCACCGGGCTATCGGGGTAGTTGAGCTGCTTGTGCCGCCCAAGGCGGTCAACCACCAACTGCCCGACCTTGCCCACGCGGACGCTCGCCACATCGCTCCCTTGCGCGACGCCTTCGGCAATGCCCACTATCACCCCCTTGTCATCCACGAGCGTATCGAACACCGGGACCAAGGCATCGGCGCCAAGCTCTGCAACTGGCTCGGGCTTCAAAAACGTGCTGATGACTCGCATGCTGCGCCCCTCCAGGCGGCTGATTTGTCAGGGTTGAAGAACGTCATTGTCATGCCGCAAGAAGGCGGTGCAGCATGAACGCCACGACCACTATCACCTTCAAGGTGGACGAGGGCAATCTGCCCAACTACACCGACGAGTACCTGGCAGCGCTCTGGCACATCGCCCAAGCCAACCCCGCGCCCTTCGGTGATAGCGCAGCCTGCGCGTTTGCAGAGCATGTGGGGCGCGAGATCATCAGCCGCTGGCTTGGCAGCGTGCCACCTGAACTGTGGTTGCACCAGGGTCGTCATGCCGCCAAGGCGAGCGATGCGGCTAGGACACTGCGTGACGATCTGCTGCGCGACACCGTTGCGCCCGGGCAATTCATCACCCTTGCGGAAGCAATGCTGCGCCTTGGCTTTGAAGAAGGTGGAGCAGTGCAGGAGTCAACCACTCGCGATGCGCTGATTCGCCTAGGCTTTACTGCCGGTCGGGAGCCGCACGGCCTTCGTCGTCGCGGTTGGATCGCGCCAGGGGGTGCAGCATGAACCGCGCCGCCCACGAGGCGCAAACGCGCCTGCTGGAGGTGCTCGGCCTCTCGGACCTGACAGCCATCACTGCGGTGGACATTGCACTCAGACCCGGCACCGCACCGACAGTGCGCATCGAGCAACTGCTGCTTCGCACTTTTGGAACCACCGAACGGATCTTCCGCCTGGAACCAAAAGCGACAACGCCAGCCCCGCAGGTTGCCTACGACCTTGATGCAGCGTGCGCCGCCGCCCTGGAGCGCGTAAGAGCCGGCATCCGTCGCGACTGCGATGCAGCGCATCAGGCTGTGCGCGACGGCTTTTCAGCCATCCGCCGCCAGCGCGCTGCTGCTCGCCATTCCGATTGCCGCCTTCGCGCCATGCGCGGCTTCTTGTGAGGACCAACGATGCACCTCCATCACAGCACGCCTTCACAGCGCCACTCGCTCTACCTTGTCAAGGTGCCGGGCCACAAGCCTTACACCGGGATCTACGCCGGTTCAGCGGCGGCCATTGCCCACGCCATCGAAATCTTCGGCGCCATGGGCGCCACTGCGAGGCCCATCAAATGAGCGCGCCCATCCAAATATTCGGCCCATACCGCGCCCCTCGCCTGCGCCGTGCACGGCGCGCCCTGCTGCGCGCGTTGCCCGTCCTGGGCTGGCTGCTGGCCCTGATCGTGGCCTACGCGCTGCCCCCCTTCCTTGCCGGCGTGCTGCTGGCGCATGGCCTCGTGCCTTAACCCGAGTCCCCACACCATGGCAACCATCACCATCCACCTCACCGACACGCCCGGCGGCGGCGTCACGGTGCACACCACCGCCGGCCAGCCCATCCCTGGCGCCAGGCTCACGCCAGCGCAGGCGCTGGCCACCGACCTGCTCAACGAGTGCGGCCACCGTGCGAGCGATATGCGCTACTGGCAGGGCCAGGACCAGGCCATGGCCCTGATGCATGAGCTGATCGACCCCGAGGGGTTCGGCCACTCGGTCACCCACGAAGTCCGCCGGCGCGCTTCGCAAGTGCTGGGCCGGCACGCTCAACGCAACGCGGTGGAGGGCTGAGCCATGGCAACCGATCAGCACGACCAAGTTACCGCGCAGATCGCCACCCTGCCGCCGCGCATGGGCATGGTGCGCGTCGATCTCATCGAGGAGAGTCTGACCAATCCTCGAAAGCACTTCGACTCGGCGAAGCTGCAGGAGCTGGCGGACAGCATCGCCGCCACTGGTGTGCACCAGCCCATCCTGCTGCGGCCGCTGCCCGGCAGTCGCGTGGCCGAGACTAGCCTGGAGCCGCTTCCCCCCACAGCAGCCTGGCCGTTGACGCGGAGCAAGCGCGAACTGCGGCCGGTTTACGAACTGGTGGCTGGCGCCCGACGCCTGCGTGCGTGCCGCATGGCCAAAGTGGCCGAGGTGCCAGCCATGATCCGTGACATGACAGACGCCGAAGCACTGGAGGTTCAGGTTATCGAGAACCTGCAGCGCGAAGACGTCACACCGCTGGAAGAAGCTGAAGGCTACGACGTGCTGATGCGCTCGGGCGATCTCAACGCCGACCAAGTAGCCGCCAAGATCGGCAAGAGCCGCAGTTACGTGTACGGACGGCTCAAGGTGCTGGACCTGTGCACAACTGGCCGGCAAGCGTTGCGCGAGGGCAAGATTGACTTCAGCAAAGCGCTGTTAGCCGCTCGCATCCCGCACGAGAAGCTGCAAATTGAGGCCGTCAAATGGATGACGCGCGAGGGTTGGGACGGTGAACCGCGCAGCTATCGCGAATGCGCGCGGCACGTCCAATCGGAATACATGCTGGAACTCAAGGGCGCGCAATTTCCCATCAAGGACGCCACCCTGGTACCGGCTGCTGGCGCCTGTACGGAGTGCCGCAAGCGCACCGGCGCCGACCGCGACCTGTTCAGCGACGTTCCGAGTGCAGACGTGTGTACAGACACCAAATGCTTCCACGCAAAAGCCCAGGCGCACACCGACCGCCTGACGGCTCAGGCCCGAGAGAAAGGGCAAACCGTCATCGCCGGCAAGGAGGCCGAAGAACTGTTCGGCGGCAACAGCTGGAACGCCAAGATCAAGGGCTATCGCCGCTTGGACGTGGTGGATGACAGCCCGACCAATGAGCCCCTCCGCAAGATCATCGGCAAGCAGATGAAGGCCGAGGGCATCGTGCCCACCAAGGTGGAAAACCCTCGCAAGCGCGGCGAGCTGATCGATGCACTGCCGAACGAAGTTGCGCTGCGCCTGCTCAAGGCCGTGGAGGGCCAGGCCCAGGCCGCGCAGCAGGTGACAAAGGAAGCCAAGGCCTTCGCGGACGAGAAGAAAGCCAAGGCGGAAGCAAAGGCAAAAGCCCAGTATGAACAGGGCTGGCGCACCGAGCTGATGCACAGCGCGTGGGTACGCCTGAGCACTTCGATGGACCGGCCGGGCGACTATATCCACGCGTTTGACCTCGATGTTCACCGCTACGTGGCGTTGCGCCAGGTCAAGAGCCTGAGTAGTGACGATGCTCTGGCCGTTGCTGGTGCGCTGGGCCTGGAACGGGTTGGCGCCCACGCGGCGTTGATCGACTACGCAAAGACCTGTGTCAGCCCGGAATGGCTCCAGTTGCTTTGCATCATGCAGGCGGATAGCAGCGCGAACGATCACTCCTATGGTGGGCGCATCGCCAACGAAGGCCTGATGCTGGTCGCCGGCAAAGTGTTCGGAGATGAATTGGCGGACGTGATCAAGCGGGTGAAGCGAGAAATGGCCGAAAAATTCATCCCGAAACCTGCTGCCCCGCCTGCCGCCTCTACCCCGCCCCCCGCTGCGCAAGCCAGTCCTACGCGCGCGAAAGACAAGGGCAAAAATCGCCCCGCTGTGCCGGCCGCGGGCGAAGTGCCGAAGACGTCGAAAGCCCATGCAGCTGCGCAGATCGCAGAAGCGCTGGCCGAGCTGGAGGGCAGTGAACAGGCGCCTGCGGCGCAAGGCGACGATGAGCCGGCTGTCCCTGACGGGCAGCCGGCGGCAACCATCGTGCCCGGCCGCAGGGAGCCATACGTGGCGCCTGCGGCGCGTGGAAACAAAGCGCAGCCTGTCGCTGACGCGCAGGCTGCGGCCGCGCCCGCTGGCCAGGCAGTTGCAGGCTCTGAAAACGGAGCGGCAGCAGTCACGATGCACGTCGAAGTCGGCCAGATCGTGCGAGTGAAGGATGGCCTGAAAAGCCCAGGCGGCAAGCTGCGCAAGATCTGCGGCCGCGTGTGTCTGGTCCAGCACGGCGGCGAATCGCTGGTGCTTCGTTGGGGACCGCGACGGGATGAAATGGCGGTCGATGTTGCCGCCGACGACGTCGAGCCATACCAAGCCATGCCGAACATCGGCAGCAAGGTCCGCATGCTCATCAACCGCGATATGGCTCGCGAGGCCCTGGTATGGCGCCAGGGCACCATCAGGGCCATCAAATCAGACGGCTGGGAAGTCATGTTCTCAGCCCGAGGCAACGGAGTTGCCGACGTCGAGCTGGTGCAGCCGGACGAACTGGAGGTGCTCGATGTCTGAAGCCTGCCTTCAGCACTCCCCCTGGCACGCCGCCGATGCGGCCTACCAGGCGCACCACTTCCGCTGCCCGCACTGCATAGCCGCTGGCGCTACGCAAGGCGAGCGCGCTCGCTGCGTGGTCGGCCAAGCTCTTTGGACTGCATACGTCGATGCAGGCCTTCCACCCCTTCAGCAACCCAAAGGAGCGACCAAATGCGGCTCTACCTCAGCGGTCCAATGACCGGCCTGCCCGACTGGAGCTATCCAGCTTTCAATGCAGCTGCGGTGGACCTGCGTGCTGCTGGCTATGACGTCACCAATCCAGTGGACAAGGACGTGCCCACTTCCGCTCCCTGGCTGGTGCACATGCGTGCAGACATCAAGCTCATGATGGATTGCGATGGCTTGGCCATCCTTCCGGGCTGGCAGGCCTCACGCGGTGCCTGCGCCGAGATCAACCTGGCGCACAGCCTGGGCCTGCCCGTGCATGGCCTGGTCGTCTGGCTGGCCCTGGCCAAACCGTCCAAGGAAATCGCATGACCCACGGCCGCAAACCCCGCAAGCCACGCCCGATCAACGCCAACGCCTTAAAGACCGCGCTGTACCGCGCCACCTGTCTCACCGAAGACGAGATCCGCGAAACCATCGCCCCGGCTCGCCGGTGCTTCGACCGCATGCGCGAAGGCGTTGCCACCGAAGACCAGCACACGGTGCTGCACACGTGCATGCAGATAGCTCTGGCCATAGAGGCCAGCGGCATCGTGCGCGGGCTGCGGGAGCACCTGGACAGCGCCATGGCGGCGCTGGGAACCATCCACGCCCGTGCAATGACCACCGGCACCTGGCGGCCCACGTCGCTCTACTTCCACGAGCTGGATGCGCTGCGCGACGCAGTGGATCTGCACTACCACCAGCTGCGGCTGCTGAGCGCGGGCGAGCTGCAGGCCATCACGGCAAAGCTCATCGCCCGCACCCATTCCGCCGGCGGCATGGTCATGCGCGCCAACGCACAAACCCTGGGCCTTGCGGCCTGACAGGAGACGGAGAAGAATCATGAGCCTGCTGGCCCAAATGGTACTGATCGAAAAACACGGCTTGCGGGTGGATCTTGACCAGCTCGCCACCGTGCTCGACACCACGCCGCCAAACCTGCGCCGCAAGATCAGCGACGGATCATTCGAGATCCCCACCTACCTCGATGGCGGCAAGCGCTGGGCGGACACTAGGGACGTGGCGGACTATCTCGACCGCCGGCGGCAGGAGGCCCGCCTGGCCCATGGTGCAAGTCCTCGGGCCGCAGCTGCGCATAGCGCTTGAGATTGTTCCAGCTCTTGTGCCCGCTGACGAGCGCGACCCGGGGGATGTCAAAGCCCTGCTCGAACAGGCGTGAGATGCCCTCGTGGCGCAGATCGTGGAAATGCAAGTCAGGGATGCCCAGCGCCACGCAGGCCTCTTTGAAATACTTGCTCATCGTTTGTTCGTGGATGGGGAAAATGCGCGCCTCTCCAGCCACCTTCGGCTGGGCCTGCACCAGATCCCACGATCCATTAAGCAGCGGCACCCACTGATCATTGCCAGACGTGCGCCGTGGATCTTTGCGGTCGGTCACCAGTGCCAGGCGCTTCACACTGTCCAGCCCGTCCCACGTCAGGCGCATGATCTCCGCCCGGCGCATGGCTGTTGCCACGGCAAACCGAACGACGTCGGCATAAAGTTGGCCGCGGTGCGTCTCCAGCCAATCCAGCAGCCTCATCAGCTCGTCCTCGCAGGGCCGACGCTCACGCTTGCCGCCGCCTCCGATGAGCCCCATGTGCTTGAGCAACGGCCGCGCCTGGCCCACCACGTCGGGCAGCGTGATCTTCATGTGAACGCCTGCCAGGCGCAGCACCGTGCCCAGCTTCGATACGTCCATGTTGACTGTATACGGCCCGGCGCCATCCTCGTCTCGACGTGCCTCGGCGTAGGCCACTAAGTCAGCCGGCGCCAAGCGCGACGCATCGAGCGCGCCAAGGTAGCGTGCGAGGGTCTTGAGCACGTAGTGCTCGTTCGACGTGTCAGCTACCGGCCGGGACTTTTCTCGCAGCTTGCGATACGTATCGATCAAGTCAGAGACCAGCACGACGCGGCCATGCACCGTCGCAGGCGCCAACGTGCGCCCTCGGTCTATGTCCGCCTCGATGCCACGCGCCCAAGCCTGCGCCTGGGCCTTGTTCGCGAAGGTCTGACAGTAAGATGGATGCCCTTTGCGGCGGATCAGTGCCCTCCACTTACCCCCGACTTGGATGATGCTGGCCATGTGCAGTGATACGTATCGATTGTGGTATCAGTGAGAGAATAATTCATTGATACACCAGAGTACAGCAGCACTATAGAAACACCATCTAAGCAGGATAGAATCCGCCCCAGCTCCTCGTAGTTCAATGGATAGAACGAGTGCCTCCTAAGCGCTAGATACAGGTTCGATTCCTGTCGAGGGGACCAGGGCTGGCTTTGCGCCGCCCCCAACCACCGCCCAGAAGATTTCTCCCCCTCGCGCGAACTCACCGCGGAGCGGGGAATGTGTCTGCAGCCCTGACGTTGCGCTGGCCAGGTCCCGCCGCATCGGTGGGCTGCAATCCGAAACCCACCTCCATCCGCAGGCCCACGTCGCCCCGCCGGGCCTCGATGGTCCAGCCGTGGTTCCTGGCGATCTCCGTGCAGATGGACAGACCCAGCCCGGCGCCGATATCGCGGCGCGCTTCTCCCCGCCAGAAGCGCTCGAACAGTCGATCCAGTTCGGAAGACGCAACCCCCGGGCCTTCATCGGTCACGGTGAAGCCGTCGTGCCCCATGTGCACGGCCACGGTCCCTCCGGGCGGACTGTGCTGCATGGCGTTCTCGAGCAGGTTCTTCATCAACGTGAAGAGCGCGCCACGGTCCGCCCGCCATCGCAAGGGGCCGGCGGGTGGCAAGGCTCCGTCCTCCCGGTGCTCGGCGGTCGCCACGATCTGGACACCGTGCAATTGCGCGGCCCGCTCCATGTAGCTGCAGACCTCGGCCACCGCGGTGAGCGGCTCCACCGCCTCCATGGCGTAGTTGCGGGCCTCGCTCGCCTCTGCCAGATGGAGGAGCTGCTGGACCTGCCTGCCCATGCGGTCGATGTCCTCCAGCAGGTTCGGGTTGCGGGCCTCGGGCGGGTCCTGCTCGATCTCGGCCCGCATGAGTGCGAGCGGGGTCTTGAGCTCATGGGCGGCATTCGCGAGGAACTCCTGCTGGGCCTGGTACCCCGTCTGGAGCCTGTTCAGGGCGTCGTTGAAAGCGTCGATCAGCGGCTTGATCTCGACGGGCAGGTCGTCCCCCGCGAGGCGGGCATCCAGCGACTGCGGCGTGATGCGCCGCGCGTGCCGTGCAGCGACGCTGAGGGGACGAAGCATGCGCTGCAGCGTGAGGTGCGTGGCCACCAGGAACACCGCGAGGAAGGTCAGCCCGACCGCGAGCATCCCCTGGAACAGCGCGGGCTGCGAGAACGTCTCGCGCATCTGGACCATGAGCCGGTCGCTGGCCGCGAAGTACACGTACCACCGTGGCCCGCCCCGCAGGATCTCGGACGCGGCCCCATGCATGGCGACCCCGTTTCGCTCGAAGGCGAAAGAGCGTGTTCCGCGGCCCAGGTCGCCTTCCCCATGGAACACCGTGGCGTCTCCAGGAACCGGGGAGAAGACGACACGGCCTTGCGCATCGATGATGCGGATCTGGGCCTCGTCGCCGAAGGTGGTCAGGAGCCAGCGTTCGATTTTCGTTTCGTCGAAGCCCGTGGGACGCCCTTGTGGATCGAACAGGACACGGCGGGCCAGGGCTTCTGCGGCGTCTCCGGTCGCATGCCGGAGCATGAACCGATGGAACGGCTCGGCCAGCACCATCGTGGTCGCGCCGACCAGCACGACGCTGAGCGACATGCCCAAGGCGTAGATGACCAAGAGCCTCGCCCTGAGGCTATGGGGCCAACGGAGGGCCTTGGAGCGCATAGCCTTGTCCTCGTACGTTGACGATCCGCACCTTCGACCCGGAAGTCGCCATCTTCTTGCGCAACCGGTGCAGGGCAACGTCCAGCGCATTCGGCGTGACGCTATCGGACATGCCCCAGGCCGCATTCTCCAGAGCAGCGCGGCGCACCGTCTGCTCCCCCTTGCGCGCCAGGGTCAACATGATCTGAAGCTCCGCGGGAGGCAGCGGAACCGAAACGCCCGCGCACACCAGGGCGCTGCGCGCGCTGCTGATGACCAGGTCGCAGAAAGCGGGGTCGATGTCCCGGACGATCGGTGGCCGGCGCAGGAGCGCCCGGATCCGCGCGACAAGCTCTTCCATCGGGAACGGCTTGGTCAGGTAGTCATCCGCACCGCCGTCAAGGCCTGCGATGCGGTCATGGAGTGCGTCCTTGGCGGTGAGGATGAGGCACGGCGTCGCGCAGCCCTCGGCCCGCAGGTCCCGGATCATCTGCAGGCCGTCACCGTCGGGCAGGCCGCGGTCGGCCACGATGGCGGCGTAATCGATGTTCCTGATCCCTGCCAGGGCGGCCTGGATGGTGTGGAACACGTCGGCCTCGATGCCGGCGGCAGCCAGCGTCCGGCGCACGAGTTCGGCCAGCCGCTGGTGGTCTTCAATGAGTGCGATACGGTTCATCGGGAGCGGAGGACGGGGGCCGGGACGACCCGGCAGCGCCATGTGCAAGCACGGAGAGGGCACACAGCGAGAGCAAGTCCCACTGGG
This sequence comes from Acidovorax sp. NCPPB 4044, assembly GCF_028069655.1. Lineage (NCBI taxonomy): Bacteria > Pseudomonadati > Pseudomonadota > Betaproteobacteria > Burkholderiales > Comamonadaceae > Acidovorax > Acidovorax sp. NCPPB 4044. The sequence goes on from NZ_JAMCOS010000001.1 coordinate 3,695,735, forward strand.
TGGAGATGGTACCGGCCACGCCCCTGCCCGCGGCGGCGCCTCGCTTCGGCGGCCGGCCGTGCTGGACCTCGGCCAGACGGCGTGGGTCGGCGGTGCACCGCGAGACATGGGCCAGACCGTGGTCCTCCGGATCGTTCGCGCAGGCCTCACCGATGAAGTCCTGCCAGACACGCTGGTAGCGCGCGTGCTGCAGGAGCCTCGCGGCGAAGGAAACGCCATGGCCGCGCGCCGCGACCACCGCGGCGAGGCCATTGATGTGCGCCCGCAGGTGGCGCGCCGGGCCTTCGGGTTCCCTTGCGATGGCGTCCAGCAGCGCCTGCCGGTAGGCACGCAGCAGCTTCTCGAAGACTCCGTCGAGCCGGCGCTGGCGATGCAGCGGCAGACGGGCAGATGCCCTGCACTTCGCGCTGGTCGGAAGAGGAGCACCGACAGGCCCGGCCTGGTGCCCGCGCCAGGAAGGTGGCAGGGGATGCGCTCCGCCGGGGTGGTCCCTCCGCATGTCAGAAGCGGTACACGTAGCCCACGGACGCGCGGGTCACCGATGACCGGTCGACGATCGGGCTGTTCTTGATCTCGGTCGGCAGGCTCGTCGCGCTCACGTCGAGAAACACCGAGTGGCGGGGCTGGATCTGGTAGTCCACGCGGGCGCCCAGTCCGTAGGTCATCGCTGCCTTGCCCGTGTACTGGGCGCGGCTCGCCGTGGCCTCATGCGCCTGCACGCCGTAGTAATAGTCCACGTACTTCTTGTCCAGCCACTGGGCCTGCACGCGCGGGGTGATGGAGAGCGCGCCGAAGCTGAAACGGCGGTCCACCTGCAACTGCAATTGCTGGCCCTTGCTGTGCCCGGAAGCGTCGCCAAGCCACTCCAACGACGTGCGGGCGATGGACGTGTTCCAGGACACCGCGCCGCCCGCCCAGAAGCTTTCCTTGCGGTCGTCCATGCCCGCCAGCTGCGGCGAGTCCTTCGCGTCGTAGCCCGAACCGTCGTACTTCAGGCGCCCGGTGAAGGCAAGGGAACCGTAGCTGCCCTGCAGCGTGCCGAGCTTGAGGTCAGCCATGGGCCCGGCGATGCGCAGCCAGCGGTTCTCGACGTACAGCAACGGGAGGGCCCGATTCTTGTTGTCCAGCCCAGCGTACGGCTGCTGGAACACGCCCGCGGCAAGCCCCAGGCCCCACTGGGTGCCTTCGGGCGGAGAGGCCGCCTGCGCCAGCGCGTTGCCGGAAACGGCAGCGGACGCTGCCATCGCCACGGCTGCGCCGAGTGCTCGCCGAGCGGAGCGGGTGGAGTGGGAAAAGCTGCGGGTATGGGCCATGAAGATTGCCGTCTGTGAGTGAGAACAAAGGCGATCTTCAGCGGGACCCTCTTACTGCGTTCTTACTCGGGCCAGGTATTTGCAACGCGCTGCTAGCCAGGCGTGCGTTCAGCGCGCGCTCTACGGCGCGCCCCGCCGCGGACGGGTATCCGGCGCCGCGGTGGGTCTGCCCCACAGGCCAACGCAGGCTTCTACGGACGTGGCGGCTTGGCCCGGCCCTCCAGTTCCCAGCGGCTGCCATCCGCCAACCGAAGCTCCAGACGCGGGACCGCATCCGCACCCGTGGTCAATGCATAGCGCCGGACCTGGGGCAATTGCCGGCCCACGCGCGCCTCCAGGTCCATCAGGCCTTGCACACTGCACGCCGCCATGGTCTGCATGCGCCCGACCATCCGCATGCCGTCGTTGCCGGCCAATGCGTAGTCCAGGCTGATGAAATTGCACACCCTGGCGGTCACGTTGCCATGGCGGTAGAACCCCATGCGCATGGCCGGCCCGCCATCCATGCCGGACATCCGCCAGCCGGCCTGCTCGTGCCCTGCGTCGTCGTAGACCTTGGACAGGGCCCATTCATGCGCCTCCAGCTGCCTGCGCATTTCGGCCGTTGCCGGGGAGTCTGGTTCGGAAGCGGTGGACCATGGCGGCGGGGGCACCGGCCCCGCGGGGCCTTGGGCCGCGGCGGTGTGGGCACACGCCGCTGCCACGAGGGACGCCGCGCACAGGGTGAGGCGTCCGGCACCGCGGAGCGGCCTCGCCCGGAGGGTCTGTTGTGGTTCTGGTGGGTGCATGGGCGGGCACCATAGCGCACGGCCGCGCCGCACACGAAAAAGCCCGCGCAAGGCGGGCTGGGTGCGATGGGGTGCGAGCGTTCTTATTCGGTCGATTTCTTCAGCGATTCCTTCGCCTTTTCCTTCGAGCGCTCCGACTGGTGCTGGTGGTAGTCGGCCTTCACGTTGTTGACGGCCTTGCCGACCGGCCCGCTCTTCTTCGCGTCGCTCTCTGCGCGCTTCTGGTCGATCTTGTGCTCTGCGGAATCCGCGGCCTCGGAGGCGGCCTTGCCGACCTGGGCGGTGGCCGTGCCTGCCGAGAGGACGGTGAAAGCGGCGGCTGCGATGGCGACGATGGTTTTGTTCATGGAGACCTCCAGTGATGACGTGGCTGGAGCATCGCCCGCGCAGCGGCCCGGCCGTGTCAGCCTGCAGCCCGTTGCGCTACAGGCTTTTTTCGCACCCAGCGCCCCCTCCCGGGCTGGGCGCCCCGAGCGCCCACGCCTGGCCGGGCCCCAGTCCCACACGCCGCGGAACCGCCGCTTCCTACAGTGCCCTGCGTCCCCCTTCTTTCTTGCTCTCTTCCCCCATTCCCTCCCAATCCAAGGATCCACCCATGAGCGACGACGACCGCGGCCAGCCCAACCCCATTCTCAATGCCATCTCCAACGCGGTGGCCGCCGTGCGGGCGGACGACGACCAGCTGGCGCTGGCGCGCGCCCATGAAGCGCTGGGCCCCAAGGCCATCGAGAAGCTCGAAGTGGCCGAGGCACGCCGCCAGCCCACCGCCGCGGACGCGGTCAACCACCTGCTGCGCGAACAGGGCCGCCCCACCGACCCGGCGCTGCTGGTGCCGGGCATCGTGTCCACGCCAATCTCCGTGCAGGGTGCGGCGGGCTTGCTGCCCGCGACGCTCTACACACCGCAGAACGCCCCGGGCCCGCTGCCGGTGGTGCTGTACTTCCATGGCGGCGGCTGGGTGATCGCCAACAAGGAGGTGTATGACGGCGGCGCGCGCGGCCTCTCGCGCGAGGCCAACGCCATCGTGGTGTCGGTCGATTACCGCCAGGCCCCGGAACACCGCTTCCCCGCGGCCTGGGACGATGCGCTCGCCGCCTATGAATGGGTTTGCGACAACGGCGCCACGCTGGGCGGCGACCCGGCCCGGCTCGCGCTGGCGGGCGAGAGCGCGGGCGGCAACCTCGCCGTGGCCACCGCCATCGCGGCCCGCGATGCCGGCCTGCCCACCGCGCGCCATGTGCTGAGCGTCTACCCCGTGGCGCAGACCCGCCTGAACACCGAGTCGTACCTCGAGAACGCCATCGCCAAGCCGCTCAACCGCGCAATGGTCAAGTGGTTCGTGGACCACCTCGTGCGCTCCGAAGAAGACCTGGCCGATCCGCGCCTGTCCCTCATAGATGCGCAGCTCAAGGGCCTGCCGCCGGTCACGATCATCAACGCCCGCATCGACCCGCTGCGCAGTGACGGCGCCAAGCTGGAGGATGCGCTGCGCGATGCGGGCGTGCCGGTGGAACGGCGCGACTACGAAGGCGTGGCGCACGAGTTCTTCGGCGCTGCGGCGGTGCTGGAGAAGGCCCGCCAGGCCCAGGCCTATGCGGGCGAGCGCCTGCGCACCGCGTTCCGGCTCTGAGCCGTTCGCGGGGCACGGCGCAACGGCCCGGAGCCCCCACCGCTTCCGGGGCCGTTAAACTTTCCCGTCTGGGTGCCCTTCCCGGGCCGGCGACCTTCCCAGGGTCTGCCGGCCGGAAGACGGCAGGTTCCTCGCGCTGGTCGGGCCGCCGCGCGGCTTTGCCACGACCGATTGCCCGCCCATGGACACCTCTTTCCTCACCCAAACGGTTTCCGCCACGCTGTTCGCCGTGGCGCTGCTGCACACCTTTTCCGTCAAGCAATTCGAGCGGCTTTCCCACCGCTACCCGCGCCATGCCGGACTCTTCCACCTGCTGGGCGAGGTCGAGGTGGTATTCGGCTTCTGGGCCATCGTGCTCATCGCCGCGCTGGCACTGCTGCAGGGCGGCGACCAGGCGCTGGCCTATGCCGAATCGCGCAACTACACCGAGCCGCTGTTCGTGTTCGTCGTGATGGTGGTGGCCGCGTCGCGCCCCATCCTGGAGACGGTGACCCGCACGGTGGGCGCGGTCGCGCGGCGCGTGCCCGCGGCGCAGCCGGTGGCGCTCGCCTGGCTGGGCCTGGCGGCCGTGCCGCTGCTGGGTTCGCTGATCACCGAGCCCGCGGCGATGACCCTCGCGGCGCTGCTGCTCGCCCCCGTGGCCTTCCACCCGCAGATCCCCGAACGCGCGAAATACATCGCGCTCGGCGTGCTGCTGGTGAACGTCTCCATCGGCGGCACGCTCACCGCGTATGCCGCGCCGCCGGTGCTGATGGTGGCCGCCACCTGGCAGTGGGACAGCGCGTTCATGTTCACGCATTTCGGCTGGAAGGCCGCGCTGGCCGTGGTGTGCAACGCGAGCTTCGCCACCTGGATGCTGCGCCCCCACCTGCTGCAGGCCGCGCTGGACGATACCGCGCCGCCCGCCCGCCCGCCCGTGCCGCCGCTGGTGGCGGCCGTCCACATCGCGCTGCTGGCCGGCGTGGTGGTGGCTGCGCACCACCCGGTGGTCTTCCTGGCGCTGTTCCTGCTGTTCCTGGGCTTCACGCAGGCCTATGAAAAGCACCAGAGCCCGCTGATCCTCAAGGAGGCGCTACTGGTGGCGTTTTTCCTGGCGGGCCTGGTGGTGCTGGGGGGCATGCAGCAGTGGTGGCTGCAGCCCATCGTCTCCGGGCTGCAGCCGCTGGCGCTGTTCTTCGGCGCGCTGGGCCTCACGGCGGTGACCGACAACGCTGCGCTCACGTACCTGGGCTCGCTCATCGCGGGCATCGGGCCGCAGAGCCAGTACATGCTGGTGGCCGGGGCCGTGGCCGGCGGGGGCCTGACGGTGATCGCCAACGCGCCCAACCCGGCCGGCGTGGCGCTGCTCAAGCGCGGCTTCGCCGACGAAACCGTGAGCGCGGGCGGGCTGCTGCTGGGTGCGCTGGTGCCCACGGCGGTGGCGGCGGGCGCGTTCCTCGCTCTCTGACTGCATCGCGCCACCGCGGCTTGCGCCCCCGGCTTCGCGAGGGCGCACATTTGTTCGCCCACCGCGGCCGCCGCGCACCGGGAGCCTGCAGACTGCTTGCCATCGTTGGACATTCTCCATGGCAACTTCTCCCCTCAGCCTGCACGCCAGTGGATCGTCCCGCCAGCGGCACTCCCGTGAAGAGCCGGCCCCTGCCGGCCAGCCTCCAACTGCCCGGTCGTCGCGCCCGGCGGACGCAACGCTGCTGCGGCCGCGTAACGGCAGCACGGAGTCTTCCGCTTCCGCAGATGAAAGCCCTTCGCGCCTGGCACGCCAGCGGCCGATCGTGCGCCGCAATCCAGCGCCGATTCCGCTCGAAGATTTCGATGCGGCCATCGCGCACGGCACGTCCAGCAGCGGCAGTCCTCCCGCATGGGCGGCCATCGCGCGCGACAACATCCCGGTGGACTACCGCTCGCAGTCGGCATCGCTCGCGGGCCACCGCCAGCTCGCATCGGGCCCCGCCATCGGCCGCGACAACATCCAGCTGGACTACCGTGCGGCGGCCGGCTCGGAGGCCGCCTGGCAGGATCTCTTCGACCCCGACACGCGCCTGCTGCTGGGCCTTGACGGCGGGCTGGCGCAAGAAGAAAGCCATGCCACTTCCCCCTGGACGTCTCCGCTGGGTGGCGACACCTCCCCGCAGCCACCGCCGCTGGACCCCACGCAGCCCCCGCCGAAGCGCATCGACCTGCGAAACACCCCCCACGCCACGATCGCGTCCCTGCCGGAGCACGACATCCGGGGGCTGGCAGCGGCCTGCAGGCTGCTGCCGCAGGGCGCACAGGCCGCAACCGAAGAGGTCGTGCACGCGCTGCGCGAACAACTGAAACGCGTGGACTTCGACGTCTTCTCGGAATACGACCGGATGCACGTGCTCAACATGCCGCAGGACGCGCTGCTGCGTACCGCCCTGTCGTCATCGGACCGCGACTGGCTGGCAAGGCTTGCCGAAAAGACGCACATGACCATCCGCCAGGAGCGGATCGAGGTGCCGGGGCGCGACGCGCCGCTGCACCGGATCGGCATCTATTTCGACGGGCTGCCCGATGACGCACCGCAGCAGAGCGGTACGACGCTGAAAGGCGGGGTCGGGCGGGTGTACCGCACGGCGTGCGAGGCTGCGGTGATGATCGCCAGGGCCCTCGCAGACCGGGACGATGTCGAAGTGTCCCCCATCTGCGGCCTCTCGCTGGGCGGCGGCAGCGCGCAGATGTTCGCCGCCACCCTGCAGGCCCACGCACCGCACCTGCCGCCGCCCGCGCTGACACTGCTCGATCCCATGCTGCTCAGCCGGGCCCAGATGGCCCATGCGGTCAAGGACGCCCCGCATGCCTACGACTTCAAGCAGCCACGCGGCATCGCGATCAGCCTGGACTACGCGGCGGCCCCGCGCAAATCCCTCATGGACCGCCTGCACGGGGTAGGCCTTTCCGCCGCCGGACTGGTGCGGCTTCGACTGGGACTGACCGACCGGGACGGCCTGAACGGCACCCGGCCCAAACCCTACGGGCCGCCGGGAACGGGCTACCACGCCAACCGCCACTACTACGACAAGGCGATGCAGCGCTTTCTCGGTCCCGACGCCCCCGCGCAGCGCTGAGCCCTTCCTCGCCGGCGCGGATCTTCGCGGGCAGGCCATCCCCTAGAATCCGCACGCCCGATCCAGGGCGCACGCATCCCAGCACCCCCGTGGCCCTCCCCTACGCCTTGCTCCAGCCGACCGCCCGTGCGCTGCGCCGCTGGGTGCTGGGCTGCTTCGCGTGCGTGCTGCTGGCAGGCGTTCTCTCACCGATGGTGCACCCCCGCGTGATGGAACTGGTGTGCTCCGGCATGGGCGCCATCCAGCTCTACGTGCACACCGAGGACGGCCCCGTGGAGATGGGCAGCACGGCCATGGATTGCCCGCTGTGCCATCTGCCCGGCGCCCCGCCGCCGCCGGCTGCGGGCGTCTTCCTGCCGCACCCGCTGCCGCTCGGCCATGCGGTGCAGTCCATCCCGGCGGCGCGCATCGCCGCCGCCACCGCGGGCCCGCTGCCCGCGCGCGGCCCGCCGGCCCACGGCGCCCGGGCCTGAGGCGCCGCTCCGGCGCCCGGCAGCCCCCGCTCCCCCTTCCCTCTTTCCCGGTTCTTTCCGTTCGTCCCTCCGGGGCGCGAACGCCGCATGGGTTCTGCCGCGCGCAGGGTTCCGCACGCCTTCCGTCGCGCGCCTTCCAGGCCGCCACCGGGAGCCGGCGGCCGCGCGCGCGGGGACGGCGGCGCGCGCGCCGGACCACCGCGCCATGCCATGACCCGACCGTTCACCTTTTTCTTCTCCTTGCAGGATCTTTCCCTGTCTGCGCCTGGCGCCGCCAGCGCCACGGCAGGCAGCCAGCCGCTGCGCGCGCTCGCGTGCGCGGCGCTGCTGCCGTGCGCCGCCTGGGCGCAGGGCGATGCGCCGCAGCCCGCCGCCACCCCCACGCTCGCGCCCGTCACCGTGTCCGGCACGGCCGAGGGCGAGCCGATGGGCCGCTTGCCGCTCGACACGCCGGTGGCCACCGGCAGCCGCCTGGGCCTCACGCCGCGCGAGACGCCCGCCGCCGTGACCGTGGTGGACCGCGCCACCATCGAGGCGCGCGGCGCGCAGGACACGCACGAGATCCTGCAGGCCATTCCGGGCGTCACGGTGCACAACGCGCCGGGCTCCATGGCCGCGAGCTACCGCGGCTTCAACGGCAACGCCGTCACGCAGCTCTACAACGGCATCACCGTGCAGTACGGCAGCGCCACGCGCGCGGTCGACAGCTGGATCTACGAGCGCGTGGAAGCCATCGGCGGGCCGTCGAGCTTCCTCTACGGCGCGGGCGCGATCGGCGGGTCGATCAACCACATCACCAAGACGCCCGAGCGCCACGACTTCGCCGAGGGCCGCGTGCGGCTCGGCTCCTACGGCCTGAAGGAAGCCTCCGCCGGGCTCAACCGCCGCATCGCGGGCGATGCGGCGCAGCCGGGCCCGCAGCACTTCGCGCGCCTCGACATCAGCCACCGCGATGCCGGCAGCTGGACGCCCGGCACGCGCACCCGCGCCACGCAGCTCGCGGCCTCGCTGCTCACCGACCTGGGCGGCGGCCTCACGCACCGGCTGGCCTACGAGCTGCAAAAGGACAGCGTGCGCAGCCCCTACTGGGGCACGCCCGCGCTCAATCCCACCGCGGGCGCGCTGCGCATCGACCCCGGCACGCGCCTCGCCAACTACAACAGCATCGACGGCCTCTACCGCCACCGCGTGCAGTGGCTGCGCTCGGTGACCGAATGGCAGGCGGCAGGCAACCTGCAACTGCGCAACACGCTCTATGCGTACGACGCGCTGCGCGACTACCGCAACGTGGAGACCTACCAGTTCGACGCCGCCAACGCGCGCGTCGTGCGCAGCGGCACCTACCTGCAGCGCCACGACCACCAGGTGGCCGGCAACCGCGCCGAAGGCACGGCCCAGGGGCAGATCGCCGGGCGGCGCAGCGACTGGGCCTTCGGCGTGGACTTCAGCGTGAACCGGCAGACGCGCTTTCCCAACAGCCTGGCGGGCACGGTGGGCAGCGTGGACCCGTACGCGCCCGACACCGGCCGCTTCTTCGACACCCCCGGCATGGCGCCCGGCTTCCGGGCCGACCGCGACAACCGCGTGCGCACGCTGGCGCTCTACGCCGAGAACCGCACCGCCCTCGTGCCCACGGTGCACCTGGTGACCGCGCTGCGGCACGAACGCATCGACCTGGACGTGACCAACCGCCGCGCCGTGACCGACGCCAGCCCCGCCTTCTTCGAGCGCCGCTACCACCCCACCACGGGCCGGCTCGGCGTGGTCTGGGACGCGGCGCCGGGCGCGAGCCTCTACGCGCAGATGGCCACCGCGGGCGACCCGCCATCGGGTTCGCTGTCCACCGCCTCGTTCGCCGACGTGCGCAACAACAGCGCACTGACCACGGGCCGGCAGGCCGAGGCCGGCGGCAAGTTCGACTTCTGGCAGGGCCGCGGCACGGCCACGGTGTCGGTGTTCCGCATCACGCGCCGCAACATCGCGTCGCAGGACCCGGCGAACCCGCTCGCCACGCTGCTGGTGGGCGAGCAGTCCTCGCGCGGCGTGGAGCTGGCCACGGGCCTGCGGCTCACCGACCGCTGGCAGGCGCAGGCCAACCTCATGCGCACCCGCGCGCGCTACGAGAACTTCGTGCAGGGCGGCGTCTCGCTCGCGGGCCGCACGCCCATGAACACTCCGGAGACGGTGGCCAACCTCTGGCTGGCCTACGCCGTGTCGCCGCAGCTGCAGGCCAGCGCCGGCCTGCGGCACGTGGGCCGCATCTATGCCGACGCGGCCAACACCCAGTGGGCCACCGCGGCCACGCTGCTGGACCTGGGCCTGGCCTGGAGGCTCGCGCCGCACGCCACGCTCACCGGCCGCCTGCGCAACGCCACCGACCGCCTCTACGCGCAGGAGGCGCGCAGCGGCCAGCTCTACCTGGGCGCGCCGCGCACGCTGGACGTGTCGCTGCAGGTCGCGTTCTGACGCGCGCCGCCAGGAGACCGCCATGGCACGCCTCTGGCCCGCGCCCCGCCGCGCGCTCTACCTCACCCACCGCTGGCTGGGCGTGGCGATGTGCGCCTTCTTCGCGATGTGGTTCGCCTCCGGCATGGTGATGATGTACGTGGGCTACCCGCAGCTCACCGACGCCGAGCGCCTGGCCCACCTGCCGCCGCTGCGCGCGGGCACCGCGCTGCTGCCGCCCGCCGAGGCGCTGGCGCGCTCCGGGCTGGCCGGCCTGCACGGCCTGGAAGACCTGCGCCTGGCCGTGGCGAGCGGCGGCCGCCCGGTGTACCTGGCGCGCGGTGCGGGCACCGGCCCGCGCGGCGCCGCCGTGGTGGTGGATGCGGCCACCGGCGAGGCGCTGCGCACGGTGGACCAGGCCCGCGCGCTGGCGAGCGCCCGCGCATGGAGCGGCCCGGGTGCGCCGGAGCCGTCGTACGGCGGCACGCTGCAGGAGGACGCGTTCACCCACTCGCGCGCGCTCGATGCGCACCGCCCGCTGCACCGCGTGCGGCTGGCGGACGCGGCCGGCACCGTGCTCTACGTCTCCGGCACCACTGGCGAGGTGGTGCGCGACGCGAGCCGCACCGAGCGCGCCTGGAACTACGCGGGCGCCTGGATCCACTGGCTCTACCCGCTGCGCGGCACGGCGCTGGACCCGTACTGGAGCACCGTGGTGGACACGCTCTCCATCGCGGGCGTGGCCGCCGCGCTGGCGGGCACGGTGGCCGGGCTGCTGCGCTGGCGATTTCGCGGCCGCTACCGGAGCGGCGCGCGCTCGCCCTACGCGCCGGGCGCCATGCGCTGGCACCACGTGCTGGGCCTGCTGTTCGCCGCCGCCACGATCGCCTGGATCTTCAGCGGCCTGATGTCGATGAACCCCTGGCGGCTGTTCGACAGCGGTGCCCCGCCCCTGCGCACCGAGGCCTACCGGGGCGCCGCGCCGGCGCTGCCCGCGGGTGCCGCCGCGCCGCTGCCCGCGCTGCTGGCGGGCGGCGGGCCCGGCCTGCGCGAGTTGCGCTGGGTGCGCGCCGCAGGGCGCACGCTGGTGCTGGCCTACGGGGCGTCGCCGCAGGCCATGCACATCGCCGACGCCGCCACCGGCGCGCCGGCCGTGCTGGAGGCCCGCGCGCTGCAGGACGCCATCGCGCGCCTCGTGGCCGCGCCGCTGCTGCGCGTGGAGCGCATCGAGCGCTACGACCTCTACCACTACGCCCGCGCAGAACACACCATGACCGGCGGCCCGGCCCGCCCGCTGCCCGTGCTGCGCGCGGTGTTCGCCGATGCGCACGCCACCTGGGTGCACGTGGACCCGGCCACCGGCCTCGTGCTGGGCCGGCTCGACGCGCACCGCCGCGCCAGCCGCTGGCTCTTCGCGCTGCTGCACAGCTGGGACTGGGCGCCGCTGCTGGAGCGCCGCCCACTTTGGGATGCGCTGCTGCTCGCAGGCAGCCTGGGCGGCCTGGCGCTCAGCCTCACGGGCGTGGCGATCGGCGTGCGCCGCCTGCGCCGCATGCACCGCACACGACGCGAATCAAAGACAAATCGCCCTCATGCCGCCGGTTTCATTGAATAGTTTGCTATATAAATAATAGCAAACAGCCTCACAGCTGGAACCCCACCGCGCGCACCACGCCCTCCGCGATGTCGCGCGCCCAGGAAGGCCGGCGGGCGTGGAAGCGCTGTGCCCGCGCGATCTGCGCATCGCACCAGCCGGCAAGCCACTGCACCTCGGCCGGCCCATAGAAGGCCGTCATCGCCTCGTAGTTGAGGAACAGGCTGCGCGCGTCGAGGTTCAGCGAGCCCGACAGCGCCAGGTCGGCGTCGATCACCACCGCCTTGGCATGCACCATACCGGGCGCCAGCCACACCTCGGCGCCGGCCTGCGCCAGCTCGCGCAGCGCCCGGGCGCGCGCCCAGTCGGCCAGCCGGTGGTTGGAGCGCGCGGGCACCAGCAGCCGCACGCGCACGCCGCGCCGGCAGGCCAGGCACCACGCATCGAGCAGCGCATCGTCGGGCACGAAATACGGCGTCACCGCCACGATGCTCTCCTGCGCGTGGAAGGCGCCCGCCAGCAGCAGCGAATGCACCGTGTCGTCCGCATGGTCCGGCCCGCTGGGCACCCACTGGGCCGGGGCGCCATCCGCCGGGCCGGCCGGCAGCGGGCGCGGCAGCACGGCACGCGCCATGCGCCCGCTCGCGGCCTGCCAGTCGGCGGAGAACTGCGCGGCGGCCTGCAGCGCGAGCGGCCCGTCGATCTCGTAGCTCAGGTCCACCCAGGCCGGCAGGCGCGGCCGGTCCATGAAGTATTCGCAGGCCAGGTTGCGGCCCCCGCTCCAGAGGCGCTCGCCATCGGCCACCACCAGCTTGCGGTGGTTGCGCAGGTTGGTGTGGCCGCGCATCGGGTTGTGCAGCAGCGGCATGAATCGGCGCACCTGCACGCCGCCGTCCTTGAGCGAGCGCCGCAGCCCCGCGGGCATGCCCAGGCTGCCCACCGCGTCGAGCAGCAGCCGCACGGCCACGCCCCGGGCCGCGGCGTCGCGCAGCGCCTGCGCCACGCGCTCGCCCACCGCGTCGTCGCCGAACACGAAGGTGCACACGTCCAGGCTGTGGCGCGCCGACGCCATGGTGGCCAGCAGCGCCTCCAGCGCCTGCGGCCCCTGGCCGTGGAAGCCGATGCGCGCATTGCGCACGGGCGGCGCCAGCTCCAGGCCCGCGAGCAGCCGCGTGGCCCAGGCCGGGCCCGGCACGGGCAGCGGCGCCGCCACCGCATCCGGCGGCTCCGCCGCCAGCACGCTCACGGTGCGCCGCACGGGCCGCACGAACTTGCGCGAGCCGAACATCAAAAAGAGCGGCACCGCCGCATACGGGAACGCCACGATCGCCAGCACCCAGGCCACCGCCGCGGACGGGTGGCGGCGCTGCCGGCCGATGCGCGTGCCCATCACGTAGATCAGCAGCCCCACGGCCACGAACACCGCATGCCCGAGGCCCGAGAGGAGCGCGAAGCGCGTCAAGCGCCGGCCTCCGGCGCGGGCGCGCCCGCAAGGGCCTCCGGCGGCGCCGCCGCGAACCGCACCGCCACGCGCAGCCCGCCCAGGCGCGGCGACGCATCCAGCGCCACCTCGGCGCCGTGCAGCCGCGCGATCGACTGCACGATGGCCAGCCCCAGGCCGCTGCCCGCCACCGGCACGGCGCCCCCGGCCGCGGGGGCGCGGTAGAAGCGGCCCAGCACGCGCTCGCGGTCGTCCTCGCCGATGCCCGGGCCGCTGTCTTCCACCACCAGTTCCACGGCGCCCGTGCCCTGCGCGCCGGCCAGGGCGCGCACGTGCACGTCCACCACGCCGCCCGCCGGCGTGTACTTGACCGCGTTGTCCACCAGGTTGCGCAGCAGGATGCGCAGCGCCTCCGCATAGCCCCTCACCGGCGCGCCGTCGGCCGTGGCCAGGCCCAGGTCGATGCCCTGCTGCTGCGCCGCCGGCGTGGCATCGGCCACGGCCTGGCGGGCCAGGTCGGCCAGCGCCACGGGGGCGGGCGGCGTGCCGGCGGCGGCACTCGCCTCCTGGCGCGCCAGCGCCAGCAACTGCTCCACGAGCCGCGTGGCCCGGTCGATGCCGGCCGCCAGCCGCACCGCGGCCAGCGCGCGCGCCTCCTCGCTGCCCGCGCGCTGCAAACCCTGCAGCTGCAGCTTGAGCGCCGCCAGCGGCGAGCGCAGCTCGTGCGCGGCGTCCGCCACGAAATGCTGCTGCGCCTCGAAGGCGCGGCGCACGCGCTCGAACAGCAGGTTCAGCTCGTCCACCATCGGCCGCACCTCGTCGGGCAGCGCGCCTGCGGTCACGGGCGAGAGGTCGTCGGCCTGCCGCTTCGCCAGCTGCCGGCGCACGCGCTCCACCGGCGCGAGCGAGCCGCTCACGGCCCACCACACGGCCAGCGCCAGCAGCGGCGCCAGCAGCGCGATCGGCCCGGCCGTGCCCCAGGCCAGCCCGCGCGCCATCGCGCGGCGCGCGGCCATGTCCTGGGCGACCTGGATCACCTGCGTGCTGGTCTGCACCGAGAACACGCGGTAGGTGGTGCCGTGCGCGCGCACGTTCGAGAACCCCAGCACCGCGCGCTGCGGCAGCGCCGCGCCCACGGCCGACTCGAACACGCGCAGCCCGTCGGCCGACCAGATCTGCACCACGAACTCGGTGTTCTCGTCCTCGTGCACCAGCGGGCCGGGCGCGCCCTCGGGCACGGCGGGCACGCCCGGGCGCAGCGCCATGGCCATCTGCTGCATGTGGTAGTCGAAGATCGCGTCGGACTCGGCCAGCGCGGAGCGGTAGGCGATGCCGAACTGCAGCACCGCCGCGCAGGCGATGGCGATCAGCAGGAAGCACAGCAGCCGCGCGCGCAGCGAATGCGGCGCGCGCGCGGAAAGCCGGTCCATCCAGCGGTCCCAGCGCCGGGCCTGCGCGCGCGGCGCGGCCGCGGCGGCGCCCTCCGGCGCGGCGCCTTCCCGTTCGGGGCCACCGGCCGCGCCGCTCATGCCTTGGGCACCATGTAGCCCACGCCGCGCACGTTCAGCACCAGCTCGGCGCCCAGCTTCTTGCGCAGGCCGTGGATGTAGACCTCGACCGCATTGCTGCTGATCTCGTCCTTCCAGCCATAGAGTTTTTCTTCGAGCTGCGCGCGCGACAGCACGCGGCCCGGCCGCGCGATGAGCGGCTCCAGCACGGCCCATTCGCGCGCGGAGAGCACCACGGGCTCGCCGTTCACGGCCACCTCGCGCGTGGCGGGGTCGATGCTCACTCCCTTGTGCTCGTACACCGGCTCGGCGCGGCCCGCCGCGCGGCGGGCCAGGGCGCGGATGCGCGCGAGCAGTTCATCGAGGTCGTAGGGCTTGAGCACATAGTCGTCGGCGCCGGCATCCAGGCCCTGCACGCGCTCGGCCACCGCATCGCGCGCGGTCGCCACCAGCACGGGCGTGCGGTCCTTGCGCGTGCGCAGGTCGCGCAGCACGGTGAGGCCGTCGCGGCGCGGCAGGCCCAGGTCCAGCAGCACCACGTCGTAGGTTTGCGTGCGCAGCGCCGTATCGGCCATCTCGCCGTCGCGCACCCAGTCCACCGCGTGGTGCTCGGCGCGCAGCAGGTCGTGCACGGCCTCGCCGATCATCGTGTCGTCTTCCACCAGCAACAGGCGCATGGCATGGTCCTTCAGGGAACGCAATGGCGACGCCGGCCCGCGGTGGCGCTCCGCCAGCAGAGCGCCACCGCGGGCCGGCGGGCGATAAGCAGAAAAACAAAGGAAACGCGGAGCGGGGGTCTCTCATCGGCATCCGCGAAGGATAGCGGCAGCTCCCGCCCGGCCCGCGTAGGAGCCGGCCGAACCACGGGGGCATGGGCCCGCCCAATGCGGGCCGATGCCCCGCGGTCCGGCCGGTGGATTCCGGGGCGCGCGGGCGCCGCGGCGGGTCAGCCCAGCGGCACGGGTACGAAGATCTTGTCGCCGTCGCGCTGGATCAGCAGCGCCACCGACTTGCCGGCCTTCGCCATCGCGGCGCGCACCTGCTCCATGTTCTGCGCGGGCGAGCCGTTGATCGACAGCAGCACGTCGCCCGGCTCCACGCCGGCCAGGGCCGCGGGGCCGCGCGCGGCCTCCACCACCAGGCCCGCGCTCACGCCGGCCTCGCTGCGCTCCTGCGGCTGCAGCGGACGCAGCGACAGGCCCAGCTGCCCCTTGCCCACCGCCTGCTCGGCGCGCGCCAGCTTCGCGGGCTTGTCGCTCGCATCGCCCAGCGTGGCCGTGATCTCCTCCTGCTTGCCGTGGCGCCACACTTCCATGCGCACCGCGCTGCCGGGCGCGGACTGGCCCACGAAGGCCGGCAGGTCGCCCGAGGCCACGATGGGCTGGCCGTCGATGCGGCGGATCACGTCGCCCGACTTCAACCCGGCCTTGTCGGCGGGGCCGCCGGGCTCCACGCCCGCGACCAGCGCACCTTCGGGCTTGTCGAGCTGGAACGAATCGGCGAACGCCTGGTTCACCTCCTGCACCGACACGCCGAGCCGCGCATGGCTGGCCTTGCCGGTGGCGACGATCTGGTCCTTCACCTTCGCGGCCACCTCGATCGGGATCGCGAACGACACGCCCTGGTAGCCGCCCGAGCGGCTGTAGATCTGCGAGTTGATGCCCACCACCTCGCCGCGCGCATTGAACAGCGGGCCGCCCGAATTGCCGGGGTTCACCGCCACATCGGTCTGGATGAAGGGCACGAAGCTGTCGTCGGGTAGCGCGCGGCCCTTGGCGCTCACCACGCCCGCTGTCACGCTGTTCTCGAAGCCGAACGGCGAACCGATGGCCAGCACCCACTCGCCCACGGCCAGGTTTCTGGTGCTGCCCAGCTGCACCACGGGCAGGTCCTTCGCATCGATCTTCAGCACCGCCACGTCGGTCTTGGGATCGGAGCCCAGCACCTTGGCGCGGAACTCGCGGCGGTCGGTGAGCTTCACCGTGACCACGCTGGCACCCTTCACCACGTGCGCGTTGGTCATGATCAGCCCGTCGTGGCTCACGATGAAGCCCGAGCCCTCGCCGCGCATCGGCACCTCGCGCTGGGGCGCGCGCCCGCCCGCGCCGGGCATGCCGAAGCGGCGGAAGAATTCAAAGAACGGATCGTCCGGGTCCATGCCCTGCGCGCCGTGCTGCTGCTGGCGCTGCGCGGAGGGCGTGTCGTCATCGTCGCCATCGCTGCCGCCCGCGCCGTTGAACGAAGTTTTGGTGGTGCCCGTCACGCTGATGTTGACCACCGCCGCCCCGTTGCGCGCCGTGATCTGCGCGAAATCCGGCATGGCCACGCCAGCCACCGGCGCCGCCGCAGGGGAAGCCGTTGACGTGGCAACCGGCCCCATGGCAGGCGCCGGCGCCTGCGCCGCATGGCCCGCATGCAGGTTGGTGACGAGCCCCGCGCCCGTCGCCCCCATGGCCCCTGCGACCACGAGGGCCAGGGTGAGTCGGGTAGGGGTGGAGAGGATCTTGTTCATGGCAAACCTTTCGTTGGGTTGTGGCATGAGCGGGAGTGTGGAGAGCGAGACTTAGGTCGGGCTTAGAGAAGGCTTAGGCGGGACTTAGGTGCCCGTGCCGGACGCAGGCGGCATGACCTGGGTCAGGGGATTCCCGCATGAAGCGCCTGCTACGGGTGACACCGGCTCATCCGTTGCGCACAATGCGGGGAAGCACCGCGCCCGGCACGACCGGAGCAGAACGGTGCAGACAGCAAAAACCAGAGAGAGGGAATTCCTTTGAAAGATGACGCACCCGGCGGCGGGAATACCCTTGCCCCGGCCGATCCCACGGCCCCGTCTCCTGCCGGCACCGCAGCGCCGCCCACCGTCGCAGGCTTCTATGCGCATTCGGTGGACGGGAAGCCCGAGAGCCACTGGCAGACACTGCCCGCCCACCTGCATGCCGTGGGCCGCATGGCGGGCGAGTCCGCCGCCGTTTTCAGTGCCCAGGCACTGGGCCAGGCCATCGGATGGCTGCACGATCTGGGCAAATACACCCTGCCCTTTCAGGAACGGCTGCGCGGCAACCCCTTGCGCGTGGACCATTCCACCTGGGGCGCGCGCATTGCCCAGCAGCGGCTGGGACACATGGGGCAGCTGATGGCCTACGGGATCGCGGGCCACCACGCGGGGCTGGCCAATGGACGCGGCGAGGGAGAGCGCACTGCGCTGGCGGATCGGCTTTCCGCAGAGCTGCCAGCGCTGCATCCGGCATGGGAGCGGGACATCGCCCTGCCCGCCCGGCTGGGCGCCCCGGCGAGCTTCAAGCCCTACAGCCAGAACCGCCAGCAGGCGACGGACCGACACCCGTTCCAGCTCGCCTTCCTGGCCCGCATGCTGTTCTCCTGCCTGGTGGATGCCGACTTCATCGACACCGAACGCTTCTATCTCCAGGCCGAGGGCGGCACCGACCATCGGCGCGCAGGCGATGCCTGTCCGTCGCTGCCCGCGCTGCGCGAACAGTTGGACGGCTACATGGGTGGGCTCACCGCCAGGAGCGACCCCGACAGCGACGTGAACCGCTTGCGCGCCGACATCCTGCGCCAGGTGCGGCAGCGCGCCGAGTGCGACCCGGGCCTGTTTTCACTCACGGTTCCGACGGGTGGCGGCAAGACACTGGCCTCGCTCGCCTTCGCGCTGGACCACGCCATCCGCCACGGGCTGCGGCGCGTGATTTTCGTGATTCCCTTCACCAGCATCGTCGAGCAGAACGCCGCCGTGTTCCGCGAGGCACTCGGCGCGCTCGGAGAAGCCGCCGTGCTGGAGCACCACAGTGCCTTCATCGAGCGCCAGCCGCCCCGGGACGACCCGGAAAAGTATCAGTCGGACAAGAAATTGCGCCTGGCCATGGAGAACTGGGACGCTCCCATCGTCGTCACCACGGCCGTGCAGTTCTTCGAGAGCCTGTTCGCCGCACGGCCCTCGCAATGCCGCAAGCTGCACAACATCGCCGGCAGCGTCGTCGTGCTGGACGAAGCGCAGACCATGCCGCTCCGGCTGCTCAAGCCCTGCGTCGCCACCATCGACGAACTGGCCCGCAACTACCGCAGCAGCGTCGTGCTCTGCACGGCCACGCAGCCCGCGCTGGAAGCCCCCGCCTTCGAGGGCGGCCTGACCGGCGTGCGCGAGTTGGCGCCCCTGCCTGCCCGGCTCTTCCAGCAACTGGAGCGGGTGCGCGTGCGCCACATCGGCACGCTGGACGACGCGGCCCTGGCCGCCCACATGCGGCAGCGCGAGCAGGTGCTGTGCATCGTCAACAACCGGCGCCATGCGCGGGCCGTGTATGAAGCCATGGCCGACCTGCCGGGGGCGCGGCACCTCACCACGCTGATGTGCGCCAAGCACCGCAGCGAGGTGCTGGCGGAGGTTCGGCAAATGCTCAAAGACAAGGTGCCCTGCCGGGTCGTCAGCACCAGCCTCATCGAGGCGGGCGTGGATGTGGACTTCCCCACCGTTCTGCGTGCCGAGGCCGGCCTGGATTCCATCGCCCAGGCCGCCGGCCGCTGCAACCGCGAAGGCCGCAGAAGCATCGACGCCAGTGAAGTGCTGGTGTTCGGTACGGCCAACGAAGAATGGGCACCGCCTCCCGAATTGGCCCAATACGCCCAGGCCGCGCGCGAAGTGCTGCGCCAGTGCCCTGACGACCCCCTATCGCCCGAAACCATCGCCCGCTATTTCACGCTGCTGTACTGGCAAAAAGGCAGTGAGGCACTCGACGTGCCCGATCTCATGGGCCTGCTCAAGGCCAGCCGACCGGACAGCCTTCCCATGGAAACCCTGGCGGCGAAATTCCGCATGATCGACAGCGTGCAGATGCCGGTGATCGTGCCGTATGACGGCGTGGCCCGTCAGGCACTGAAGGATCTGGAGTTTGCGGAAGGCAGCCTGGGCTTGGCGCGCAAGCTGCAGCCATACGTGGTGCAGTTGCCGAGGCAGGGGTTCGACGCGCTTTACAAGGCCGGGGCCATACAGCCCGTGGCGCCGCAGAAATGGGGAGAGCAGTTCATGGCACTTGCGCACACTGACCTTTATGACCGCAGGTTCGGCTTGCATTGGGACAACCCGACGTTCATTCGCAGCGAGCGTCTGAACTGGTAAGACTGCCGGAGGTCGCCAGCGACCACCACGACACAACACAGGGAGGGGCCATGGCCTATGGAGTGAGATTACGGATCTGGGGCGAACGTGCCTGCTTCACCAGACCTGAAATGAAAGTTGAACGAGTCTCGTACGACGCGATCACGCCGTCCGCTGCACGCGGCATTCTGGAAGCGATCCATTGGAAACCCGCCCTGCGCTGGTCCGTCAACCGCATCCACGTGCTCAATCCGATCCGCTTCGAGTCCATCCGCCGCAATGAGGTGGGCGGCAAGCTCTCTCCGGCCAGCGTGGCGAAGGCCATGAAAGCCGGCACGCCCGCGGGCTTGGCGAACTACGTCGATGAAGACCGCCAACAGCGTGCCGCGACCGTTCTGCGCGATGTGGCCTATGTGATCGAGGCGCACTTCGACCTCACGGCCAAGGCCGGCCCCGACGACTCGGTGGGCAAGCACCTCGACATCTTCAACCGCCGCGCGCGCAAGGGCCAGTGCTTCCAGCAGCCTTGCTTGGGCGTGCGGGAGTTTCCGGCCAGCTTCGAACTGCTGGAGGATGGCGACCCGGTTCCGCCCGTGCATGAAAGCCTCATGGAGCCCCGCGACCTGGGCTGGACGCTGCACGACATCGATTTCGATCGCGGCATGGCGCCCCGCTTCTTCCGCGCGCAGATGGTGGGCGGTGCGATCGACGTGCCGCCGTGGCAGAGCGAAGAGGTGAAGTCATGATCCTGCAGGCCCTCGCCACCAATTACCAACGCCTGCTGGCGCGCGGCGAAGAGGGGCTTTCCCCCTTCGGCTACAGCCCTGAAAAGATCAGCTACGAGATCCTGTTGGCGCCGGATGGCCGCGTGGTGGATGTGAACGACATTCGCGACACCTCGGGAAAGAAGCCCTTGCCGCGCACATTGAATGTGCCCCAGCCGGAAAAGCGCACGGTGGGCATCAAATCCAATTTCCTCTGGGACAAGACCAGCTACGTGCTGGGCGCCAGCGCGACCAGCAAGCGCGCCGACAAGGAACACGAAGCCTTCAAGGCACTGCACCAGGAAAACCTTGCGGGCACAGACGATGCAGGGCTCAAGGCCCTGCTTGCCTTCCTTTCGACCTGGACTCCCGAGCGTTTTTCCGCATCGCCATTCAAGGAAGAGATGCTCGACGCCAACGTCGTCTTCCGCTTGGATGGAGAAAAGTCCTACCTGCACGAACGCCCCGCCGCACAGACTGCGCGTGCCCGCCTGCTGGCAGGCAGCGACGGTGCCGCGCCCGTACTGGCGGAATGCCTCGTGTCCGGCGAGCGCATGCCCGTCGCCCGCCTTCACCCGGCCATCAAGGGCGTGAACGGCGCGCAGAGCTCTGGCGCCTCCATCGTCTCGTTCAACCTGGAATCGTTCACCTCGTACGGCAAGAGCCAGGGGGAGAACGCACCCGTTTCCGAACAGGCCGCGTTCGCCTACACCACCGTGCTTAACCACCTGCTGCGGCGCAGCGAGCACAACCACCAACGCATCCAGATCGGCGATGCCAGCGTGGTCTTCTGGGCCGAAGCCGACGACGCCGCAGAAGCCCAGGCCGCCGAGTTGACATTCGAGTCGCTGCTCAATGCGCCTCCCGACGATTCGCAGGAAGCCGCACGCGTACGCGATGTGCTCATGCAGGTCGCCAAAGGCCGTCCGTTGAGCGAGTTGGACCCGAAACTGCGGGATGGCACCCGCATGTTCGTGCTGGGCCTGGCGCCCAACGCTTCGCGCATTTCCATCCGCTTCTGGGAAGCCGGCACGCTCGGTGTTTTTGCCGACCGACTGGCGCAGCATGCGCAGGACTTCCGCCTGGAGCCCATCCCCTGGAAAACCGCCCCGGCTGCGCGCCGCGTCGTGCTGGCCACGGTACCCAACCGCGAGGGCGCCATGCCCAAGATGGACGACGCCTTCAACAACCTGGTGGGCGAGTTCATGCGGTCCGTGCTGGGCGGCCGACCCTATCCGCGCAGCCTGCTGGCCAACACCCTCATGCGCATCCGCTCCGACGGCAATCTCTCGGGCCTGCGCGCGGCGATCTGCAAAGGCATCCTGGCCCGGGAAAGGCGGCTGGGCATCAACATTCCAATCCACAAGGAGGAGGTTCCCGTGAGTCTCGACAAGCAATCCAACAATCCGGGCTACCGGCTGGGCCGCCTGTTCGCCGTGCTGGAGGCCGTGCAGCGCAGCGCGCTCAGCGGCCAAGTGAATGCGACCATCCGCGACCGCTACTACGGCGCGGCATCGGCCACGCCCGCATCGGTCTTTCCGGTGCTGCTGCGCAACACACAAAACCACCTGGGCAAGCTGCGCAAGGACAAGCCGGGCCTGGCCGTGAACCTGGAAAAGGACATCCGGGAGATCGTCGATGGCCTGCCGGAGCAGTTCCCGCGCAGCCTGCGCATCGAGGACCAGGGCCGTTTCGCCATCGGCTACTACCACCAGTCGCAAAGCCGCTTCGTGAAGGGCGAGGCGGGCTCCGACCAAGACACCACCGCCAACGATTCCAACGCAGATACCACCGAGGGAGCCCCCGCATGACCGCCATCGCCCACCGCTACGAGTTCGTCTACCTGTTCGACATCACCAATGGCAACCCCAACGGCGATCCGGATGCGGGCAATCTGCCGCGGCTCGATCCCGAGACCAACCGGGGCCTCGTGACCGACGTGTGCCTGAAGCGCAAGATCCGCAACTTCGTGGGCCTGGACAAGGCAGACACCGCGGGCCACGCAATCTACATGCAGGAAAAGGCCATCCTCAACCAGCAGCACCAGAAGGCATGGGAGGCGCTGGGCATCCCCCCCGATGCCAAGGAGCAGTTCAAGAAGCTGCCCAAGGACGAAGCCAAGGCCCGCGAGATCACCGCGTGGATGTGCGCCAACTTCTTCGACGTGCGCACCTTCGGCGCCGTGATGACCACGGGCGTCAACGCCGGGCAGGTGCGCGGCCCTGTGCAGATGGCGTTCGCCACGTCCATCGATCCGGTGGTTCCGCTGGAGATTTCCATCACCCGCATGGCCGTCACCACCGAGAAGGAGGCCGAAGCCCAGAGCGGCGACAACCGCACCATGGGCCGCAAGCACATCATTCCCTACGGCCTCTACCGCGCCCATGGCTTCATCTCCGCCAAGCTGGCGGAACGCACGGGCTTCTCCGACGCGGACCTGGAACTGTTCTGGAATGCGCTGACCAACATGTTCGAGCACGACCGCTCCGCCGCGCGCGGCGAGATGGCGGCGCGCAAGCTCATCGTCTTCCAGCACGAAAGTGCCATGGGCAACGCGCCCGCGCATGTGCTGTTCGAAGCCGTGAAAATCGAACGCGCACAGCCGGAAGACGAAGCCGCCGCGCCGCGCCGCTTCGCCGACTACCGCGTGTCGATCGACCGGTCTGCCATTCCGGCGGGCGTGGCCGTTCACGAGCGGCTCTGACCCAGCACACCCGGAGCCCGGCAGCCACTGCAGGAAATCCCATGGAAGCGGACGACGACTTTCTTCCCCTGTCCGCCCTGCAGCACTACCTCTACTGCCCGCGCCAATGCGCACTCATCCACGTGGAGCAGCAGTGGGCCGAGAGCCGCCACACGGCCGAGGGACGGCTGCTGCACGAGCGGGCGGACCAACCCCGGGGTGAGCGCCGCCGCGGCGTACGCACGGTGACGGCCATGCCGCTGGCCAACCCGGCCTTGCGCATCGCCGGCATCGCAGACGTGGTGGAGTTCCACGACTTGCCGGGGAGCGAACAGGAGCAGGCCGTGCCCGTCGAGTACAAGCGCGGCCGCCCGAAGGCGCACCGGGCGGACGAGGTGCAACTGTGCGCACAGGCACTGTGCCTGGAAGCCATGCTGGAGCAGCCCGTTCCGGCCGGGGCGCTTTTCTATGGCGCCACCCGCCGCCGCAAGGACGTGGCCTTCGATGCCACGCTGCGGCGCACCACGCTGGACACCATCGAAGCCACCCGGGCCATGCTGAACAGCGGCACCACACCAAGTGCGGTCTACGAACCCCGGCGCTGCGACGCCTGCTCGCTCATCGACCTGTGCCAGCCCCGCTGGCTGGCGCGGGGCAGTGGCGTGAACGGCTGGCTCGCGCGGCATCTGGCCGCGTCGGCCACGCTGCCGCCGGCCACCGATGGAGACACCACCGCATGCGCCGGCAACTGAACACGCTCTACGTCACCACCGAAGGCGCCTGGTTGCACAAGGACGGCGCCAACATCGTCATGGAGGTGGAACAGGCAGTGCGCGCACGGCTGCCCGTGCACATGCTGGAAGGCCTCGTCTGCTTCGGCCGCGTGCTCGTCTCTCCACCGCTGCTGGGCTACTGCGCGGAGCAGGGCATCACCACGTCGTTCCTCAGCCCCCACGGCAAGTTCTTGGCGCGGGTGGAAGGCCCTGTTTCCGGCAACGTGCTGCTGCGCCGGCAGCAATACCGCGTGAGCGACGACCCGGTACGGTGCGCAGCCGTCGTGCGCAACCTGCTGCAGGGCAAGCTGCACAACCAGCGCGCCGTGCTGGGCCGCGCCCTGCGCGACCATGGTGGCAAGCTGCCGCCGGCCGACGAGAAAGCCCTGTCGCACGCGCACCTTCGGCTCGGCCGCATCGCGGACCGTTTGGCCATGGAGACGTCGGTGGACCTGCTGCGCGGCAGCGAAGGCGAAGCGGCACAGGCGTACTTTGGCGTGTTCGACCACCTGATCCGGGTGCCGGGGACGGCGATGCGCTTCCAGGGGCGCAGCCGCCGCCCGCCGCTGGATGCCGTCAACGCCCTGCTCTCGTTTCTCTACACACTGGTCACGCACGACTGCCGCTCGGCGCTGGAAAGCGTGGGGCTCGATCCGGCCGTGGGCTTTCTGCACCGCGACCGGCCGGGCCGCCCGAGCCTTGCGCTGGACCTGCTGGAGGAGTTCCGCCCCCTGCTGGCCGACCGCCTGGCCCTGTCGCTCATCAACCTGCGGCAGATCGGTGAGGCGGATTTCCAGACGATGGACAACGGCGCCGTGCTGCTGCGCGAGGAATCGCGCAAGACCGTGCTCACGGCCTACCAGGAACGCAAGCGCGAAGAACTTCGGCATGTCTTCCTGGAAGAAAAAGCCCCCATCGGGCTCTTCCCGTTCATCCAGGCCCAACTCCTGGCCCGCCACCTGCGCGGCGACCTGGATGCCTATCCGCCCTTCCTGTGGAAATGACCCTGCCCCTGTTCGCCGGCCGAGAAGGCTCCGCACCATGATGGTCCTCGTCAGCTACGATGTCCGCTCCCAGGACAAGGCCGGGGCCAGACGCCTGCGGCACATCGCCAAAGCCTGCCTGGATTTCGGGCAACGCGTGCAGTTCTCGGTATTCGAGATCGAGGTGGATGCCGCCCAATGGACCGCCCTCCGGGCCAGGCTGCTGCAGGCGATCGATCCGGCGCAGGACAGCTTGCGGTTCTACTACCTGGGCAACGACTGGCAGCGCAAGGTGGAGCACGTGGGCACCAAGCCCGTACTGGATCTGAACGGTCCGCTGGTGCTGTAGCACAGGCACGCCGCCCGCCCCCTCTGCGGCCATGGACCGCTGCGGGGCCCATGTCTCGCAGCCACCTCGGCCGTTGCCAAGACTGAACGCCATTCCAGCCCGCGCGCGAACCGCAAGCGATCGCCCTTTCCCCGGGAGGTTCGCGTTCATGCAAGTGCCTGCCATGACAAGGCATTCCCAATGCCGAGTGGATCTATCACGCAGGTGAGGCCATGCCCGCAGAAGGTTCGCGAAAAGTGGAGAAAAAACCGTGGTGCGAGGCGCGGTTATAAAGACGGCGTCGCGCCCCACGTGGGCGCGTGGATTGAAACTTCCACCCTGAGCCGGACAACAACAAGCCTGCTCGTCGCGCCCCACGTGGGCGCGTGGATTGAAACTGTAGTGCGCCCGCATCGCAAACGCACCCAGGTACGTCGCGCCCCACGTGGGCGCGTGGATTGAAACTCGAACAGGGGTGGCGTGTCAAAGAGTGGCGCGCGCGTCGCGCCCCACGTGGGCGCGTGGATTGAAACCATGCGGCCACGTCTCGCATGGGCTGCAACCCGCAGGTCGCGCCCCACGTGGGCGCGTGGATTGAAACATTGAGCAGACTGTGCGGCACATCCGCTTCGATAAGGTCGCGCCCCACGTGGGCGCGTGGATTGAAACCAACTGGATGGGCTATTTCGGTATGGGCCTAAGCAGTCGCGCCCCACGTGGGCGCGTGGATTGAAACAGGCGTAGTGCTGGCAGACTGCGCAAGCGCAGGACGTCGCGCCCCACGTGGGCGCGTGGATTGAAACCTCTTCGTTTCCGCGACCGTTTCCGCAAATTGGTTGTCGCGCCCCACGTGGGCGCGTGGATTGAAACGCGGTCGATAAGGCGCCCCTGACACGCACTCACGTCAGTCGCGCCCCACGTGGGCGCGTGGATTGAAACCCCGTGCTGGGGATCGTCGCTCATGAGGTCGTCGGCGTCGCGCCCCACGTGGGCGCGTGGATTGAAACGAGCTGTTCTGCCAGGCGGCGTGGGTGGCCGGCGGTCGCGCCCCACGTGGGCGCGTGGATTGAAACTGGGCCTCGTCGAACACGTGCAGCGCGTTGTCCCGTCGCGCCCCACGTGGGCGCGTGGATTGAAACGTCGGTGTACGGTGCGCGACGCGGCGGAAAATCAGGTCGCGCCCCACGTGGGCGCGTGGATTGAAACTCGTCCATGCCGAGGTACGGACGGCCGATGGCGTCGTCGCGCCCCACGTGGGCGCGTGGATTGAAACGCCGCAAGAGCCAGCGCAGGCAATTTGGGCTTCGGGTCGCGCCCCACGTGGGCGCGTGGATTGAAACCTTGACCGCATCGAGACCCTCTTTAGCCTTATCGAGTCGCGCCCCACGTGGGCGCGTGGATTGAAACGGACCAAGGTGGAGACGATCCGCGCCAAGCAGGCGTCGCGCCCCACGTGGGCGCGTGGATTGAAACTCCCGCTCCTCGTTCAGTTGCTCAAGCGCCGCCAGGTCGCGCCCCACGTGGGCGCGTGGATTGAAACGCCAGGAGCAGCTGGAAGTGCCGGGCCAGGTACGTCGCGCCCCACGTGGGCGCGTGGATTGAAACGGCGCGACGCTGGGCACACGTTGCCACGCCGCCGTGTCGCGCCCCACGTGGGCGCGTGGATTGAAACGCCTCGGCCGCGCCGCCGAAGCTGGCGGCCGCTGGTCGCGCCCCACGTGGGCGCGTGGATTGAAACTTGATGCCAGCGTCAATCAATGGCTGGGCCTTGTGTCGCGCCCCACGTGGGCGCGTGGATTGAAACGCATATCCAGATCGAGAGATGCCCAGGGCCTGGGCGTCGCGCCCCACGTGGGCGCGTGGATTGAAACGACCATGCGGGGCTCCATGGGGCTGGGGCCCCGGGCGTCGCGCCCCACGTGGGCGCGTGGATTGAAACCGGGGCTCTCGCAGTGCGCACACGCCAATACCGGGTCGCGCCCCACGTGGGCGCGTGGATTGAAACGGGTCGGGACTCCCGGGCTGCAGGCAGGCGAATTCGTCGCGCCCCACGTGGGCGCGTGGATTGAAACGGATCAGGCTGCTCATCTGGGTCTGCACCTCATCGTCGCGCCCCACGTGGGCGCGTGGATTGAAACACGATCTACATCACCACCCAGAGTGACGAGCCGCCGTCGCGCCCCACGTGGGCGCGTGGATTGAAACAACCCACGGCGGTCAATGCCCAGGGCGCGGGCGGCGGTCGCGCCCCACGTGGGCGCGTGGATTGAAACACCATCCTGGCGCCCACGCTGGAGGTGGCGAACAGTCGCGCCCCACGTGGGCGCGTGGATTGAAACCCGAACAGGTATTCCCACTCGCCGAACGCCTGCTGGTCGCGCCCCACGTGGGCGCGTGGATTGAAACGACTACCCGCGGCGCCTTGCCGGAGATCGCAGCCCGTCGCGCCCCACGTGGGCGCGTGGATTGAAACGCGAAGATCGACCCGCTCATGGCCATGTTCGATGCGTCGCGCCCCACGTGGGCGCGTGGATTGAAACAGCGCCATGCTGAAACCACTGCTGAAAGCGCTTCGTCGCGCCCCACGTGGGCGCGTGGATTGAAACGCGTACAGGTGCCCGAGGTGCAGCAGCACGGCGGCGGTCGCGCCCCACGTGGGCGCGTGGATTGAAACACGAGGTTCTGCGTTTCGCCCAACGTGTCGTAGGGTCGCGCCCCACGTGGGCGCGTGGATTGAAACGGGCGTACCCGCAACATTCGCGCAATTTGCCAATGTCGCGCCCCACGTGGGCGCGTGGATTGAAACACGTCTCTGCAGGCCTTTGAGGGCTACATCGCCCGTCGCGCCCCACGTGGGCGCGTGGATTGAAACACTTGATCGCGGGTCGGCGCGGCGAAGAAATAGCGTCGCGCCCCACGTGGGCGCGTGGATTGAAACACTCGGAGTGCGCTGCAGCTTGTGGTCGTGGCAGGTCGCGCCCCACGTGGGCGCGTGGATTGAAACTTCTCCAAACAAAAATAAAGGCGCAACCTGTGCGGTCGCGCCCCACGTGGGCGCGTGGATTGAAACGAGCGTGAGCGCGAGGCCGCGGCGCAGGCCCGGCGTCGCGCCCCACGTGGGCGCGTGGATTGAAACTGCGGGATGAACATGCTTAGGCCCATGCTGAAGTGTCGCGCCCCACGTGGGCGCGTGGATTGAAACGGTGCTCTGCTGTGGGATGTGGCGCTCGCGGCCCTGTCGCGCCCCACGTGGGCGCGTGGATTGAAACGGCGCTGTGCCTCTGCTGTCTTGCGGGGGCACATGTCGCGCCCCACGTGGGCGCGTGGATTGAAACTTGCCTTTGAACGGCAGACACGTGGCGCATGGCACGTCGCGCCCCACGTGGGCGCGTGGATTGAAACTTCGTACACCCTCTCAACACCCGCACGCACAAAAGGTCGCGCCCCACGTGGGCGCGTGGATTGAAACTGCAGCGTTGGAAATCGTTGTGGCTGCATCGGTACGTCGCGCCCCACGTGGGCGCGTGGATTGAAACGCCAGCATGCTGCTCAACGGCCTCAACAGCGATCGTCGCGCCCCACGTGGGCGCGTGGATTGAAACACGCTGATGATGGTGGAGGCACTGCCGTAACCGGGGTCGCGCCCCACGTGGGCGCGTGGATTGAAACGCGCCACTCGACCACACGGGAGGCAGTCACCTCCGTCGCGCCCCACGTGGGCGCGTGGATTGAAACCGGAAGCTTGTTTCCCGGTGCCCGTTGACAGTCTTGTCGCGCCCCACGTGGGCGCGTGGATTGAAACAAGGCCATGCTTGCAGCTTTCCCCTCGGATTGGCGTCGCGCCCCACGTGGGCGCGTGGATTGAAACATTCGTCAAGCGATCAACACCGCTGATGCGATGGGTCGCGCCCCACGTGGGCGCGTGGATTGAAACGATGTGGTGTGCCGCTGCTGTCGCATGAGTGCGTAAGTCGCGCCCCACGTGGGCGCGTGGATTGAAACACTGTCAAGTGTTTGAGCAGGGCTGGCGTGTCAAAGTCGCGCCCCACGTGGGCGCGTGGATTGAAACCTTGGGTAGATGACTACGGCCAAAAGGGCACGTAAGTCGCGCCCCACGTGGGCGCGTGGATTGAAACTATCGCTTGAAGACCGGCAT